>JAEYAG010000245.1 GCA_023451265.1 Actinomycetes bacterium | reverse complement strand
GAGAAGATCGGCTGGACGGGCGGGTTCACCCTCGCGAAGTGACCCCCGGCGGGTCGCCGCCATCGCCCTGCGATCCGGCGGTCGTGCTCACCGCAGCACGGCCTCCGGCATCCGTCGGCGCATGACGGCGACCGCCTCGGGGTTGTCGTCGACGAGCACGGCGTCGCGCCCGAGCGCGGCGGCGACCGCGCCCGTGGTGCCACTGCCGGCGAAGAGATCGAGCACGCGGTCGCCAGGACGGGTCGACGCCTGCACGATGCGCCGCAGAATGCCCTCCGGCTTCTGCGTCGGATACCCCGTCTTCTCGCGCCCGCTCGTCGGGACGATCGTGTGCCACCACACGTCGGTCGGCAGCTTGCCGCGCGCCGCCTTCTCGGGCGTCACGAGCCCGGGGGCCATGTACGGCTCCCGGTCCACAGCCTCGGAGTCAAACCAGTACCCGGCCGGATCCTTCACGTACACGAGGATCGTGTCGTGCTTGGTCGGCCAGCGCCGCCGGCTCTTGGCCCCGTAGTCGTAGGCCCAGATCAGCTCGTTGAGGAAGCACTCGCGCCCGAAGAGCGCATCCAGCAGCACCTTCGCGTAGTGGGCTTCGCGGTAGTCGAGGTGCAGGTACAGGGTGCCGTCGTCGGCGAGCAGCCGCCAGGCCTCGCGCAGCCGGGGCTCGAGAAAGTCCCAATAGTCGTCGAACCGGTCGTCGTACTGCCGCAGATCGCCCTGCAGCCGCGCGTAGCTGGTCCCCCGGAACCCGGTCTTGACCGGCGCCTGCGCGTAACTCCTTCGATCCGCCGCCGGATCGCCCGGTTTCGGGCTCTGCGCCCCGTCTGCGTCACCGATCGAAGGAGTTGTGAACGCGGACTCGACCGCTTTGCCCTGCGTACGCCCGGTGTTGAAGGGCGGATCGAGGTAGACGAGCGTGAAGATCGCGTCCGGCAGCGACCCGGCGACCTCGAGATTGTCGCCGTGGATGATCTCGATGGTCACGGAACGCGGTGCAGCCAGGCGTCGGTCGCGAACTTCGACGCCACGAGCGCCTCGGCCTCGGCGTATTCCTCGTCGGTGATGTGCCCCGGCTCGGCCGCGTACAGCTTCGTGAAGGTCTCGATGAACCGCTCGATGATCGCCTCGCGCGGCAGGCCGGTCTGGCTGCGCAGCGGGTCGACGCGCTTCGCGGCCGAGGTCGTCCCCTTGTCCGACAGCTTCTCGCGCCCGATGCGCAGCACCTCGGTCATGACCTGACCGTCCATGTCGTACGACAGCGTCGCGTGGTGCAGCACGCCCCCGCCCGCGAGCCGCTTCTGCGCGGCCCCGCCGATCTTGCCGCTCGGCGAGGCGATGTCGTTGAGCGGCTGGTAGGTCGCCTCGATTCCGAGCGAGCGCAGCGCCTGCAGCACCCAGTCGTCGAGGAAGGCGTACGAGTCGGCGAACGTCATGCCCGCGACGAGGGATGCCGGCACATACAGCGAATACGTCACGATCGAGCCGGCGGCCATGAGCATCGCGCCGCCGCCGGAGATGCGCCGCACGACATCGAAGCCGTGCCGGGCGGCGCCCTCGGGGTCGACCTCGTTGCGGTACGACTGGAACGACCCGATGACGACGGCGGATTCGTCCCACTCCCAGATGCGCAGCGTGGGCTTGCGGCGCCCGTCGCCGACACGGGTGGTGAGCACCTCGTCGAGGGCGAGGTTCATGCGCGGTGAGACGGCTTTCTCGTGCACGACCTCCCACTCGAAGTCGCGCCACCCCGCCGCCGTCACGAGGGCGCGGCGCACCGCCGTGCCCACCGATTCCGGCGTGAATCCGAGCAGCTGCGCGCCCTCCGGGAGCGCCGCGCGGACCGCGGCGGCGATGCCCGCGGCATCCGTCTCGACCGGCAGCCCGGTCACGGCGGCGTCGATGTCGGCGAGGGCGTCGTCGGGCTCGAGGAAGAAGTCACCGGCGAGGTGGAAGTCCGCGATGCGTCCCTCCCGGACCTCGAGATCGACGACGACTAGCTTGCCGCCCGGAACCTTGTACTCCCCGTGCATGCCTCCAGCCTAGAGTCGGCCGCCGCGGCCGGGGCCTCGGCCCTCAGCGCCGCGCCCGCGCCCGCGCGACGAACACGGCGACCAGGCACACCGCGAGGGCGAGGATGCCGAGGCGTGCGACCCACAGCGCGACGGCCTGCCAGGCCTGCTCGAACGCCACCGCGCCGAACAGGAACGCGACAAGGGCCTCGCCGCCGTCGCCGGTCACCGGCGTGGTGTCGGTGAGACCGACCGCGAGCGTGGCCACGGCGGCGACGGCGCCCGCCGCGATCGCACCGAAGACCCACCAGGCGGATGCCGGGGCCTCTCCCGACGGCATCCGGCGCAGGAGCGCGAACCCGCGCGCGGCGAAGACGAGCAGCCAGCCGACGACGAGGAGCGACACGAACACCACGAAGGTCGCGATCGGCGTGGTGATGAGGCTACTGACCAGGCCCGCGGTCCACCCGCCGTCGACGACGCGCATCGCGACCCAGACCGCCATGCCGACGGTCGTCACGAGCGTCGCGCCGGCGGCATCGCCGATCGTGCGCGGCACGAGGATGCCGGCGACATCGCTCCACGACGACGCCTGGGCCGGGCGACGGGCACGGGCGGCGCGGGCGGCGGCATCCGCCGTCACCGACCGCGCGCGTTCCCGCGCGACCACCCTCTCGGGCGGAAGCCCGACGATCCGCGACGACGAGGCGAGGCCGGCGGCACCCGCGCCCACACCGACGACGAGCCAGAACATCCGGTCGGGCCCGGACAAGGGCTCGAACCACCAGAACGCGATCGCCGTCACCGCCGCCAGCGCCAGCACGATGCGGCGCACCGCACCCCAGGGGCGGCCCGCCCACGCCGGGTCGACGGTGAAGGGGACGGCTGCCGGGACCGCGGCCGGTCGGCGTCGGTGCCGCGCCACGCGTCAGTCCCGCACCGGGATGCGGGCGTCGAGCCAGGCGAGGAGGTCGGCGAAGACCTCCGCGGCCATGGTCTCGTTGAAGATCTCGTGCCGGGCTCCGGGGTAGACGAGTGTCGTGACGTCGGTCAGTCCGGAGCGGGTGCGGTAGGCGTCGGCGAGCCGGTGCACGCTGCGGGGTCCGCCGACGGGATCGTCCCGGCCCACCATGAGCAGCAGCGGCGGGTCGACGCCGAGGTCCTTGCGGGGCTTTCCGATCAGGCGCAGCACATCGCGCCAGCCGAACAGCTGCGGCAGCGTCGTAGTCGTCGTCAGCGGGTCATCGAGGAAGGCCTGTCCCACCGTGAGGTCGCTCGAGAGCCATTCGGTGCCGAGTGCGCCGGGGGCTTTCCAGTTCTTGTTGAGGTCGCCGGAGTTCAGCGCACCGGGCCAGCGCAGCGACGACCCGCTCAGCACGATGGCGTCGTACGCGTCGGGGTGGTCGTTCACGAGGATCTGGGTGAGGAACGACCCCCACGAATGCCCGAGGATCACCAGCGGCAGGTCGGGGTTCTCGCCCCGGATGAGCTCGGTGAACTGCCAGACCGCGGCCACGGCGGCGCGGTGCCCGCCGGGGCCGAGCCGCCCGAGCCGCGTCGAGTCGCCGTTCCACTGCGCCATTCCGGTGCGGCCGTGCCCGCGGTGGTCGTCGGCGTACACCGTGAAACCGGCATCCGTCAGGCGTGCGATCAGTGCGCCGTACCGGCCCGCGTGCTCTCCGACGCCGTGCAGCAGTTGCACCACCCCGCGCGGTGTGACCCGCGCGGGGTGGACGTCATAGAAGATGCGGATGCCGTGGGCATCGGTGAACGAGCGCGCTTCGGGTGCGGTCATGGACCACAACCTATCGCCCGGGCATCAGCGCCGGCAGGAGGCGCCGCGGTAGTCGATCGCGTACGTCGAGGTGTACCCCACGCCGTCCACCTGACGGGTGGCGGTGACCGTCACCGTCCCGGCCGGCAGCGAGCGCTGACCGCTGTCGACGGCGTGGGTCAGCACGCCGCCCCGCGGCATCCCGCTGCGCGTCTTGTCGTCGCCCAGGATCGAAATCGACACGTCGACCTTCGGCCCGGTGAGGTTCACCGCGAGCGCCCGGCGGCGGGCTGTGCCGACAGCAACAGAGCGCCGATGGCCACGGCGGCGGGCACGCTCGTTCGGACGGGGATTCTCATACGCTTCACCTTTGATCGCGGTTTGGAATGCGCTTTCCCCAGTCGCGGGACCAGCCTATGCGCGCGACCTGAATCGTGTCGATGGGGCACGGCGGAGGTCTGGCGCCGGGAGATATAGCTAGATAAGCTAGCTATTCGTGAAGGACATCTCTTCGCGCCGCTGGTTCGGCCTCGTCTTCATCAGCCTCGCCGTCGCGCTGATCATCGTCGACTCGACGATCGTCAACGTCGCGATCCCCTCGATCGTCGACGATCTGAAGATCAGCTCGACGCAGGTGCAGTGGGTGCAGGAGGCGTACACCCTCGTGTTCGCCTCGATGCTGCTGCTGTTCGGGTCGCTCGCCGACCGCATCGGACGACGACGCCTGCTGCTGGTCGGCCTCGCGCTGTTCGCCGGGGCGTCAATCGCGGCCGCGCACGCCCCCACCGGCGACCTGCTGATCCTCGCGCGACTCGTGCAGGGCGTCGGCGGGGCGATGATGCTGCCGAGCACGCTGTCACTGCTGAACGCGACGTTCCACGGCCGCGAGCGCGGCATCGCGTTCGCCGTCTGGGGCTCCACGATCGGCGGGATGGCCGCCGTCGGCCCGCTCCTCGGCGGCTGGCTGACCACCTCGTTCTCGTGGCGGTGGGCGTTCGGGATCAACATTCCGCTCGGCATCGTCATCGCGATCGGCGTGCTGTGGGCGGTCGCCGAGTCGCGCGAGGCGGCATCCGGCGCCCTCGACATCGTCGGCGCGGCGCTCTCGGTCGCCCTCTTCGGCGCGCTCGTGTTCGGTCTCATCGAGGGACGCACGCTCGGGTGGTGGGGCGTGAACGACGCGTTCACGATCGGCGGCTGGACCTGGCCGTTCGCGCTCTCGCCGGTGCCGGTCGCGTTCGCGATCGCCGTCGTCGCGCTGGTCGCGTTCGTCCTCTGGTCCCGCCACCGTGGTCAGGCCGGCCGGCCGGCGCTGCTGGATCCTCGACTGTTCTCGATCGCGACGTTCCGCAGCGGCAACGTCGCCGCGCTGGTGGTCGCGCTCGGCGAGTTCGGCATCATCCTCTCCCTTCCGCTGTGGTTGCAGTTCGTGCTCGGCTTCGACGCACTGCAGACCGGCCTCGTGCTGGTGGCGCTGGCCGTCGGCTCGTTCGTCGCGAGCGGCATCGCCGGCGCGTCGAGCGGCAAGGTCAGTCCCGTGCTCGTCGTGCGCGCGGGCCTGGCCGCCGAGATCGTCGGTGTCGTCCTGGTCGGCATCGTCGTGGGGCTGGATGCCGGGACGCAGACCGCGTGGGGATGGCTGCTGCCGGCCCTGTTCATCTACGGCCTCGGCGTGGGACTCGCGACGGCGCAGCTGACGGGTGTCATCCTGCAGGACGTGCCGGTGCAGCTGTCCGGCCAGGGGTCGGGCACCCAGTCCACGGCGCGGCAGGTGGGGTCCGCGCTCGGCATCGCGATCCTCGGCACCGTTCTCTTCTCCGGGACCGCCGGTCTGGTCTCCACGTCGCTCGACGACCAGGGGATGCCCGCCGCGCAGCGAGACCAGGTGGTGTCCGCCGTCGTCGACAGCTCGGGCTCCGCGATCGCGGGTCTCGCCGCCGATCCGTCGACGGCAGCGGTGGCGGATGCCGCGAAGCAGGCCTTCTCCGACGCAACCCGCCTCGCGGCATTTACCGCCGCGGGATTCCTCGTTGTGGGCCTCGCCGCAACCATCCCCCTCGGCCGCACCCGCCGCCCCGCCGCCGCGCCCGGTCCGGCTGGCGGCGATACGCATCCCCGCTCATCCGGCGCACATCGGGGTGAGAGCACCCGATAGCCGCGATTCGCGCCGGACGAACGCGCCCCGGCATCCCTCACCCGTCGCACACTGCGACAACCACCCCCGATACCCGCGATTCGCGACGGATGAAGCACACGCCCGCAAGCCCCGCCACCCCCACCCCTCACGGATTTACTTAGCAAGACTAATGAGCTATGCTAAGTATCCATATGAGCATCGAGAACGCCGACCCCGCACCGCCCGCATCCGACCCCTCCCTCGCGACCGACGCCTCCGCCCTGCGGATGGCGACGTTCCGGCTCGCGCGACGACTGCGCTCGCAGCGCGCGGTGGACACGATGAGCGACGGCCAGTTCGCGGTGCTCGCGGCGCTGTCGGCGCACGGCGCACACACCCTCGGGGAGCTCGCCGATCGCGAGCGCGTATCGGCACCGTCGATGAACCGCACCGTCAACTGCCTCGAGGAGTCGGGCTACCTCACCCGCACCCCCGACGAAGCCGACCGGCGCAAGGTCAACATCGCCCTCACGGACGAGGGCCGCGCCGTCGTCGCCGAGACCGTGCGCCGCCGCGACTCCTGGCTCGAGCAGGCGCTCGCCGACCTCACTCCCGCGCAACGCGAGCTGCTCCATGACGCTGCCGAGCTGATGCGGGAGGTGGCGAGCCGATGAGCTCCTCGATGTTCCGCTCCTTCTCGGTCTTCAACTATCGCGTCTGGTTCGCCGGCGCGCTCGTCTCCAACGTCGGGCAGTGGATGCAGGGCACGGCGCTCAGCTGGGTCGTGCTGACGCAGCTGACCGACGCCGACGCCGGCGCCATGGGCATCACGATGGCGCTGCAGTTCGCGCCGCCGCTGCTGCTCGTCGGCGTCACCGGATGGGTCGCCGACCGCTTCGACCGGCGTCGCCTGCTCATGCTGACGCAGTCGCTGCTGCTCGTGATCGGCGCCGTGATCGGCGTGCTGATCCTGCAGGGCGTGATGACCCTCGCCCTCATGTACCTGTTCGCGTTCGTGCTGGGGCTCGTCGCGGCGTTCGACAACCCGGCTCGGCAGGCGTTCGTGTCCGACCTCGTGGCCCGCGAGAACGCGTCGAACGCGGTGGCGCTGAACGCGGCATCCTTCAACAGCGCCCGCATGATCGGGCCCGCCGCCGCCGGCGTCATGATCGTGGCGGTCGGCACGGGCTGGGTGTTCCTCGTCAACGCGGCCACCTTCCTCGCCATGATCGTCGCGCTCCTGCTGATGCGCACCGACGAGCTCGTGCCGCGCGTGAAGGCGCCCGGCGCGAACCGCCTCGCGGACGGATTCCGCTACGTGCGACGCCGCCCCGACCTCATCGTGACGTTCGCGATGGTGTTCCTGCTCGGCGCGTTCGGCATGAACTTCCCGATCTTCGCGTCGACGATGGCACTGGAGTTCGGAAAGGATGCCGACGGTTACGGCCTCCTCTCGTCGATCCTCGCGATCGGGTCGTTGGCGGGCGCGCTGCTCGCGGCGCGACGCGACCGTGCCCGCATCCGCATGGTGGTCGTCGGGACGGGACTGTTCGCCGTCGCCGCGGCCGTGAGCGCCGTCATGCCGTCGTACGTGCTGTACGCGGTGACGCTGATGTTCACGGGCTTCGCGGTCGTCACGACGATGACCACGGCGAACGGGTACGTGCAGACGACCACCGATCCGGCACTGCGCGGTCGGGTGCTCGCGCTGTACATGGCGATCCTCATGGGCGGCACCCCGATCGGTGCGCCGATCGTCGGATGGGTAGCCGCGGAATTCGGCCCGCGCGCGGCGATCTGGCTCGGCGCGGGCGGCGCGTTCGTCGCCTTCGCGATCGGATTCGGGTGGATGCTGCTGTCCGGTCGCCTGCACCGCCACGAGACCCGCCGCTTCGCCCTCACCCTCGACGAGACGCGGCCGATCTCGGTGGTCGCGCCCGAGGAGTTCAGCGACGAGGTCGCCGGAACCACCCCGATCACCCTCCCTGAGCCGGTCCGGCGCTGACGCGGGCGGGGCCGCGCTGAGGCAACACGCGCGCGCCGCGCCAGCCCCGCGAGAAACCACATCCCGCCCAGAAACCATGCCACGCGTGGTTTCTCGCCACGAATGTGGTTCTCGCGTGCGGCGGGTGCGCGCGCAAGGCCCCGTGACGCCGCGCGGCTACCCCGCGGTCGAGGCGCGAACCACGAGCTCGGGCCGGAAACGCACCTGTCGCGGGGGCTCCTCCCGCGCGGCGAGCGTCTCGAACAGCAGGTCCACCGCCGTCGCGCCGATCTCGCGCGCGGGCTGGCGCACCGAGCTGAGCGGCACGACGGTGGCCTGCGCGAAGTCGATGTCGTCGTACCCGATGAGCGCCATGTCGTCCGGCACGCGGATGCCGCCGAAGATCGCGGCGCCCTGCATCACGCCCACCGCGAGCAGGTCGTTCGCGCAGAACACCGCATCGGGCCGTGCGTCCGCCGACCGGTGCGCGATCTCCTCGCCCGCTGCGCGCCCGGCGAGCACCGTCAGCGCGCCCAGCTCGATGACCTCGAGGGTCGCGCCCGGCACCTCGGCGAGCGCGCGCCGCGCACCCTCCAGGCGGTCGGCGACCTGGCGGATCGACAGCGGCCCGCCCACGAACACGATGCGCCGACGGCCGAGCGAGAGCAGATGGGCCACGGCGAGGTGACCGCCCAGGGCGTCGTCGACCGCGACCGACGGAACCCGCTGCCCCGGCAGCTCACCGTCGACGAGGACGAGCGGGATGCCGGCATCCGCCAGCCGCTGCACGGGTGTGGCGTCGAGCTCGGCCGGGGTCAGGAGCACGCCGTTGACCCGCTGCTCGCGGAAGAGATCGAGGTAGGCGCCCTCGCGCTCCGGGTTCTGATCGCTGTTGCCCAGGAGCACGGACATGCCCTCCGCGGCGGCCCGCTCTTCCGCGCCGCGGGCGACCTCGGCGAAGAAGGGGTTCGCGGAATCGAGCACGACGAGCCCGATCGAGCGGCTGCGCCCGGCGCGCAGCTGTCGCGCCGCGTCGTTGCGGATGAATCCCAGCCGCACGATCGCATCCTGGACCCGGGCGACGGTCTCCGGCGCCACTTTCTCGGGCCGGTTCAGCACGTTGGAGACGGTGCCGACCGAAACGGATGCCGCGACCGCCACGTCTTTCACGCTCACTGCCACGGCGCCTCCACCCCTTTCCGATCCGAGCTTGACGAATCGTTTCACTCACACTATCATTTGAAACGATTCACCACTGGAAGGACAGTCATGGCCCGCGTCGCCTTCTCGCTGACGGTGCGCCCCGAGCTCATCGACGAGTACATCGCCCGGCACAGCCCCGTGTGGCCCGAGATGCTCGCCGAGATCGCCGCCGCCGGTCGCCGCAACTACTCGCTCTTCCTCGACCGACGCACCGCGACCCTGTTCGGCTACTACGAGACCGACGACGACGCGGCCGCGCAGGCGTATCTGGCGTCCTCCGAGGTCGCCGCACGCTGGGAGGCCTCCATGGCGCCCTTCTTCGCCGACCTCGACGGCCGCCCCGACCAGGCCGCCACCCCTTTCACCGAAGTCTTCAACCTGCACGACCAGCTGACCGCGGCATCCCCCGCCGGCACCGAGAACGAAAGCACCCAATCATGACGACGCTGTCTCCCGAGAACCTCGCCACGCTCGGAGCCCAGGGCATCGAACTGCCCAGCTGGGCGTTCGGCAACTCCGGCACGCGCTTCCGCGTGTTCCCGACGCCCGGCACCCCGCGCGACCCGTTCGAGAAGATCGCGGATGCCGCGCAGGTCAACGCGTTCACGAAGCTGGCTCCGTCGGTCGCGCTGCACATCCCGTGGGACAAGGTCGACGACTACAGCGCGCTGCGCCGCCACGCCGAAGACCTCGGTGTGACCCTCGGAACGATCAACTCCAACACGTTCCAGGACGAGGACTACAAGTTCGGCGCCCTCACCCATCACGATGCGGCGATCCGCCAGAAGGCGATCGATCACCACCTCGAGTGCATCGACATCATGGATGCCACGGGCTCGCGCGACCTCAAGATCTGGCTCGCCGAGGGCTCGAACTACCCGGGCCAGAACGACATGCGCGGCCGTCAGGACCGCCTCCAGGACTCCCTGCAGCAGATCTACGCCCGCCTCGGCGACGACCAGCGCCTCGTGCTCGAGTACAAGTTCTTCGAGCCGGCGTTCTACCACACCGACGTCCCCGACTGGGGCACGAGCTACGTGCAGGTCGCTGCCCTCGGCGACAAGGCCATGGTGTGCCTCGACACCGGTCACCACGCCCCCGGCACCAACATCGAGTTCATCGTCATGCAGCTGCTGCGCCTGGGCAAGCTCGGCTCGTTCGACTTCAACAGCCGCTTCTACGCCGACGATGACCTCATCGTGGGCGCCGCCGACCCGTTCCAGCTGTTCCGCATCATCACCGAGGTGATCCGCGGCGGAGGCCTCAACAACCCCGACGTCGTGTTCATGCTCGACCAGTGCCACAACATCGAGGACAAGATCCCGGGCCAGATCCGCTCGGTGCTGAACGTCCAGGAGATGACGGCGCGCGCCCTCCTCATCGACCGCGAGGCACTGGATGCCGCGCAGCAGGCGAACGATGTCCTCGCCGCGAACGCGATCCTGATGGACGCCTTCTACACCGACGTCCGCCCGCAGCTGGCCGCCTGGCGTGAGAGCCGTGGGCTCGCCGCCGACCCGATGGCCGCCTACCTCGCCTCCGGCTACCAGCAGCGCATCGCCGACGAGCGCGTCGGCGGCACCCAGGCCGGCTGGGGCGCCTGATGCCCGTTCGGCAGTCGCTTCGACACAGTCGCGCGCCTCGCGATCGTGCTCAAGCGACTGCCGAACTCGCGCGCACACCGTTGAACAGTCGCTTCGACACAGTGCCACCACCGAGTACCGTGCCGAAGCGACTGCCGAACTCGCCGACCCACCATCCGCAGATGCGATGCACACGCAGAAAGAACCTGACATGACCAATCCCACCGCCGCCGCGCTCATCGCGCGCAGCAACCGCCTGGGCGCCGATCCGAAGAACACCAACTACGCCGGCGGCAACACGTCCGCCAAGGGCACCGAGACCGACCCCGTGACGGGTGAGCCCGTCGAGCTGCTGTGGGTGAAGGGCTCCGGCGGCGACCTCGGGACGCTGAAGCCCGAGGGCCTCGCCGTGGTGCGCCTGGACCGCATGCGCAAGCTCGCGGACGTCTACCCGGGCGTCGACCGTGAGGACGAGATGGTCGCCGCGTTCGACTACTGCCTGCACGGCAAGGGCGGCGCCGCCCCGTCGATCGACACCGCGATGCACGGTCTCGTCGACGCCGCGCACGTCGATCACCTGCACCCCGACTCGGGCATCGCGATCGCGACCGCCGCCGACGGTCCGGAGCTGACGCAGAAGATCTTCGGCGACAAGGTCGTGTGGGTGCCGTGGCGCCGCCCCGGTTTCCAGCTGGGTCTCGACATCGCGGAGATCAAGAAGCAGAACCCGCAGGCGGTCGGCACGATCCTGGGCGGCCACGGCATCACGGCGTGGGGCGACACGAGTGAGGATGCCGAGGCAAACAGCCTCTGGATCATCGACACCGCCGCGGCGTACATCGCCGAGCACGGCAAGGCCGACCCGTTCGGCGGCGTCCGTGCCGGGTTCGAGGCGCTGCCCGAGGCCGAGCGCCGGGCGCGCGCCGCCGCGCTCGCGCCCACGATCCGCGGACTCGCGTCGACCGACAAGCCGATGGTCGGCCACTACACCGACTCCGACACGGTGCTGGACTTCCTGGCATCCGAGAAGGCGCCCGCCCTCGCCGCGCTCGGCACGAGCTGCCCCGACCACTTCCTGCGGACGAAGGTCAAGCCGCTCATCCTCGACCTGCCGGCATCCGCCTCGGTCGACGAGCAGCTCGCGCGTCTGAAGGAGCTCCACCAGGAGTACCGCGCCGACTACCAGGCGTACTACGACGCGCACGCGACAGCGGAGTCCCCCGCGATCCGCGGCGCCGACCCGCTCATCGTGCTCGTCCCGGGTGTCGGCATGTTCAGCTACGGCGCGAACAAGCAGACCGCGCGCGTCGCGGGCGAGTTCTACGTCAACGCGATCAACGTCATGCGCGGCGCCGAGGCCCTCTCGACCTACTCCCCGATCTCGGATGCCGAGAAGTTCCGCATCGAGTACTGGGCGCTCGAAGAGGCGAAGCTGCAGCGGATGCCGAAGCCGAAGACCCACCAGGGCCGCATCGCGTTCGTGACCGGCGCGGCATCCGGCATCGGCAAGGCCATCGCGACCCGGCTCGCGGCCGAGGGCGCGTGCGTCGTCGTCGCCGACCTCGATCTCGAGAAGGCGCAGGCCTCGGCATCCGAACTGGGGAACACCGACGTCGCGATCGGCGTCGCCGCGAACGTGGCGGATGCCGAGGGCGTCCAGGCCGCGATCGACGCGACCGTGCTCGCGTTCGGCGGCATCGACCTCGTCGTCAACAACGCCGGGCTGTCGCTGTCGAAGCCGCTGCTGGAGACGACCGAGAAGGATTGGGACCTGCAGCACGACGTCATGGCGAAGGGCTCGTTCCTCGTCTCGAAGGCCGCCGCGAAGGCCCTCATCGAGCAGGGCATGGGCGGCGACGTCATCTACATCTCGTCGAAGAACTCCGTCTTCGCCGGCCCCAACAACATCGCGTACTCCGCGACGAAGGCCGACCAGGCCCACCAGGTGCGCCTGCTCGCGGTCGAGCTCGGCGAGCACGGCGTGCGCGTCAACGGCATCAACCCCGACGGCGTCGTCCGCGGCTCGGGCATCTTCGCGTCGGGCTGGGGCGCCAACCGCGCCGCGACCTACGGCGTCGCCGAAGAGGACCTCGGCCAGTTCTACGCGAACCGCACGATCCTCAAGCGTGAGGTCGTGCCCGAGAACGTGGCGGATGCCGTGTACGTGCTCACCGGCCCCGAGCTCAGCCGCACCACCGGCCTGCACATCCCCGTCGACTCCGGCGTCGCCGCCGCCTTCCTGCGATGACGAGCCCCCTGCGCCTGGCCCCGCTGCGCCTGGCTCCGCTGGTGCTCGCTCCGCTGCGTCTCGCCGAGCGGGCCCGTTCTCGCCGAGCGGGCCTGTTGCAGCGCGTCCACAACGGGCCCGCTCGACCGCAACGGGCGCAGTCGTCGCGCGCCCGGGGGGCCCGCCCGTGACGGCGCAGCGGGGCACCGGCGCCGTCGCCGCGGTCGACCTGGGCGCGACGAGCGGCCGGGTAATCGTCGGCCGGGTCGGACCCGACACGCTCGAGACCGAGACGGCCGCGCGGTTCCCGAACGACCCCGTCTTCGCCGGCGACGGCCTGCACTGGGACACCCTGGGGCTGTACGGCGCGGCCCTGCGGGGCCTCCGCGACGCGTTCCGCACCGAGCCCGGCATCGCAAGCATCGGCATCGACTCGTGGGCGGTCGACTACGGCCTGCTGCGGGACGGACGGCTGCTCGGCAATCCGTTCCACTACCGCGACGAGCGCACGGCGCGCGGCGTCGCCGCCGTCCACGAGCGGATGCCGCACGCCGAGCTGTTCGAGCGGAACGGCCTGCAATTCCTGCCGTTCAACACGCTGTACCAGCTCGCCGCGGAGCCGGCCGACGTCGTCGGCTTCGCCGACACGGCGCTGCTGATCCCCGACCTCCTCGCGTACTGGCTCACCGGCGTCGCGCGGGCGGAGGTCACGAACGCGTCGACGACGGGTCTGCTCCGCTGGGCCGACCGCGCATGGGACGACGCGCTGATCGGCGCGCTCGGGCTGCCTCGCGGCATCCTGCCCCCGCTCATCGCCCCCGGCGAGCGCGTCGGCGGCCTGCTGCCGCGCGTTGCGGAGGCGATCGGCGGCAGCACCGAGGTCACGGCCGTCGGTTCCCACGACACCGCGTCGGCGGTCGTCGCGGTGCCGATGCGGACGGATGCCGCGGCTTACATCTCCTGCGGCACGTGGGGGCTCGTGGGCGTCGAGGTGGAGCATCCGGTGCTGACGCCGCAGGCGCTGGCGGCGAACTTCACGAACGAGGGCGGGGTCGACGGCCGGGTGCGGCTGCTGCACAACGTCATGGGGTTGTGGGTGCTGAGCGAGACCGTCCGCGGCTGGGAGCGGGTCGAGGGGCACTCGATCGACCTGCCGACGCTGCTCGATTCGGCCGCCGAGGTCCCGGCATCCGCCGTACCGGTCTTCGACGTGAACGACGCGCGCTTCCTGCCGCCGGGTGATATGCCGGCGCGCATCGACGCGTGGTGCGCCGAGCACGACGTCGCCCCGCCGCGCACGCGCGCGGAGTACACGCGCGCGATCGTCGAGTCGCTCGCGCAGGCCTTCGCCGATGCCGCCGCCACGGCCGGACGTCTGGGCGGCGTGGACGTGCGGACGATCCACATCGTCGGCGGTGGGGCGCTGAACCGGCTGCTGTGCCAGCGGACCGCCGACCGCGCCGGGATGCCGGTACTCGCCGGTCCCGTCGAGGCGACGGCGCTCGGGAACGTCCTCGTCCAGGCGCGCGCCGCCGGCTTCGTCACCGGCTCGCTGGAAGCGCTGCGCGATCTCGTCGCCCGCACCCACGCGCCGTCGCGGTTCGAGCCCCGCGGCTGAGGCGCCACGGGGGCGCTGTGGCCCCGCGGCCCGCGCTTGCCATTTCAGGTGGCGCAAACGGCGGCTTCACGCCGTCGCAACCCACCGAACGCGCCACCTGAATCCCGCGGCACAGCGCAGCGCGCCACAGCGCGGCACAGCGCCAGCGCGCCAGCGCCGCACAGCACCCCAGCCCCTCAGAGCCCTAAACGCTCCAGGAAGCCGTTGACGAACCGGCGCTCGGGATCGAGGCGGGCGCGGAGCGCGGCAAAGTCGGCCCAGCGCGGATAGCGCGCGGTGATGTCCGCGCCGGGCAGCTCGGACAGCTTGCCCCAGTGCGGCCGCGCGCTCTGCGGCAGCGCGGCCTCGAGGTCGGGGAGCAGCTCCCGCGCCGCGGCCTCGTCCGGATGCCACGTGAAGTGGATGCCGACGGCAGCCGTTCCGTACGACGAACTCAGCCAGAGGTCGTCGGCCGCGATCGTGCGCACCTCGCACACCTGCAGCAGCGGCGCGATCCGCCCCGCGAGCGCACGTACCGCGGCGACCGCCGCCGCACCGTCTGCCCACGGCACGAGGTACTCGCTCTGCAGCTCGGCGCCCGCCGAGGGGGTGAACCCGAGCCGGAAGTGCGGCAGCCGGTCGAACCACGGCCCGGGTGCGCCGCCCTGCGCGGTGCAGGGTTCCGGGTCGATGCCCGGCAGCGGATGCCGCGGCCCGTCCGCCGGCGTCGCCCCGAGCCCCCGCAGATCGGGCGCCGCCCCGCGCGTCTTCACCCACACCTGGTCGATCCGGTCCGGGTCGCGCCACGTCGTGAACAGGCTCACGCTGTCGCCGGCGGCCCGCAGCGCGTCGAACTCGGCGAGCACGGCATCCCACCGCGCCCCCTCGTACACGGTCTGCGCGATGTCGTACGTCGGCTCGGTGCGCAGCTCGACCGCCGTCGTGACCCCCAGTGCACCGAGCGAGACGACGGCGCCGGGAAAGTCCGCGTCGCCGCGCGCGAGGCGACGTCGTTCGCCGGATGCCGTCACCAGCTCAACGGCCTCGACCTGGCTCGCGAGCGATCCAATCCGCCGGCCCGAGCCGTGCGTGCCGGTCGCGACCGCGCCTGCCACGGAGATATGCGGCAGCGACGCGAGATTCGCGAGCGCCCGCCCGCGCGCGTGCAGCCACGGCGCGAGTTCGCCGTAGCGCATGCCGCCGGGCACCCGCACGATCTCCCCGTCGAGCTCCGGCCGCGCCGCGCCACCGTCGTCGCCGCTCAGCTGCGCAAGCGAGATCAGCACGCCGTCGGTGTCGGCGATGTCGTTGAACGAATGCCGGCTGCCGAGCACGCGCACGCGGTGTCCCGCGTCTCCCGCGCGCGTGAGCGCGTCGGCGAGCTCGTCGAGGGAGCGCGGCGCGATCAGCTCGCGCGCCGCGTAGGCGAGGTTGCCCGCCCAGTTGACCCCGGCATCCGTCATCGCATCGTCCTCCCCGCGCGCCGTCAGTGTAGCGAGGCGTCGGCCGCCGTGCGCCGCCACCCGGTGAACGCGACCTCGAGCTCGGCACGCGTCGGGGCGCAGACGAACGGCCCGGCCTGCGCGTCGAGCTCCGCCGGGAACGGCGCGACCCGCAGCAGCCGCAGCGGTTCCCCGTCGACGCCGCCGCGCACGACGAGCGCGTCGGGGCCGCGGCTCACCCGCACGCGCAGCGCGCGACCGGCCCACTCCGGCACCGCGCCGACCGACCAGTCCGACATCCCGTCGGTGACGACGGCGCCCGCCCCCAGGATGCCGTCGGCGAACTCGACGCCGCACTTCATCCAGCGCTCCGCACCGGCGCGGACGAACAGGCCGGCCTGGTCGAACTGGCCGGAGAAGTCCGCGCGGAAGACGACGTCCATGGCCTCGCCGACCGCGAAGGGGGCGAGCAGCGCATGCTCGGTGTCGTGCACGAAACCGTACGCCGTCCGCAGCCACGCGTCGCTGCCTTCGGCGGCGGTCACCCGCAGCGTCTCGCCGTCCACCGCGGCCGCGACCGGCGGCGTCGTCCAAACACCCTCGGCCCAGTCGATCGCGCTCATGCGACGGCGACCCGCGCTTCCGCGACCACGACGACGGCGCGCGGCGCCACTGTGACAGGGGCAGTGACGGGGGCGTCGTCGGGGGCGGATGCCGCGGCATCCAGCACCTGGCCCGCGACCTCGACGGGGACGGGGACCGCGTCGTCGGTGCGGTTCGCGAGGAACACGAAACGCTCTCCGTCACGCTGGCGCACGATGACCTCGAGCCGGCCGCCCGCGGCCAGCGGGTCGGCGGCGAGCGCCTCGACGTCGGCGGCGAGCCGCGCGAGCACGCCCCGCACCCCGTCGCGGCCGATGTCCGCGGAGACGTACGTCGCAGACCCGGCGCCCACGCGGCGGCGGGTGACGGCGGGAAGGCCCGCGAGGTCACCGTCGGCGTAGGTGTCGAGCACCTCGACGTCGTCGCCGACGCGGACGATGCGCTCGCTCCACGTCGTCGCCGTGGCCCCCGAGGCCAGCGTCACCGACGTGCCCGGGAGAAGCGGCGCGAACTCCTCGACCGTGATGCCGAGCACGTCGCGCAGGGCGCCGGGGTATCCGCCCAGCCACACCCGGTCGTGCTCGTCGACGGTGCCGGAGAAGTAGGTCGTGATGAGGTGGCGGCCGCTGCGGACGACGGCCTCCAGCCGCACGCGCAGCGCGTCGGGCATGACGTGCAGCATCGGCGCGATGACGACATCGTACTCGTCGAGGGCCGTGGCGACCGGCACGACGTCGGCACGGATGCCGAGGTCCAGCAGCGCCCGGTACCAGCCCACCGCCTCGTCGTCATAGCGGACGTCCTCGGTCGGGTGCGAGTCGCGCGCGCTCACCCACCACGACTCGTAGTCCACCAGGATCGCCACGCGCGCCCGCTCCCGGCGCGACCCCGTCACGGGGGCGAGTTGCCGCAGCTGCGCGCCGAGCGCGACGACGTCTCGGAACACGCGGCTGTGCTCGCCCGCGTGGGGAACCATGCCGGAGTGATACCGCTCGCCGCCGGCGCGAGACTGGCGCCACTGGAAATAGCAGACGGCATCCGCCCCGTGCGCGACGTGCGTGAGCGCATCGCGCATGAGCTCACCGGGACGCTTCGGCGGGTTCACCTCGCGCCAGTTGACCGCGCTCGTGGCGTGCTCCATGAGGAACCAGGGCCGCCCGCCCGCAAGGTTGCCGGTGAGGTTCGACCAGAACGACAGGTCGTCGCGGCCGATCTCGCCCACGCGCAGATAGTGGTCGTTCGCGACGAACTCGACGTCATCGAGCCACGTCGCGTAGTCGATCGCGCTCGCGTTCTGGGCGACCATGAAGTTGGTCGTCCGCGGGATGCCGGGGGTGATCTCCGCGAGCACGGCGTTCTCGGCCCGCAGATGCTCGCGCACCGCGTCCGAGCTGAAGCGCTCGAAATCGAGCTGCTGGCCGGGATTGCGCTGCGTCGGCGCGGTGCGCGGCGGCAGGACCTCATCCCACTCGGTGTAGTGCTGCGACCAGAAGGCCGTGCCCCACGCGTCGTTGAGGGCGTCGAGCGTGCCGTAGCGGCCCTGCAGCCACACCCGGAAGGCCCGCGCGGCGTCGTCGGAGAAGTCGTACAGGTTGTGGCAGCCCAGCTCGTTGGAGATGTGCCACGCGACGACGGCGGGATGGTCGCCGTAGCGCTCGGCGAGGGCGCGCACGAGACGCAGCGCATACTGCCGGAAGATCGGCGAGGTCGGCCGCCAGTGCTGGCGCGCTCCCGGCGAGAGCACCGTGCCGTCGATCGTCTGCGGCAGCACCTCGGGGTGCAGCTTCGTCAGCCACGGGGGCGGCGAGGCGGTGGCGGTGGCGAGGCAGATGTCGATGCCGTTCGTGTGCAGCAGGTCGAAGATCTCGTCGAACCAGCCGAAGTCGAACTCGCCCGGGCGAGGCTCCAGCAGCGCCCACGAGAAGATCCCGAGCGAGACGATGTTCACGCCGGCCTCGCGCATGAGGCGCACATCCTCGTGCCACACGTCCCGTGACCACTGCTCCGGGTTGTAGTCGGCGCCGTAGCGCATCCGTCCCGGTCCGGTCGATCCGTCGTTCACCCAGCGGTAGCTCGTCTGCGTCGTTGCCATGCCGGCATCCTAGCGCGAAAGACGTGCACATGCACGGGTTTTACTTCCCGACGCGCTACGCTCTGTCCATGTCCGAGGCCCCGCCCGCCCGCCGCGGCCCCTACGCGAAGTCCGCCGAGCGGCGGCTGGAGATCATCCAGTCCGCGACGGCCGTCTTCAGCGCGCACGGCTACCGGGGCGGATCGCTGCGGCAGATCGCCGCCCAGCTGGACCTCAGCCTGACGACGCTCATGCACCACTTCCCCACGAAGGTGTCGCTCCTCGCGGCGGTGCTCGAGCAGGAGGATGCCGCCGACCCCGACTTCGACGCGCGCTCGCGCCGCGACGGGTTCGTGCCGAGCGTGCTGGGCATCGTGCGGCGGAACCTCCGCCGTCGCGAGCTAGTGCGGATGTTCTCGATCGTCTCGGCGGAGGCGACCTACCCGGGTCACGAGGCGCACGAGTGGTTGCGGCGGCGCTACGCCAGCGTCATCGCGACGTACGCCGAGCTCATCGACTACGACCAGAGCACCGGGCGCCTCACGTCCCGAGGCGACCCCGAAGCGCTCGCGGCGCTGGTCATCATGGGCTGGGAGGGGATCCAGATCCGCTGGCTCGCCGACGACACCGACCCGGTCGCGGCGATGGAACTCCTCCTCCAGGCGCTGCTCGCGCCGGCATCCGAGGAGCTCCCGGCATCCTGAGACGAATGCGCCGCCACCCCAGGTGACGCGCTGCCGCCGATGTCCGGACCCGGAGGCATAATGGCACCATGCCCTATCGCAATCAAGCCACCGTTCAGGGCTGGGTCGACGAGTACCTCGCCTCCCGACCCGACGACGCCACCCGCGTGACGGTCCTCGAGAAGGACTTCACCCCCGGTCCCGAGTCGGGCATGGTCGTGGTGTCGCTGCGCAACACGTCGACGATCACCTACATCCAGGCCCTCGTCGACGAGACCGGCCCGCACTGGATGGTCACCTTCGAAGCCCGCCACGAGAGCTTCGACCTCGACGCGGTCGGCGTCGAGCGCCTGGCAGCCGACCTGCAGATCGTCGCCGAGCTGTGCCGGTTCTTGCAGGTGAAGACGGATGCCGCGGTCGCGGCCGCGGCAGGCACTCCGGCGTAACACCGCTCCGCGCGCGGCGCCGCCTCAAGCGAACGAGCGCGCGCCCTCAGCTCACGACGGCGTCGAGCTCCGCCGCTTCAACCGCGCGCTGCGCCTGGGCGAGGGTGGCGAAGCGGCCGACGCGCGTCGACCGGCCGTCGAAGCCGAGGAAGTCGCCGCTCTCGGTCCGCTCGGCGAAGCCGACGTACGCGCCGGCGCGCGAGGCGACGTGGAATCCCTCGTCCACACGCGCCCACGTGATCCGTCCCGCCGCACCCGGACCACGGGTCGCCGTCGGTCCGGGCAGCAGGGTCGTCACGCCACCACCGCGAGTTCGGGAGCGGCCGGCACCGCCTCGTCCACCTCGATGACGATGCCCATGGCGGAGGTCGCCGCCTGCGCCAGTTCGTTCACGCGCGCGGGGTCGAGGCGGATGGGCTCGGCGGAGTCGAACTCGAACCGCAGCGGAATCGCGCAGTGCACCCACAGCGTGGACCGGCCGTGCGGTGAGCTGAAGGAGACCGAGAAGCCCTCCGACCGGCGGAGCTTCGTCATGGCCACCATCTTCAGGTGGGCGAGCTCGGTGTCGTCCACGACGATCGCGTCGAGGCTGTTGCCGTAATACAAGCGTCCCATGAGAGCCCCTTCCAGGTCGGTTGAGAGAAAGGTTATTCCGACGATAAGTAGTTAGTCAAGCGAGACATCTCATGAGCTATATTGGAGGCTACGTCATCGTGGGGGTGAGGATGTGAGCATCGTGGAGACCACGCAGGAGACGGCCACGCAGGACGTGACCCAGGCCCTCGCGCGCTTCCGCGATGCCGACGCGCAGATGCACCAGCGCGTGCGCGCGACGACCTCCCTCGGCGAGAACGAACTGCGCATCCTGCAGCTGCTGCTCGCCCGCACCCGCGACGGCAACGAGGTCAAGCCCAGCGAGATCTCGCGGCACCTGGGGATCAGCTCCGCCTCGACCACCGCACTGCTCGACCGTCTGGAGCGTCAGGGCAGCGTCGAGCGCGTCAGCCACCCGACCGATCGCCGCAGCATCCTCATCGCCCCCACGGCGCGCGCCGAGCGCGAGGTCGCCGACCTCGTCGACGCCTTCGACGAGCGGGTCGCGGCCGCCGTGGAGCGCCTGGACCCCGCCGGCCGGGAGGCCGTCCGCGAGTTCCTGGAGGCGGCCACCGCGGCCGCCGAGGACATCGCGAGCTAGTCTCCGCCGACTCGGCAGGCCCATGTTGACGCATCCCGTGCCGACATCCGAAGCCAGCAGATCGCAACGGCGCGGTGATCGATCCGTCCAGCGACCATATGTCAGCGTGCGCGGTGCCTCGTCGCCAGCGTGTAGTCGGAGTCGCCACTCGCGGAGCCCATGGAAAGCACTGGCCTGCGACCCGCTGCCCCTTGCTTCCGCCAAGGCACAGAGCGGCCCCGCGGGCATCGTTGATCGGCAACCGAGAGCGACGCCGCTTGGTTCTGGCGTGTGTGGCGCGCGATTACCACACCCGCGCTAAGAGACGCGCTAAGCAGGTACAGCCTCATGAGCTCCGTTGACGCTCCTACGCGCGGCTCCGTGTCGAGTGCGCCGTCCGCTGTCCGGTGAGTCGTGGATCTGTATAGACATTCAACTCATATTGCATACAATTAGTAGACACGTTGTACACCTCTAGGGAGAACTGTGTCTGACGCGAGGCTCGCGGAACTCGATGCTGACGTGATCGTCGTCGGCGGCGGCAACGCCGGCTTCACGGCTGCTCATGCCGCAGGGGAGCGCGGACGCCGAGTCCTGATCCTCGAGCGGGGCTTGCCGGGCATGGACGGCGGCAATAGCTTCTACACGGCCGGTGCGACGCGAATCGCACACGGCGGGCTCGAGGACCTCCAAAGCTTTCTCGAACCGGACCCCCGACACGAGCGCAGCATCGTGCCGGCGTACTCACCCGACGAGTACGCCGACGACCTGGCGAAAGTCACCGAGGGACGGAACGATCCCGTTCTCACATCCGTCCTGGTCGCGGAGAGCGGCGCCACGGTCCGCTGGCTGAGCGCGCTCGGCATGAGGTACCGGCTGATGTACGAGCGTCAGGCCTACGAGCGCCCGGACGGCTCTTTCCTCTTCTGGGGCGGCCTGCACGTGGGGAACGTGGGCGGCGGAGAGGGGTTGATCCAGGACCATGCCCGTATCGCGCAGCGCCTGGGGACAGAGATCCGGTACGGGTTCGACGCGCAAGAGCTCCTCATGGAGGGCGGCCGCGTGGTCGGGATCCGCGGCGCGGACGCCGCGGGCGAACTCCAGGAGCTGCGCGCGTCGTCGGTGATCCTCGCCGCAGGCGGATTCGAGTCGAACCCCGATTGGCGCGAACGCTACCTCGGGTCGGGCTGGCGACACGCCGTCGTGCGGGGAACCCCATACAACACGGGCGCCATGATCGACGCAGCGCTGGCCGTCGGCGCCGCGCGCGGCGGCGACTGGCACACGGCACACAGCGTCCAGTGGGATGCCGAGGCTGACGGGAACGAGAGCAATCGAGAGCTGACGAACCGCCTCACCCGACAGAGCTACCCGTTGGGCATCATCGTCAACCGCGAGGGTCGGCGCTTCCTCGATGAAGGCGCCGACTTCCGCAATTACACCTATGCGAAGTACGGCAAGGTCATCCTGGAACAGCCTGGATCGGTCGCGTACCAGATCTTCGATGCCCGCCAGCGCCCGATGCTCCGCTCCGAGGAGTACGACATGCCCGGCATCGGCGTGCACGTGGCGGACACAATCGCCGACCTGGCGGCATCCATCGGTGTGCCGCCCGCTGCACTGGCCGACACGGTCTCCGCCTTCAACGCGGCAATCGCGACCGACCGCGAGTTCGATCCCACCGTCAAAGACGGCCGCCGCGCGGACGTCGAGCCGCCGAAGAGCAATTGGGCGACCGCGATCGATCAGGCTCCCTTCTGGGCGTACCCCGTCACCTGCGGCATCACGTTCACCTTCGGCGGTCTCCGAGGTGACGCGGATGGACGCGTGCTCGACGACGAGGGCGCAGCCATCCCAGGCCTGTTCGTGTGCGGTGAGATGCTCGGCGGGCTGTTCAGCATGAACTATCCGGGCGGTTCCGGACTGGCTGCGGGCATGGTCTTCGGGCGGCGCGCCGGGAGCGTGGCGTGAGCGTGGCGAGCGTACCGACGACGTCGTCGGCGCTACGATACGGGCGCACACATTCACCGGATGCGATGCATCGTTCGCGTCCCAGTGGGGAGTACTGATCCTTGTCCGAACCCCAGCCGTCAGTCCCCGACAGCCTCGGTGAGCTGCTCAGACCGTATCGCCCGTCGGACGGCTCGCGTGCGAGCGCGGTGAGCGACGCGACACGCGCCATTCGCGAAGCCATTCTCGACGGCGCTCTCACTCCCGACTCCTGGCTGCGCGAGGTGGCGGTGTCCGAAGCCCTCGGCGTCAGTCGCACTCCCGTGCGGGAAGCATTCAACAGGCTCGAGGAGGAGGGGTTGCTGGTTCGCACCCCCGGAGCGGGCGCGCAGGTGACCCGGCTGTCGTTCGAGGACATGTCCGCCGTGTACCAGGTGCGCGGAAGCCTGGAGTCGCTCGCTGCCGACTACGCCACCCGTCAGGGCCGCCCCGAGCACCTCGCCGAGTTCGAGCGTCTCAACGAGCGCATGGCGAAGGCCGCGGCCACCACCGACCTCGCCGACTTCTCGCGCGCGAACGTCGAGTTCCATCACCTCCTGTCCGTCGCGGCGGACAACGCCTACCTGTCTCGCCTTCTGTCCACCGTCGAGATCGCCATCCGCCGCTTCGGAACCCGCTCACTCAGCCAGGAGCGGATGGACGCCGTGCTGGAAGAACACGCCGCCATCATCGAGGCAATGCGCGCAGGCGACGCGGAAGCCGCCGGGCGCGCCGCGGCCGAGCACGCCTCCCGCGCGCGCACGTCGACTCTGAGCCGCCTCCTCGGTCAGCCGATCTGAGTCGGACCGTCGGAGCCTGATGCGCGGGCCGCGATCTCCCACACCGCGGATCCGGTCAGCACCACGATCTGCAGCACGAACACCGACGCCGCACCCATCCCCGACACCACAGCACCCGCCGCGAGCGGGGCGACGGTCTGTGCGATGCGATTGCCGAGCAGGCGGATCGCGAGGCCCCGCGAGCGCGCGGGCGCGGGCAGAGCCACCGCGACCGCTGTCATGGTGAGCGGCTGGCCGACCCCGAGCAAGAAGCCGCCAACGGCCAGCGCGGGGATCATCACCCCCGACGTCGGCGCGAGCGAGATCAGCACGAGGCAGAAAGCGGTGCCGATGACGCTGGACACAACCAGGGTTGATGCGTCGAACCGCCGGGAGAGCGGTCCGAGCAGCACCCGTGATGCCGTGGAGAAGAGCCCTCGCACGGCGAGCATCACGCCCACGGTCGACGGCGGGATGCCGACCTCATCCCCGATCACCGGCAGGTAGGCCGTGATCAGGTCGACCGACGTCAGCACAGCGGCGCTGACGACCATGTAGCGGAGCACGTTCGGCGTGCGCAGGATCGACCCGGCGCTGATAGCGACCCCGGACTCGGCCTCCTCGTAGCGGCGGACGGCGGGAGTGACGAAGACGGCGAGAAGGACGGCCGCGATCGCGGCCGCCAGCCAGAAGGCGGCGGACACTCCCGCGAACCCGTCGGGCTCGTCCTGGACCACCGTGCCGGTGAGCAGCGGTCCGACTGCCTGTCCGAACGCCATCCCTGCGGTCATCCACCCGAATCCATCGCTGTAGCGAGCCGCTGGCGCGGATCTCGACACCCACGCCTGAGCGCCGATCAGGACGCCGAGGTTCCCGATGCCGAGCAGCACCGCGGCTGTTGCCAGGCTGAGCAGATCCGATCCGCAGGCCGCGATCATGGCACCGGCGATCAGGACCACGGCCGATGTCGCGGGCACGAGCGCGACGCGCCGCAGTCTTCCGGCGAGCGAGCCCAGCGGGATCGCGAGGAACATGGGGGCGATTGCGAAGGCGGCGGCGAGCGCGCCGATGCCGAACCCGTCGACGCCGATCGACAGCGCCCCGTAGCTGAGCGCAGGGCGGGAGACGCCGAGGACCACCTGGCTGAGCGTCGCTCCGACAAGTGCCCGCCACAGCCAGCCACCGGCCGACTCATCATCGTTTCGAAGCATCTCGCTTCAGAGGAGGTCGCGCGGATAGACGCGGCCGTCCATGAGGCGTCGTGCCGTGCGGACGACTCCGAGAGAGCGGATGCGACCGTCGCCGTCTGTCTCGGCGACGGCCTCCGTGATGCCGAGCGGATGCCGGACGCGAACGCTCTCGCGCGGACCTCCGACGAGCTCGGCGACGACCGTGCCTGCGACCGAGCCGGCGGCCGCGAGGCAGAGGGCACCCGTCATCGGCAGTCCTCGGTGGACAGCTCCCATGGAGAACGCGATGGCACGCAGGTCCGCGCCCTCCGCATCGCGCTCGACGACGACGATGCGCGGGATCGCCGGCGACGCACGTGCCGCCTCCTCGGGCGCGCTCGCACGTCTGAGTCGAACCGACGCCGCCGCGCGGATCCGCTCGACCCGCGCGCGAAGTCCGTGATCGGAGTTCAGCTCCGCGACCGTTCGGACGTCTCCCTGCAGACCCACGTCCTCAGCGCGGACGATGAGGTTCGGGTGCGCGGCATCCATCAAGGTGACGGTAAGCGGGACGCCGTCGATATCGATCCGGGTCGTCGGCCCGCCCAGCGGGAAGAGGTGGCCCAACACTCCGCCTGTGGGATCGAGGTAGCGGGTGACCACGGGCGCGCCTGTCCCGGGGACCCCGGCGATCGAGTGCGTGCCGGTTGTCGCCGCTCGGCCGTCGACCGTCGGCACCTCCGCGACGATGTGAACGCCCGTGTTGCCGTTGATGAGATGAACCGACGTGAGCGAGCCCGTCGCCTGGACCAGTCCCTCGTCGATCGCGAACGGTGCGACGGCCGTCGTGAGATTGCCGCAGTTGCCCGCCCAGTCGACGGTCGGAGCGTCGATTCCGATCTGGGCGAACCAGTACGTCACGGCCGCACCGGGGCCGGGCTCGACGATGACGACCTTGCTCGTGCTCGAGTACGTCCCGCCCATGCCGTCGATCTGGAGCGGATCGGGGCTTCCCATGAGGCGGAGCAGGAGCGCGTCCCGCTCCGCTCCCGCAGCCGGGATGTCCGCGGCGTGGAGGAACACTCCCTTGCTGGTTCCTCCCCGCATGTACACCGCAGGGATCCCCGCAGCGCCGTCGGTGGCGTTCACGCGATCCTCACTACGTGGCCGTCTTGGCCAGCGACGGCAGGGAACCTCTCCCCGATGAGCGGATCGTGGCCGGCGATCACGAGTCCGGAGGTAGCCGCTTCGCGCATCGTGTCGAAAGCGCGGTACATGTCGATGACGTCGGTGTGCACGGCGAACGGCTTGTCCTGCTCGACGTTCTCGAAGAAGTGCGAGGAGTCTGACGCGAGCACGACGATGCCCTTCTCGGTGCGTACGAACACGGCCTGCATCCCCGGCGTATGACCCCCCACCTGCTGCACCCACACACCGTCGACGACTTCGTGCGTGCCGTCCACGATCAGGACGCGGCCCTCGTCGTGAAGAGATCTCACTCGTGCGATGTCCGCATGCTCGATGTTGCGCCGGAACTCGCGCCTCGACGCGTACGGACCGCTCCAGAAGTCCAGTTCGTCCTTCTGCAGCACGAAAGTCGCACGCGTGAATGGTTCGACGTCGCCGCAGTGGTCGTAGTGCAGATGCGACAGGATCACATAGGGGACGGCGGCCACGTCGACACTCAGCCGCGCGAGGGCGCTGCTCGGGTTCTCCCAATGGTCCCGTCGGCGCGTCTTGTTCGTCTCCGCGGTGAACCCGACGTCGACGACCACGTCCTGCTGAGCCGAGCGGATGACCCAGACGTAGTAGTCCAGGCGCATGTGCTGATCGTGTGGATCGGCGTCCGGGCCCATGAAGTAATGCCCGCGCACACCGGTGATGTTCTGCCCGAACTTCACCCCGTAGATCTCATGGACCGTGGGTTCCGGCATCAGATCTCTCCTTCGATGGCCCTCACGACGGCGGTGTGGTAGTTCTGCGCGTATCCGCCCGCGATCGTCCGCCCGAGTAGCTCGTGCGCGAGGGAGGCTGCCGGCAGCGTGGTCTGCAGCTGCGCCGCGAGTTCGAGCGCATATCCGACATCCTTGTGCATGTACGTCGCGGAGAAGATTCCCTCGCCGTGGACGTCGGGCAGCAGGGCTTTGCGTCCGTGGTTCTCGAGCACGAAGCTCGCCGCGGATCCCTGGCCGAGGGCGCGCCAGGCAAGGTCGGGGTCGGCCAGACCGCTGCGACGGATCAGCGTGAGCGCTTCCGACAGCGCGACCACGGTCTCGAACACCACCATGTTGTTGACCAGCTTGATGAGAGCCCCGGCGCCGTTCGCTCCGCACAGGATGACATCGGTGGCCATCGTGCGAAGGAGCGGCTCCACTGCTTCGAACGCGTCGGAGTGCCCGCCTGCGGTGATGCTGAGGGTCCCGTCGATCGCGGCCTGTTTGGTGCGTGCGACCGGTGCATCGATGAATCGGCACCCAGCGGCATCGGCGGCTGCTCCGATCCGCTGCGCGACCTCCACCGGGATGGTCGACAGATCGACGATGATCGTCCCCGGGCGGGCGTGTGCAAGGACCCCGTCGGGTCCGAGGACCACGGACTCGACCTGCGGACCTCCGGGGAGGGAGAGGAAGACGACGTCGGCACCGGAGGCCACCTCCGCGACGGAGCCGGCTTCGGCCGCCCCGATCTCGACGAGGCGCGCGACGGCCTCGGCCGACATGTCGAAGACGGTGACCGGGAGACTGGATCGGCGGGTCAGGTTCGATGCCTGACCGCTGCCCATCACGCCGAGTCCGATGAAGCCGAGGTGCTGCACCTGCCGCGTTTCACCCATAGTCAGCCTCGCGCTTCTGCGGCCGCGTTCGTGCCCGCGATGCGACCGAAGACCGCCCCACGGACGAGGCCGGCGCCCGCGCCGTAGTTGTGGAAGAAGAACCCGCCGGTGATCTCACCGGTCGCGTAGAGACCCCGCAGCGGCGATCCCTCCTGATTGATCACGCGGGCATCCGCGTCGATCTTGATCCCGCCGTACGTGAAGGTGATGCCGCACATCACCGGGTAGCAGACGAACGGCCCCTCGTCGATTGTGCGCGCCCAGTTCGACTTCGCCGGCTGCCCCTCGGGTTCCGCGCTCACACCGTCGAGCGTGAATGGATCGACGCGCTGCTCGGCGTCCGCAGCGACTGCGGCGTTGAAGTCCGCGATGGTCTTCAGGAAAGCGCGCTTGTTCACCCCGAGCGCGTCCGCGAGCTCGTCGAGGGTGTCGGCGACCACGGGCGTTCCGGTGGAGT
>JAEYAG010000218.1 GCA_023451265.1 Actinomycetes bacterium | reverse complement strand
GAGCACGGCGACGACGGCGCTGAAGGGATCGGCGGGGCCGATGGTCGCCCAGCCGAGCGGGCGGGCGCCGTAGGCGGCATCGGCCCACAACTGCGCGAGGGTCGCCCGCAGCGGCGCGAGCGCACCGCCGGCGAGGACCGGCCAGGCCAGCAGCGACAGGAACGCCACGACTGACACCAGCAGGGCGCCGAGCACGATCCAAGCTCCGCCGCCGGAGAAGAAACGCAGCTCACCGCGACCGGGACCCTCGACCACATCGTCGTCGAGGCGCTGTCGCAACTGCGCGGAGGTCACCCGCAGCGGGGCGAGCTGCGCCCACGACACGGCGCGTCCGGTGCGGATGCCGCGACGCGCGCGGGCGACGGCGGCCGGGCGCGCCATGACGGTGAGGGTGGCGCCCCATTCGGGCAGGATGTCGCCGGGCTGCTTGGCCAGCAGCATCCCGATCGTGCGGACGAGGGCGAGCGGCAGGTACGACAGCCAGTGCAGCACGACCGCCCACGCCGGCGCGTACACGAGGCGGCGGTGCAGTTGCGCGGTGCGCTGGGCGTACGTCTCGCGCATGCCGGGGTGGGCGGGGTCGGATGCCGAGGCGTGCGCGCCGGCGATCGCGACGAGCGCCTGCGGCGCGAGCACGACGCGGCCGCCGCGCAGCCGGGCGCGGATGCCGAGGTCGAGCCCCTCGTCGGCACCGGCGAGGGCGGTGTCGAGACCGTGCAGCGCCGTCCACGCGTCGGCGCGGATCAGGATGCCGCGGACATCGACGCCGAGGACGTCATCGCCCGCGTCGTGCTGGCCCTGGTCGTGCTCGCCGTCGGCGAGACCGACGGTGCGGCCACCGCGGGACAACGATACGCCGAGGGAGACGATGCGGTCGTTGTCGTCGGCGCGGACGAGCTTGGGGGCGGCCAGGGCGACCGACGGGGAGGTCTCCAGCGCGCCGACCAGGCGAAGCAGGGCATCGGGGGCGGGGGTCGTCTCCTGCGAGAGCAACCACAGCGCGTCGCCGTCGATGCGGCGGCTGGCGAGACTCAGCGCCTCGGCGAAGGAGGTCCCGCGGTCGGCGGTGATGACGCCCTCGGCGCCCGACTCCCCCGCGATCTGGGCGAGGGTGTGGTCGGTCGCGTGCGCGCCGCACAGCACGATCGTGAGCACATCGGCCGGGCGGGTCTGCGCGGCGAGCGCGTCGAGCGTGCGTCGGAGGTGGATATCTGCGGCCACGCGCCCCGCGGGGCGCCCGACCCGCAGCGCGTGTACTCGGGCGGGCATGACGTCGTCAGCCTAGGCGGGGCCTCGCCGGCGCGGCGCAGATCGGCCGCGAGTCTTGAGATCGAGCCCACTCGGCGCCCGCGGAACGCCGTTTCGTCTCGCTCGTCCCTCGCTCGCTCAACGACCGGCGGTGCGGAACGCCGAACCCAACGGTCGTTGAGCGAGGGAGCGCCAGCGACCGAGACGAAACGCCCCAACGCCCCGCGGGTCAGGCGCGGCGCTTGAGCTTGCGGCGCTCGCGCTCGCTGAGGCCACCCCAGATGCCGAAGCGCTCGTCGTTCTGCAGGGCGTACTCGAGGCATTCGCCACGGACGTCGCACGATGTGCAGATGCGCTTCGCGTCGCGGGTCGATCCGCCCTTCTCGGGGAAGAACGCCTCGGGGTCGGTCTGTGCGCACAGCGCATCGGCCTGCCACGCCAGGGCGCTGTCCTCATCGACAGCGGAGGGGCGACGGACTCCCGGGACGCCGAGATTGACCGGGTCGACGAACCAGTTGTCGGGGACGCCGGAGCGGTAACCCGTCATATCGTTCTCCCCACGTTTTCGGCTGGCGCTGGTGCGCGTGTTGGGATAATTACACCCTTGTCATTCGCCGCGGTCAAGTCGCAGATCGTAAACCCTCAAGGCCGGATTGAACCTTCACCCGCGTCCCGCCCGGCGTGTCGCCCGCGCGGAACCGGCGTGAGACGCGCGCACGAGAGGTGCGCGCGCCGCACCTCACGCACGACCGGGCTGCGCGACGAACACCGCGCCGGAGCCGGAGATGTCCACGCGGTCTTCGCGTCCGACGTACACGGCGGCGCCGGGAACGAGCGAGACCACGGCATCCGCGGTGCGCACCTCGACCTCGCCCGCCGTCGCCAAGACGATCGCGGGGCCCCGCAGCGCCACCGTGACCGGCTGGTCGGCGGTGACGGTGACGGCCGTGAGCGCGAAATCGCTGACCGGCGGGGCGTACTCGCGAACGCCCGGCGCGATCTCCTGCGGCACGACGAGCGGCGCGGGGCCGGTCGCGACGTCGACCACGCGCATGAGCTCGGGCACGTCGACGTGCTTGGGGGTCAGTCCGCCGCGCAGCACGTTGTCGCTGGCGGCCATGAGCTCGACGCCGAGGCCGGACTGGTAGGCGTGCAGCACGCCGGCGGGGGCGAACAGCGCCTGCCCGGGCCGGAGGATCACGAGGTTCATCAGCAGCGCGACGATGAGGCCAGAGTCGCCGGGGAAGTCGGCGGCCGCGGCGCGCAGCGTGGCGATCTCCTCGGCGAACTCATCGCTGTCGGCGCGCTCGAGCGCCCGGACGAGGTCCGCGACGAGGTCGGCATCGGCGTCGGTGAGCGCCCACGCCAGCAGATCGCGGACGACGGATGCCGGGGCCGCGGCATCCGCCCCCGTCGCCGCACCGTCGGCGCCCTCCGCACCGACAGGCGCCCCGAGCCGCTGCATCAGCGCGGCGCGGGCGCGCCCCTCCCCCAGCGCCGCCACGAGGCGCCGGGTGTCGTCGAGCGGGCGGATCCCGACGAGCGCACGGAACTCGTCGCTGAGCGCGACGATGATCTCCGGCTTGTGGTTGGCGTCGCGGTAGAGGCGATCCGCGGCGTCGCGGGGCACCCCGGCATCCTCTTCGCGCGCGAAGCCCTCCCGGGCCTGGGCGATCGTCGGATGGGCCTGGATCGACAGCGAAGATGCCGCCGCGAGCACTTTCAGCAGGAAGGGCAGCGGCGGCTCGCCCGCGGCCGACAGGGCCGCGTCGAGGGTCTGTCCCGACCCGTCGGCGACGACGGAGGGGGAGCCGGGATGGTCGCCGTACCAGACCTCGGCCTCGGGGCGCCCGGTGGGCTCGCGCCCCTCCAGCGCGGGGATGAGATCGACCGATCCCCAGGAGTAGTCGCGCGGGGTGTTGGAGATCGGGATCAGCATGCGACCAGCCTAGAACCGCTCCGAGAACCGTGCCGGCGACGACCGGTCGGGCACGGGTGCGCGCGATACCCTGATCACACCATGGCCGTCCACACGAAGCATCCCGTCGCGGCGCCGCCGTCCGCGCCGATCCGGGAGAAGACGGGCCACATCCTGCTGCGCGGCTGGTGCATCTTCGTCATCGCCGCAGCGATCGCGGGGACCTCCTGGCTGATGGCGCTCGGGACCGTCGGCTCGGGGGTCGTCGCGTTCGGCTCGGGGATCGTGTCGATCGTGCTGTGGATCGTCCTGCGCCCCGAGGTGCAGTGGCGCCGTCTGCCGTGGTTCGGCGTGCTCTACGTGGTGTGGGCGGTGACGTCGCTCATCTGGACGGCGTATCCGTCGGCGACGACGCTGACGCTGCTGCTGCTTCTCACGACGACCGTGCAGGCGATGTTCGTCGGGTCGGTGCTGACCTGGCGCGAACTCGTGCGGGCGATCGCGTCGGCGCTGAAGTGGATCCTCGCGCTGTCGCTCCTGCTCGAGCTGTGGGTCTCGCTCTTCTGGCACGGCCCGATGCTGCCGGAGTTCGTGCGGCCGGACCCCGGCACGAAGCACGACCCGATCGTGTACTGGGTGCGCGACAACCTGTTCGACGGCGGACGACTGCAGGGCGTGTTCGGCAACGCGAACCCGCTCGCCTACGCCGCGCTGCTGGGGATGGTCGTGTTCGCCATCCGCTTCGCGTCGCGGGCGCCGCGGCGGAGCCTCCTCGTGGCCTGGTTCGCGCTGGCGGCGTTCCTGTTCGTGCGGGCCGGATCGGCGACGGCGTGGCTCGCCGCGGTGGCGGTCGTCGTGGTGCTCACGACGGCGCTGCTCATGCGGACCACGCGCCGCGCCGGCGAGCGCACCCGGTATTACGTGGCATATGCCGTCGTCGGCATCGGCGGGCTCACGGCCCTGTGGCTGCTGCGCGAGCGCATCTTCGCGGCGCTGGGGCGGTCGTCCGACCTCACCGGGCGGGAGGGGATCTGGGAGGTCGTCGCGCAGAAGGCGGCCGAGCGCCCGGTGATCGGCTGGGGCTTCTCCACGCCGTGGGTGCCGAGCGATCCGTTCTTCGACGGCTGGATCACCGACCACGGCGAGACCGTCATGCAGGCGCACAACATGTGGCTGGACGTGTACTTCCAGCTGGGGATCATCGGGCTGGTCCTCGTCGCGCTGACGTTCCTGGCGTACGTCTGGCGGTCGTGGTTCTTCGCCGTGGACCGGCCCCGGTGGGACCTCGTGGCCGACAGGCCGTACTCGGCGGTGACGCTGCTGCCGACGCTCGTCGCGGCGATCCTGCTCGTGCAGGGACTCGCCGAGTCGGGGCCGCTGCTCGGGTGGGGCTGGTTCTTCGTCATCATGCTGGCGTTCAAGATCAAGCAGGCGCCGCTCCTCGGTCGCGGACCGTCCGAGCAGCGCCTGGTCGGCGAGCAGGGCGAGATCGCACGGATGGCGCGATGACGGCGGATGCCGCCGGCACCGGCCCCCGCGACGCCGATCGCGGCCGCGACGCGAGCGGTGCAGTGCGGCGGCTCTTGGGGTCGGCCGATTTCGCGCGGGCGTTCACGCTGACGACGTTCGCGGCGCTCGTGGGGTCGCACCTGATCGAACGGATGGCGGGGATCGTGACGCTGCGCGCGGTCGTGGCGGGACTGTGCGTGTTCGCCCTCGGCATCCTCTGGGCGCGGCGTGAGGAGATCTCGCTGCTGCGCCTCGTGCCGACGACGCTGCTGCTGCTGGTGGCGTGGGCGTTCGCGAGCGTGTTCTGGAGCTCCGACCCGTTCGCGAGCCTCGGGCGGTGGTCCGCGATGGCGGCGGTGGCGCTGCTGGCGGTGACGATCGGGCATATCCGCGACACGCTGCAGACGGTGCGGGCGCTCGGCGATGTGCTCCGCGCCGCGCTGGGGCTCTCACTCGGGCTCGAGGTGTTCTCCGGCATCCTGCTGGACATGCCGCTGAAGTTCCTCGGGATCCAGGGGAACATCGCGGCGCTCGGCCCCATCCAGGGGATCTTCGGCACCCGCAACATGCTGGGGATCATCACGGTGGTCGCGATGATCACCTTCGCGGTGGAGATGCGCACGCAGTCGGTGCGGCCGGGGACGGCGGCCGCGTCGCTGACGCTGGCGGCCGCGCTCGGTCTGCTGTCGGCGTCGCCGACCGTCCTCGTGCTCGCGGTGGCGGTGGGCACGGCGACGGCGGTGCTCATGCTGGTGCGCGCCGTGCCGGCGGAGCGACGCCGCGCGGTGCAGTGGTCGCTCGCGGCGGTGGTGGCCGCGGCATCCGTCGCGGGGTACGTGCAGCGCGCGCGGATCCTCGACGCGCTCGGAGCGACCGACGACCTGTCGATGCGGACGCGACTGTGGTCGCTGGCGGGGTTCTACACGTCGAAGCGGCCGGTGCAGGGCTGGGGCTGGTTCGGGCCGTGGGAGGTCGACGAGCAGCCGTTCTTCACGATCAATCAGCTGCTGGGGCAGCATCACACGACGGCGCTGAACGCCTACGTCGACGTGCTGCTGCAGCTGGGGTGGGCGGGTCTGCTGCTGCTGTGCGCGCTCGGGGGCGTGGCGCTCGTACGGTCGTGGATCACCGCGAGTCAGCGGCGCTCGATCGTCTATGCGTGGACGCCGCTGATGCTCGTGGCGCTCGCGGTGACGAGCGTGTTCGAGTCGGTCGCGTTGTTCGGGGTCGGGTGGATGCTGCTGTGCCTGTGCGCGGTGCGGGCCGGGCAGTCCCGGTCGTGGCGCGACCGGCTGACCGGCGACGTCCCCACGGGGTCGTTCTCGCTGCCGCGGTAGCCCCTCACGCCGCCACCGACGCGGATCGCGGCGTATGATCTGGTGTATGCGGCGCACGAACATCTACCTGGAGGAGCGCCAGACCCGCGCTCTCGACAGGCTCGCCGACGCAGAGGGGACGTCGAGGGCGGAGATCATCCGTCGACTCATCGACCGTGCGCTCGACACAGGCGCGGATCGGCGAAACCTTCTCCTCGCGGCCATCGACGCGTCGGCGGGTGCGGCCCCGGAGCTGTCTGTGCCCGCACGCGCAGGGAGCGAGCGCGAGCAGTGGCTCGAGCGACTGCGACAGGACACCGTGTGATCATCGTCGACACCGACGTGCTCATCGCCCATCTCCGAGGCTCCACAAGCGCTCACGCGTGGCTCCGGCGCGTTGCTGCCGATGAGGATCTCGCGATCAGCGTCGTGACCGTCGCGGAGATCATGGGCGGCATGCGCTCGGCTGAGCGCACAGCCGTGCGCGCGCTGCTGTCAGCGCTGCCCGCGATACCGGTGAGCGAGGTCATCGCGGCACGCGCCGGCGATCTGCAGCGGGAGTTCCGACGCAACCACCAAGGCATCTCCCTGGGCGACTATCTGATCGCAGGGACGGCAGACACGGTCGGAGCGACGGTGGCGACACTGAACACCAGACACTTCCCGATGTTCGAGGGCCTCCAGCCGCCGTTTCGCCCCTGACCGCTCACGCCGCCAGCTGGCGGCGGTGGGCGAGAGCGCGCGCGACCAAGCGGTTGCGGTCGGCACGATCGCGCAGATTCAGAATGCTGGAGCCAGCTGCGGCGGGTGTCGGCATTCATTTCTGCGCGTTCGCGCAGATCTTGGACTCAGGCTCTCACAGGGCGCCGGGATAGGATGGTCCGGTCATGACACTCACTTCTTCGCGCCCCGACGCGGCTCAGAACGAGCAGTTTGCGCCGTCGAGCGCGACGATCGCGATCGTCACCTTCAACCGTTCCGGGCTGCTGACGCGCCTCCTGACGAGCATCACCGCCATGGACCCCAAGCCCGGCAACGTGGTCATCATCGACAACGCCTCCACCGACGACACGACGGCCGTCGTGGAGTCCTTCCGCGACGGGCTCGGCACGAATCTCGTCTACCGCCGCCTCGACACCAACACCGGCGGCTCGGGCGGCTTCAGCGAGGGCATGCGCATCGCCTACGAGCTCGGCTCCACCTGGATCTGGCTGATGGACGACGACGTCGAGGTCATGCCCGACGGGCTGGCCCGCATGGGCGCCTGGGCGCCGCGGTTCAAGTCCATCCAGGGCCGGCGCTACGACTACGACGGCAGCGAGTTCTACTGGCAGTACCGCATCGCCGAGCCGCTGGCGATCCCGATCCCCTTCGCGCCCGCCGGATTCGACTCCTCCGGGTACAAGGAGATGAACTCCGGCTGCTTCGAGGGCATGTTCATCCACCGCGACATCGTCGCGCAGATCGGCCTGCCCGATCCCCGGTTCTTCATCTACTGGGACGACCAGATGTACGGTTGGCTGGCCTCCCGCAAGACCACGGCGGTGATCGTGGACGAATTCGTGCTGCGCCGCACCCGCGAGATCAAGCAGTGGGACATGGGCATCCGCCACATGAACGCGTCGAGCAACGCGTACCGCTACTACATCATGCGCAACCGCGGGTACATCAAGCAGTACTACCGCGCGCTCGGGGTGTACAACCCGGTGCTGTTCGGGCTCGGCTCCGCGCTGACCTTCGGCAAGGAGATCATCCGCCTGGTGTTCGTCGAGCGCACGGTGCGCGGAACGTCGAACCTCTTCCGCGGCATCCGCGACGGCCGGCGCATCGCCAAGGACCGTTCGTGGAAGCCGATGCCTCCGCTGGCGGAGACGGCGGGTCAGCCCGCCTGACCCCCTCGCCGCGTCAGCGACGATAGAGCTGGAACTGGGTGACCGGCTGTGCAGACCCGGGCTGGGAGACGAGGTACCCCGCGGTCCGGCCGTCGGCGCTGTGCGCGAGCCGGCTTACGTAGACGTCATCCTCGATCGCATCGTCCGCCGTCCAGCCTTGCGCCACGAGCACGTCGAGCCAGGCCACGGCGGCGTCCCGATGGGATCCGGTAGCCATGAGCGAGCAGGGCGACGGTGCGCCCGACTGGACCAGACCTGGGTTGGCCGCGTCGAACTCCTCCGGCGTCTGCGTCGAGGACAACGCCACATCGGGCACCGCGATGTTCCAGCAGTCCGGAATCGTGTCGCTCGGGGCGGGCGGGCTCGCCCCGGGCGCCGGTGACGCGTCGGGCTCCGCGGGGGAAGGGCCCGCGGACGCCGACAGAGTGGGCGACGGTGACGGGCTGGCCGAGCCCGACGAGCCGGCCGAGGCCCCCGGTTCCGGCGCACATGCGGTCAGGACGAGGGCCAGCGCCAGGACGGGGAGAACGCTTCGAAATCGCAGCACTCCCTCAGCTTAGGCAACGGCGACGGGTCCGCTGCGGCATCAGATTGCGCGCAGCAGGCGTGGGGTAGTGTTGTGCAGGTTGTCCGAAATCAGACCAGGAGCGGGAATGTCCTTCAAGAACGATGTCGTCGTCGTCGGCGGCGGTGGCCACGTCGGCCTCCCCCTCGCCATCGCGCTGGCCAGCCGCGGCAAACGCACCGTGGTCTACGACATCGGTGAAAGCGCCGTCGAGCACATCCGCAACGCGCAGATGCCGTTCATCGAGCCCGGCGCCGACGAGGTGCTCGCGCAGGTGGTCGCCGACGGAATGCTCACGGCATCCACGGACCCCGCGGTCGTGGCCACGGCGGAGAACGTCATCGTCGTGATCGGGACTCCGGTCGACGAGCACCTCAACCCCGACCCCAACGCGATCCCCCGGGCCCTGGCCGCCTGTGCGCCCTTCTTCCGGGACGGGCAGCTGCTGGTGCTGCGCAGCACGATCTATCCTGGCGTGACCGCGCTGGTGCGCGACATGGTCGCGGACATGTCGCTGGACATGGACGTCGCCTTCTGCCCGGAGCGCATCGCGGAGCACAAGGCCATGACGGAGCTGTTCGAGCTGCCCCAGATCGTCTCGGGCTACACACCCGAAGCGCTGGCCCGGGCCAGCGCGCTCTTCGGCGCCCTGACCGAATCGATCGTCGAACTCACTCCCGAAGAGGCGGAGCTCGCAAAACTCTTCACCAACACGTGGCGTTACATCAAGTTCGCCGCAGTCAACCAGTTCTACATGATGGCCAACTCCAAGGGAGTGGACTTCGAGCGTGTGCGGGCGGGCCTCACGCAGGACTACCCCCGCGCGCAGGACATGCCCGGGCCGGGTTTCGCCGCGGGACCGTGTTTGTTCAAGGACACGATGCAGCTGGCCGCCTTCAGCGACAACACGTTCCAGCTCGGACACTCGGCGATGCTCGTCAACGAAGGCCTGCCGCTGTACATCGCGAGCCAGCTGGACGAGAAGCACGACCTCTCCACAAAGACCGTCGGCATCCTCGGAATGGCGTTCAAGGCGGGCTCGGACGACATCAGGTCGAGCCTGTCCTACAAGCTCCAGCGGGTGTTGCGCTTCAAGGCACGCGAGGTGCTCACCACCGATCCCCACGTGCCGGCGAGCGCGGACCCGTCGCTCCTGCCGCTGGAGACGGTGATCGAGCGAAGCGATATCCTTATCATCGCCACCCCGCATGCAGAGTACCGCGATCTGAAGACAGACAAGACGGTCGCGGACGTGTGGAACCTGCTCGGCGACGGAGTGCTCATTTGAGTTCCGCACCTCGCGTCTCGATCGTCGTCCCCGCGTACAACGAAGCGGACGAGATCGTCCCGTTCCTGGAGCGGGTGATCGCAGCCGTCGACATTCCGTTCGAGCTGCTCGTCGTGGTGGATTCGCCGGATGACACGACGATCCCCGCGGTGGAGCGGGCCGCCAGCGCCGATGACCGCATCCGGGCCGTGGTGAACACCTACGGCCGCGGACCCGCCCAGGCGATCCGCTATGGCTTCGCCGTCGCCGCCGCGCCGACCGTCGTGGTCACGATGGCCGACGGCAGTGACGACCCCCGGCAGATCGGCGAACTGACCGAGCTCGTGGAGCGCGGTGTCGTCGTCGCCGCCGGAAGCCGCTACATGGCCGGCGGCCAGCAGATCGGCGGACCGCGCCTCAAGCGCACCCTCTCACGGCTGGCGGGGCGATCCCTGCACCTGCTCGCAGGGATCGGCACGCGCGACGCGACCAACTCCTTCAAGGCGTACAACGCCGAGTTCGTCCGCACCGTGAGCATCCAGTCCCGAGACGGCTTCGAGATCGGACTGGAGCTCACCGCCAAGGCGCGCCGGGCACGCAAGCCGGTCGCGGAGCTGCCGACCATCTGGCTCGACCGCACCGTGGGCGAGTCGAACTTTCAGCTGCGCAAGTGGGTTCCGAAATACTTGCGCTGGTACTTCTTCGCGTTCGGCCGCCCCCTGGCCGTGACGCAGATCGCAGACGCCGCACGCGGCACGGAGGGAAAATACTAATGGAGAAGGTTCTCGTCACGGGATCCGCAGGATTCATCGGCGGCTATGTCGTCGAGGAACTGCTGCGTCAGGGCTACCAGGTCATCGGAGTGGACAACTACTCCAAGTATGGCCCCGTGAAGAAGTCGTACGACGACAACCCCAATTACGAGCTCGTCGTGGCCGACGTCAGCGACACGGTGCGCATGACCGAGCTGCTCATGGACTGCGACCACTTCATCGCCGGCGCGGCGCTGATCGGCGGCATCTCGTACTTCCACACTTACCAGTACGACCTGATCGCCGCCAACGAGCGCATCATCGCGTCGTCCTGCGACGCCGCGATCGCGGTGAAGAAGGCCGGTGGCAAGCTCAAGAAGGTGACGTACATGTCGTCTTCGATGGTCTTCGAGTCGACCGACCGGTGGCCCTCGAAGGAAGGCGACGAGCTCATCGTGCCGCCGCCGATGTCGTCCTACGGTTTCCAGAAGCTCGCGGTGGAGTACTTCGCGCGCGCGGCCAAGGGTCAGTACGACGTGGACTACACGATCCTGCGCCCCTTCAACTGCGTCGGCATCGGCGAGTCCCGCGCCCTCGGAGACGTGGAGATCAACTCCGGCAACGTCCAGCTGGCCATGAGCCACGTGGTCCCCGACCTGGTCCAGAAGGTCCTCAAGGGCCAGGACCCGCTGCACATCCTCGGCGAGGGCAACCAGGTCCGCCACTACACCTACGGCGGTGACCTCGCTCGTGGCATCGTGATGAGCCTGAATCACCCGGGTGCGCTGAACACCGACTTCAACCTTTCGACCCCGGTCGGCCACACGGTCGTCGAGCTCGCCGAGATCATCTGGCGCAAGATCAAGGGTGCCGACGTGCCCCTGAACCTGGTCAGCGACGAGGCGTTCGAGTACGACGTCCAGAAGCGCATCCCGGACGTCACCAAGGCCAAGGAGGTCCTCGGCTTCGAGGCGACGACTACGCTGGAGGACATGCTCGACGAGGTCATCCCCTGGATCGAGAACGCGATCGCAGAGGGCACCATCTGACGTCTGCTCACGGCGCCGGGCATCTGCCCGGCGCCGTGGGCGGGGCGG
>JAEYAG010000210.1 GCA_023451265.1 Actinomycetes bacterium | reverse complement strand
GCGGAGAGCAGCTCGGTACGGCGGTAGCGGCGCGGCGTCGGGGTGATCGACGGCGGAGGCGCGAGGGCTGCGGACTCCGTGCTCGCCTCGTCCAGCTGCTCGCGGATCACGCTCAGCGGAAGGTAGTGATCGCGCTGGAGCGTGAGACCGAGACGCAGGCGCTCGATGTCGGCCTGCGAGAACTTGCGGTAGCCCGACTCCGTGCGCGAGGGGGTGACGATGCCCTGCACCTCGAGGAACCGCAGCTTGCTGGAGGTGAGATCGGGGAAATCGGGCGTCAGACGTGCGAGGACCTGACCGATGCTCAGAAGACCCGCGGACGCAGATCGTTCGCGGGCCGGGGAAGCCGCCATCAGGCGTTGGCCGCTGCGCGGTCGACCGGGGAGGCGAAGAAGTTCAGCCGGAACTTGCCGACGCGCACCTCTGCTCCGTCGACCAGGGGGCTGCGGTCGAACCGCTCGCCGTTGACGTACGTGCCGTTCAGCGACCGCTGATCGATGATCTCGAACGCCGCGCCGTTCCGAGTGACCTCGGCGTGCCGACGTGAGACCGTCACGTCGTCGAAGAAGATGTCGGCCTCGGGGTGACGCCCGACGGTGGTGACGTCGGCGTCGAGCAGGTAGCGGGCCCCCGCGGTGGGGCCCGAGCGCACGAGCAGCAGTGCCGAGCGGGCCGGCAGTGCGCCGATGGCCTCGAGTTCGACGTCGGTGAGGTCGCTGCCGAACGGCACGAAGGAGAGGTCGGAATCGTGCCCGAAGGTCTGCGTCGTGTCGGCCGACCGGCCGTCGTCCACGCCGCGGCGGATCTCGTCGCCGCTGCCGGCGTTTCGGCTGTTGTCTTCCACGATGGGCCTCCTCCCCCTTCACCCTAACGGATCGACCCCGACGCGGAAGCCCCGGATCCGGGCCGGTGGGCCGGTCGCGAATGTTGCACCGTGTGTCGGCCGGAAGGCGCCGGATCGGCCGTCGACCTAGCCTGAGAGAGCCGGGAGACCCCGGCATCCGTCACCGCCCTCGCAAGGAGCCCCACGTGTCCCCGTCGCAGAACCGCCTCACGCCCGCCCCGGTGCGTCAGGACGCGATCTGCATGTGCGCGCGCGGCGGTGCCTGCACCTCCTTTGCCCCCGGGCACGCCGTGCATCTCATCCAGGCGCGGCTGGTCGCGGCGACGCCCAGCGAGTGGGTCGACGCCATCGTGACGACGGCGGATGCCGGTGAGGGCAGCATCCTGCTGCACACGCTCGACGGCGCGCCGATCGCGGTGTGGAACGGCGCCGGCGCAGCGCAGCAGGTCGCGGTGGGGACGCCGGTGGCGTACCACCCGCGCTATCACGTGCTGAGCGTGGGCGCTGAGCGGTTCAACGCGCTGGCGCTGTAACGCCGCGCTCCGCGGCAGCGGCCGGCGGCGAGTCTCAGCCGGTCGGTCTCGGCTCGTCTCAGCCGGCGGCGAGGGCGCCCCGCATCGCCATGCACGCGTCCATGCAGGCCTGGCAGGAGTCCGCGCACATCTTGCACACCGGGCTGGAGTCGGCGTGCATCATGCACATGTCCATGCAGGTCTGGCACATCGCGATGCAGGCGTCGAGCATCGCCATCATCGATGCCGGGGTCATCCCCTGCATCCGCATCATGGCGCGCATCATCGTGTTGCACATGTCGGCGCAGTTCATGCACGACGGCGCGCAATCCATCATCTGCGTCGAGCACACCGTGCAGGCCTGCTCGCATGCGGCGCACGCGTCCATGCACGCCTGCGCGGCGGCCATCATCGCGGACATGTCCGTCGACATGCCCTCCATCGACATCATGTCCGCAGACATGGCGTCCATCATCATGGCGTCCATCTCGCACCTCTTCCGTGTCACGGCGGACGTGGAGTCCCCGAGCCCTTCGAGGCGGCCCGCCTGCCGCCATGGTAGGCCTCGGGGCGCGGTCGCAACAGGCGCGGATAGGCTCGTGAGTGTGATGTCACACAGAATTCACAACTCCCCCCGCACCCCCTTCGCCGCCGCTCTCGCGGTGCTGCTCGGACTGGCTCTCGCGCTCGTGGCCACGCCCGCGTCGGCGCACGACGAGCTCATCGGGTCCGACCCCGCCGCCGACGCCCAGATCGACGCGCTTCCGGCCGAGCTGCAGCTGACCTTCAGCGGGGTGCTGATGGACGAGCCCGGTGCGACGCAGGTCGTGGTGACGGATGCCGCGGGCACCGCGCTCGCGGCCGGCGACCCGGTGGTGGACGGCACGCGACTGACCCAGGCGCTGGCCGGCCCAGCATCCGGCACCGTCACCGTCCTGTGGCGCGTCGTCTCCAGCGACGGGCACCCCGTCTCGGGCGAGTTCTCGTTCACGGTCGGCGACGCGGGCGCGACGAACCTCCCCGGCCAGACGCAGACGCCACTGCCCGGCCCGCCCATGACGGCCATCGACATGGCGTGGATCTGGTGGGTACTCGGCGCCGTCGTGGTGGTCGGCGGCATCCTTCTGGTCATCTTTTTGACACGGAAGCGCCCCTCGCGCGAGGACTAGGCTGGGAGCATGCCTCATTACAACGTCGTCGTCCTCGGTGCCGGCCCTGGTGGCTATGTCGCGGCGGTCCGCGCCGCGCAGCTCGGCCAGTCCGTCGCCATCATCGAAGAGAAGTACTGGGGCGGTGTCTGCCTCAACGTCGGCTGCATCCCCAGCAAGGCGCTCCTGAAGAACGCCGAGATCGCGCACACCCTGAAGCACAAGGCCGACTTCTTCGGCATCTCGGGTGAGTTCACGCTCGACTTCGGTGCGGCCTTCGACCGGTCGCGCGTCGTCGCCGACGGGCGCGTCAAGGGCATCCACTACCTGATGAAGAAGAACAAGGTCACCGAGTACGAGGGTCGCGGGTCGTTCACCGGCCCGAAGGCGATCACGGTGACGAAGAGCGACGGGTCGACCGAGGAGGTCACGTTCGACAATGTGATCATCGCGACCGGCTCGACCGTGCGCCTGCTGCCCGGCGTCTCGCTGAGCAAGAACGTCGTGACGTACGAGGAGCAGATCCTCACGCGCGATCTGCCCGGATCGATCGTCATCGTCGGCGCCGGCGCGATCGGCATGGAGTTCGCGTACGTCCTGACCAACTACGGCGTCAAGGTCACGATCATCGAGTTCCTCGCCCGGGCCCTGCCGAACGAGGACGCCGACGTCTCCAAGGAGATCGCGAAGCAGTACAAGAACCTCGGCGTCGACATCCTCGTCGCGACCAAGGTCGAGTCGGTCGTCGACGGCGGCTCGTCGGTGACCGTCAGCTACTCGGACAACAAGACGGGCGAGAAGGGCCAGATCGAGGCCGACAAGGTGCTCATGTCGATCGGCTTCGCTCCGCGCGTGGAGGGCTTCGGGCTCGAGAACACGGGCGTGAAGCTCACCGATCGCGGTGCGATCGAGATCGACGACTACATGCGCACGAACGTCGAGGGCATCTACGCGATCGGCGACGTGACGGCGAAGCTGCAGCTGGCGCACGTCGCGGAGGCGCAGGGCGTCGTCGCGGCCGAGACGATCGGCGGCGCCGAGACGATGACGCTCGGCGACTACCGCATGATGCCGCGCGCGACGTTCTGCTCGCCGCAGGTGGCGTCGTTCGGCTACACCGAGGCGCAGTACAAGGAGACCGGCCGCGAGTACAAGGTCGCGACGTTCCCGTTCATGGCGAATGGCAAGGCGCACGGCCTCGGCGAGCCGGTCGGCTTCGTCAAGCTGATCGCTGATGCCGAGCACCTCGAGCTCGTCGGCGGGCACCTCATCGGCCCGGACGTGTCGGAGCTCCTCCCCGAGCTGACCCTCGCGCAGAAGTGGGACCTCACGGCCCTCGAGCTGGCGCGCAACGTGCACACGCACCCGACGCTGTCCGAGGCGCTGCAGGAGGCCTTCCACGGGCTCGCCGGCCACATGATCAACCTGTGATTTCTATTTGATCGCATAGGTCTTCGGGAGTACGCTCTCCCCCACGACGAACGCCGCCCCAACCGAAGCCGGGGGCGGCGTTCGTGGTGTGTGCGGCTGGGTGGGGTGCTGGCGTGGCGGGCGCGCGCGGTCGGGCGGTGGGCGCGACGCCGGGGCTCATCCGTCGCAATGTGCGACTACCGGCGCGGATAACCGCGATTCGCGACGGATGAACGGATGCCGACGGGTCTCATCCGACGCAAAGTGCGGTTGACGGCGCGCGTGGTCTCGATTTGCGACGGATGAACGGGGTACCGCCGCCGAGTCCCCAGCGCGGGGGCGCGTCAAAGGCCGAGGGCGCGACCGAGCTTCGAGGCGGATGCCGAGACCCGCCCGCCCGCGGCGGCGACCAGGTCGTCGGCGGCGGCGAACAGGGCCGCGCGCCCGGCGGGATTGGCGGGCGCGGCGGGGCCGAGCTCCAGCTCCCACTCGCGCCACGAGGTCTCGACCCCGCGGCGGACGTCGGTCGCCGTCACCCGGTCGTCGACGAACTCCGCGACGAGGTGCCCTGCCACATCCCGCAGGGCCCACGCCGTGCGGGAGTTGCGGATGCGGGCGAGCACGATGAACGGCGGAGCGGCGATCTCCGCGAGCGCGGCGAGGACGGCGGCGGGGACGACGGGGTCGGCCTCGACATCCGTCATCTCATCGAGCGGGAAGTGCGTCTCGAGCTTGCCCTCCGGCGCCGAGCGCTTGATATGCCAGCCCGCGTCGGGGCCGCCGCTGCGGCGCCGCAGCGCGGTGAGCGACCCGGCGAGGTGGCCGTCGGCGTTGTCGAGGTAGCGGGCGTCGAGTTCTCGCGGCTCCGGCTCGTCGACGCGCGCGACGCCGGGCAACTCCGACCAGTCAGGCAGCGGAGTGCTCGCGTCGACGTCGTACTTGCGCTCGATCTCGAGCGACGGGGTCGGCTGCGTCGTCACTCGTTGCGACGGTCGTCGTCGTCAGCGTCGGGGTCGATGTCGTCCTGGGCCTCGACGAAGTGGAACTCGGCCTGGGTCGGGCCGTCGCCCTCGCCGGTGTTCTCGTCGGCGCCGGCGCGCTCGTAGACGACCTGCGTCTCGCTGTACGGCAAGATCAGGGTGTCCTGCGACTCGTCGTCGAGGGGCAGGACCTGTCCGTCGAGCGGTCCACCGTGAAGTCGTGCGAGTGCCATGGGAACCTCCTGTGGTCGTTGCTCTCAGCCTAGCCGCGACCCCGACAACCGGCCGGATCACTCGGCGGGGGTTGACATCGGGCCCCGTTCGCGGTCCCTGCCCGCCACGCGAAACAGGTGTCACGAACGACCACCTCCCGGCATCCGAGGCCGCAGATTGCGCCACGGATCCCAGCCCTCGCCCACGCCCGGGCCCGCGAGCGGTCAGTGCGTCGGGAATCCGAGACTGATCTGGCTCTCGCTCGGCTCGGGCCACCGGGTCGTGACGACCTTGCGGCGCGTGTAGAAGTTGAACGCCTCGGACCCGTACATGTGCGTGTCGCCGAACAGCGAGTCCTTCCAGCCGCCGAACGAGAACGCGCCGATCGGCACCGGGATCGGCACGTTGATGCCCACCATCCCCACCTCGATGTCGTACTCGAACTGGCGCGCCGTCTTGCCGTCGCGGGTGAACACGGCCGTGCCGTTGGCGTAGCGGTTCGCATTGATGAGGTCCACCGCCTCGTCGTAGCTGGCGACCCGCACGACCGACAGCACGGGGCCGAAGATCTCCTCGTCGTAGACGCGCATGCCGGGGGTGACGCCGTCGACGAGCGACGGGCCGATGAAGAATCCCCCGCCGTCCACCGACAGGTCGCGACCGTCGACGACGACGCGCGCGCCTTCCCCGGCCGCCCCCGCGACGAAGCCGCTGACCCGGTCCAGCGCGTCGCGGGTGATGAGAGGCCCCATGTCGCTGTCGGGATCCGTGCCGTCGCCCACACGGAGGCCCGCGATGCGCTCGGACACCTTCGCGATGAGCGGGTCGGCGACATCGCCGACGGCCACGACGACCGAGACCGCCATGCAGCGCTCCCCCGCCGAACCGTAGGCAGCGGAGACCGCGGCGTCGGCGGCGGCGTCGAGGTCGGCATCCGGCATGACGATCATGTGGTTCTTCGCCCCGCCGAGCGCCTGCACCCGCTTGCCGTTCTCGGCCGCGCGGGCGTAGATGTACTTCGCGATCGGGGTCGACCCCACGAACGAGACGGCGCGGATGATGGGGTCGTCGAGAATGGCGTCGACGGCCTCCTTGTCACCGTGGACGACGTTCAGGATGCCGGCGGGAAGCCCGGCCTGCAGAAAGGCCTCGGCCAGCCAGACCGCCGCCGAGGGGTCGCGTTCGCTGGGCTTGAGGATGACGGCGTTGCCGGCGGCGATGGCCGTCGTCACCATCCACAGCGGCACCATCGCGGGGAAGTTGAACGGCGTGATGCACGCGACGACGCCGACCGGCTGGCGCACCTGGTGCACGTCGACGCCACCGGCGACCTGCTCGGAGTACTCGCCCTTGAGGTGATGCATGAGCGAGGTGCAGAACTCGACGTTCTCAAGCCCCCGCGCGACCTCGCCGAGCGCATCGTCGACCGTCTTGCCGTGCTCGGCCGTGATGATGCGGGCGAGCTCCTCGGCCCGCGTGGCGATGATCTCGCGCAGCCGGAACATCACCTGCTGACGCTTGCCGAGGCCGGTGTCGCGCCACGCGCGTTGCGCGGCCTGCGCCGTGCGGGCGGCCTCGTGCACGAAGTCGGCGGATGCCAGGGCCACCTCGCCCGTCTGCGCTCCGGTAGCGGGGTTGAAAACAGGCCCGGTGCGGCCGTCCGCAGCGACGCGCTCGCCGCCGACGACGTGCGGGATGGCGGCCAGGGCGCCGGCGGGGGCGGTGCGGGCGGGGGCGTCGATCGTGCTGCTCATCAGGTGTCCTTGGGGTTGGGGTTCAGGCGTGGGTGGGAACGGGAGCGGCGGATGCCGCGGCATCCGACGCCGGGTCGAAGCCCCGCAGTGCGCCGTCGGGCGAGGCGAGCTTGGCGACGAGAGTGCAGTCCTTGCCGCCGTAGCCCTCG
>JAEYAG010000198.1 GCA_023451265.1 Actinomycetes bacterium | reverse complement strand
CCTCCACGACGGCACGAGCTGGCACCTCGGCGGCGCCGGAGCCACGGCTGTGCTCCCGGACCTCCCGGCGGCGCAGGTCGAGGGCATCCGCTTCACGTTCACGCGCGCCGACGGCGGACTGTTCTCGTCGACGCTCCCCGCGGCCAACTGGACGGCGTCGGCGGCGTTCACGGTGCACGTGCGGGACACGTATCGCGACTCCGACGACGAGGTCGCCTTCGATCACGCCGTGACGAACACCCAGACCTCGCAGTCGACGCGCACCGACGGCAACGACTCGGCGAAGAAGGATGCCGACGCCCGGATCACGCTGTCGCCCGGGACGCATGAGATCGCCGTCAACAAGCTCAGCAACAACGGCAACCGGCTCGTCTCGGTCGGCGTCCCCGTTCCGTTCGACCTGACCTTCCAGAACACGGGCACGGGGTACCTCACGGTCTCCGAGCTCACCGATGCGCTGCCCGCCGAGCTGCAGTACCTGGACACGCCGGCTCCCGTCTTCACGAAAGCCGCCGACGGACTGCTGTCCGACGACGTCTCCGTCGCCCTGAACGAGGCCGGCAGCGCCATCACGTTCACGTGGCCGGAAGGCGGCGACCGGATGAAGCCGGGAGAGATCTTCACGATCAGGGTCTACCTCGAGCTGCAGCCCGGCCTGTCGCAGGGCGAGCGCGCGATCAACACGATGACGGTCGGCACGGAGGAGTCCCTCACGTCGTGCCGCAACACCGTGCAGGGCTGGTCGACGACCTCGGACTGGCAGAACGATCCGACGACATGCGGCACGACCGACTACGTCGGCGTCGTCTCGGGATCGAACCTGTACACCGTCAAGGGCGTGGCGGGCTCGCTGCCCGGCGCCTACAAGCCGGGGTCGCCGGATGCGGTCTGCCTGCAGAACCTCGTGGTCGGCGGCACGGCGTACTTCCGGTCGCCGTGCGTTGCGAACTCGCAGGCCGACGGCGAGGACGACTGGGTGCTCCACAACGTCAACGCCGGGACGGTCCCGGTCGCCGAGATGACGATCTTCGATCAGCTGCCGAACCCGCATGACACGCTGCTGATCTCGGGGACGTCCCGCGGATCGCAGCTGCGTCCCGAGCTGGTCGCCGACTCGCTCAAGGTCGTGGCCCCCGCGGGGACGACGCAGACCGTGCAGGTCACGACGAGCGCGAACGTCTGCGTCGGCACGTGGACGGGCCTCACGACGAGCCCCGTGTGCGAGCAGAGCGGCGAGGTGTGGGAGGCGGTGGATGCCGATACCGACTGGTCGGCCGTCACCGGCATCCGGGTCCGCCTCGACTTCCGCACGACGGCGGCGGGCGCCCTCAACCCCGGCCAGGCCGCGGACGTCACCTTCTCCACGGTCAACCGCCTGGAGTCCGCGGAGGTTCCCGACGGTGCGTCGTCGACGGTCCCGGCTGCCGATGAGCTCGTCTGGAACCAGTACGGCGTGAAGTACCAGTTCACCACCGAGAGCACCTTCCGCAAGATCGCCCCGAGCGCCGTGGCCAGCCATCTGCGGTTCGGCTCGATCCAGGTCGAGAAGGTCGTGACCGGCCCGGCGGCCGGCTACGCCCCGACGAGCTTCCTCGCCGACGTGACCTGCACGGCGGGCGACATCCCGCTGGATCTCGGGGCCCAGGCGGTGCTCACGCTCGACGAGGAAGGCGGCTACACCGCCCGCGTCGACGGCATCCCGCTCAGCGCCGAGGGCACGACCTGCGCGGTCACCGAGCAGGGCGAGGTCGGCGAGTTCGGTGAGACGAGTCGCGAGGGCTCTCCCAGGACGCTCGAGGTGTCGCAGGCGGCTCCGCAGGAGGACCCGGGGGCACCGGTCCCCGCGGCCCAGATCGCGACCCTGACGAACGATTACCAGTTCACCGGCCTGTCGATCACCAAGCAGGTCGACACTGAGGCGACCGAGGGTGAGTTCGGCCCGTTCACCTTCACGCTGTCGTGCACGAGCGCGACGGGGATGCCGGTGACGTTCGACGACGAGGGCGAGACCGAGCTCTCGTTCACACTCGAGGCCGGCGAGACCTGGACGGCCCCGGCGGACCGGATCCCGGTCGGCGCCGAGTGCGCGCTGTCGGAGACCGACGAGTTCTTCGCCGACGAGATCGTGATCACCGGCAGCAACGTCGTTGACAACGGTGACGGCACGGCGACGATCACTCCCGGAATCGACCCCGCGGAGATCGAGGTCACGAACGGTTACGACGCGGGCACACTGACCGTGGGGAAGGTCGTCACGGGAGAGGGCGCCGACCTCTACGGGACGGGCTCGTTCCAGTTCTCCGCGACCTGCACCTACCACGGGCAGACGCTCCTCGACGAGGAGTTCGCGCTGCGCGGCGGCGATACGCAGACGTTCGGCGTGTATCCCGCCGGCACCGACTGCATCGTGACGGAGGAGACGACCGGTGGAGCGACCTCGTCGGCTCTCGACCCCGTGGACGGCGCGGTCACGATCGCGAGCCCGGCGGAGCCCGGAGACATCAGCAGCGTGACCGTCACCGCGACGAACGTCTTCGACCTGGCGTCGTTCGATGTCGTCAAGGAGCGCGAAGGCAACCTGCTGAACCCCGGCGCCGCGGGACCGTTCACCGTCGCCGCGGAGTGCACCTACCTGGTCGACCGTGAGGTCACCGACCTCGTCGTGCCGGGCGGCGCCGAGCGGGAGCTGAACGCCGAGAACTCGTTCCGCACGACCTACTCGGATCTGCCCGTCGGCGCGACCTGCGAGGTAACCGAGACCGAGACCGGCTTCGCCGACTCCACCACGGTCACGATCCAGACCGGTGACGAATCGACCACCACGGAGGGGACGACCGGCACGATCGACCTCGTGGGAGGCGACGACACCGCCCTGGTCACCGTCTCGAACACGTTCACCGCGGGTGAGGTCTCGGTCACGAAGACGGTGTCGGGGACGGATGCCGACGCGCATCGTTCGGACGTGTTCGCCGTCACCTTGGCATGCACCTGGCACGGTGAGGACATCGAGATCCCGGGCGGCGCCGAGCGTGCACTGCGTGTGGGAGCCCCGGTGCTCTACACCGACCTCCCCACCGACGCGGAGTGCATCGTCACCGAGACGCAGACCGGTGGCGCGACGCAGGTCAGTGTGACGGTCGACGGGAGCCCGGCATCGCACCCCGCGACCGTGACGATCGGCAAGGACACGACGATCGACGTCACCGTCGACAACCGCTTCGACAAGGATCTGGCCGCCACCGGAGGCCAGCTGTGGTCGGCAGGTGTCGTCGTCGCGGTGATCCTGTTGGGCGGCGGGGCGGCTCTGCTGCTGATCCGCCGGCGCCGCCAGGTCTGAGCTCGGCGGTCCTCCCGGGGGGGGTCGGCTCCCCGGGAGGACGGCCTGTGATCGGCTCAGACCCGCGCGACCGCCGGCTCGGCGGCGGGCTGCTCGATGAGGCGGACGAAGCGAGATGCCGCGGCGCCCGCATGCGCGCCGAGTAGCGCACTGACCTGCCACTGCGGGCGGTCGCGCTCGGGGAGATCGAGCGTACGCAGCCCCGCCGCCTGCGGCTTCTGGGCGACATGCTGCGGCACGACCGCGATGCCGAGGCCATGGTCGACGAAGTCGAGCACGGTGTGCACGTCGTCGACACTGATCCGCACGCGGCGCTCCAGGCCGCGCGACGCGAAGGCGGCGTCGACGAGACGCCGCGCTCCCCAGTTCGGGCGGAAGTCCACGAACTCGCGGCCCGCGAGCTGCTCCCACGACACCTCGCCGGCACCGGCGAGGGCATCCGCGGGGTGCACCACGACGACGAGCGGCCTCGTGCCGAGGGCGATGCGCCGGCACCCGGGCGCCGGGTCGGTCGCCGCGACGAACGCAACGTCGAGCTGCCCCGAGCGCACCCCGGCGGCGAGCTCCTGCGAGCCCGCCTGCGTGTAGTTGATGTCGACGGCGGGGAAGCGCGCGTGAAACCGCTCGAGCAGCGCGCACGGGTCGACGACCCCGAGGCACTGCTCGGCCCCGACGTGCAGCGACCCGGTCAGCAGCTCCGCGGCGCCGAGCACCGCATCGCGCCCCGCGGAGATCTGCGTCAGCGCCTGGCGCGCGAACGGCAGCAGCGCCCGGCCGGACTCGGTCAGCTGCACGCTGCGCGTCGTGCGGGCCAGCAGCTCCACGCCGAGCTCGTCCTCGAGCGAGCGCACGGCCGACGACAGCCCCGACTGCGACACCCCGCACAGCGCGGCGGCTCGCGTGAAATGACCCTCCTCGGCGACGGCGAGGAAGTACTCCAGCTGACGCAGTTCCATTCATCACTCCTTGCGATTGAAATCAGCGCATTCACCTGTTGGACTGATCGGTTGCCGCGAGCCTATCGTGGGAGCCATGAAACGCGTCCCGCTGGGAACCACCGACCTCACCGTCCCGAACGTCGCCCTCGGCCTCATGCGTATCGCCGACCTCGACGACGACGCGGTCCGCGACCTCGTGCGCACCGCGCGCGATGCCGGCATCGACTTCATGGACCACGCCGACATCTACGGCGGCGAGCTGCACGGCAGCGAGCGCCGGTTCGCCGAAGCGCTCGCGCTCAGCCCGTCGGAGCGCGAGCGCTTCACGCTGCAGAGCAAGGCCGGCATCCGCCGCGATAACGGCGTCGCCTGGTTCGACTTCTCTTACGAGCACATCGTGTCGACGGTCGAGGCGTCGCTCGAGGCGCTGCGCACCGATTACCTCGACGTCCTGCTGCTGCACCGCCCCGACGCGCTCGTCGAGCCCGACGAGGTGGCCCGCGCGTTCGACCACCTCGAGCAGTCGGGCAAGGTGCGCCACTTCGGCGTCTCCAACCACACGCCGGGCCAGATCGAGCTGCTGCGCCGCTCGGTGCGCCAGCCCATCGTCGCCAACCAGGTGCAGCTGTCGATCACGCACGCGCCGATCATCACACAGGGCCTCGCCGCCAACATGCAGGGCGTCGAGCAGTCGTACACCCTCGACGCGGGCGGCATCGTCGACTACTGCCGGCTCCACGACATCACGCTGCAGGCGTGGTCGCCGTTCCAGGCCGGCTTCTTCACGGGGGTCTTCCTCGGCTCGCCGGAGTATCCCGAGCTGAACGCCGTGATCGACCGTCTCGCCAAGAAGTACGACGTGCCGCCGATCGCGATCGCGGTCGCCTGGATCACCCGGCATCCCGCCGGCATCCAGGTCATCCTCGGCACGACGACGCCCGAGCGCGTCGCGGGCGCCGCGCAGGGCTCCGACATCCCCCTCACCCGCTCGGAATGGTACGAACTGATCGCCGCCGCCGGCTACCGCGTGCCTTGAACCCCGGCATCCACTCACGTTAGGAACACACACATGGTCAACTACCGCTACCTCGGCAACAGCGGCCTCAAGGTCTCGGAGATCACCTACGGCAACTGGGTGACCCACGCCTCGCAGGTCGGCAACGACGCCGCGATCGCGACGGTGCACGCGGCGCTGGATGCCGGGATCACGACGTTCGACACCGCCGACACCTACGCCAACACCGCCGCGGAGGAAGTCCTCGCCGAGGCGCTCAAGGGGCAGCGGCGGGAGTCGCTGGAGATCTTCACGAAGGTCTACTTCCCGATCGGCCCGATGGGGCCTAACGACACCGGTCTCTCGCGCAAGCACATCTTCGACGGCATCCACGGGTCGCTGCGGCGGCTGAACGTCGACTACGTCGACCTGTACCAGGCGCACCGGTTCGACTACGAGACCCCGCTCGAAGAGACGATGCAGGCGTTCGCCGACATCGTCCGCCAGGGCAAGGCGCTCTACATCGGCGTCAGCGAATGGACCGCCGAGCAGCTGCGCGAGGGCGCAGTGCTCGCGAAGGAGCTGAAGTTCCAGCTCGTGTCGAACCAGCCGCAGTACTCGATGCTCCACCGCGTCATCGAGGGCAAGGTCGTGCCGGCCTCGGAGGAGCTCGGCATCTCGCAGATCGTCTGGTCCCCGATGGCGCAGGGCGTGCTGTCGGGCAAGTACCTGCCCGGTCAGCCGGTGCCGGAGGGCTCCCGCGCCACCGACGAGAAGAGCGGCGCGAACTTCATCAAGGGGTGGCTGCGCGACGAGGTGCTCACCGCGGTGCAGAAGCTGAAGCCGATCGCCGCCGAGGCGGGGCTCACCATGCCGCAGCTGGCGATCGCGTGGGTGCTGCAGAACCCGAACGTCGCCGCGGCGCTGGTGGGTGCCTCACGCCCCGAGCAGCTCGCCGACACCGTGAAGGCGTCCGGCGTCGTGCTCGAGCCGGCGATCATGCAGGCGATCGACGCGGCGCTCGCCGGAGTCGCGAACACCGACCCGGCCGGCACGTACGAGGTGTCGCCGAAGACGCGCCTCGCCTGAGCGCCGGCCGCGGCGATGCATCCGCCCCCGTCACGAAGCAAGGAGAAATCACCGAGACAGGATGGGTGAGCGCTCACACGTCCTGTTTCGGCGATTTTCCCTGTGTCGATGATGTCGTTCCGTCCGAGGCTGCCCGTGCCGCGACCGGCGGGATGGGCGCAGGGGCGCGTCTCGATAGGATGGGGTGTAACGGCATCCGCGGTATGACCGTGCGCAAACGGGGGAGTAGTTCATGCCAGGCATCGTGATCGTCGGCGTCCAGTGGGGAGACGAGGGCAAGGGCAAGGCCACCGACCTGCTCGGCGACCGCACCGACTGGGTCGTGAAGTTCAACGGCGGCAACAACGCCGGGCACACCGTCGTCATCGGCGACGAGAAGTACGCCCTGCATCTTCTCCCCTCCGGCATCCTCTCGCCCGGCGTGAACGCCGTCATCGGCAACGGCGTCGTCGTCGACCTCGAGGTGCTCTTCGCCGAGATCGAAGCCCTCAACGCCCGGGGCCTCGACACCTCGCGCCTCAAGATCAGCGCCAACGCGCACGTCATCACGCAGTACCACCGCACGCTCGACAAGGTCACCGAGCGCTTCCTCGGCAAGCGCATGATCGGCACGACCGGCCGCGGCATCGGGCCGACCTACGCCGACAAGATCAACCGTGTCGGCATCCGCATCCAGGACCTCTTCGACGAGAACATCCTGCGCCAGAAGGTCGAGGGCGCCCTCGATCAGAAGAACCACCTGCTCGTGAAGGTGTTCAACCGCCGCGCCATCACCGTCGACGAGATCGTCGACGACCTGCTCAGCTACGTCGAGCGGCTGCGGCCCATGGTGTGCGACACCGGTCTGCTGCTGAACCGGGCGTTGGATGCCGGGGACGTCGTCGTCTTCGAGGGCGGCCAGGCCACGATGCTCGACGTCGACCACGGCACCTACCCGTTCGTGACGTCGTCGTCGGCCACCGCCGGCGGCGCCTCGACGGGCTCCGGCGTCGGGCCGAACCGGCTCGACCGGATCGTCGGGATCGTCAAGGCCTACACGACCCGTGTCGGGTCGGGGCCGTTCCCCACCGAGCTGTTCGACGAGCAGGGCGAGTGGCTGCGCAAGCGCGGCTTCGAGTTCGGCACCACGACAGGGCGCCCGCGCCGCGTCGGCTGGTACGACGCGCCGATCACCCGGTACGCGACCCGCATCAACGGCATCACCGACCTCGTGCTCACCAAGCTCGACATCCTCACCGGCCTCGACCAGATTCCGGTGTGCGTCGCCTACGACGTCGACGGGCAGCGCTTCGACGAGGTGCCGGTCAACCAGACCGACTTCCACCACGCGAAGCCGATCCTGGAGTACTTCCCCGGCTGGACGCAGGACATCTCCGGCGCCCGCACCTTCGACGAGTTGCCCCTGGAGGCCCAGGACTACGTGCTCGCCCTCGAGGAGATGAGCGGCACCCGCATCTCGGTGATCGGCGTGGGCGCGGCGCGCGACGCCGTCATCGTGCGCCACGACCTCGTCGACTGACGCGGTCACGGACGTGGCCGTGCGAGGCGTTTGCCGCCGGGAGGCGATCTGCCCAGCCGAGGACGATCGCGCCGGAAACCTCCTCGCCTCGGCAGATCGCCTCGCCCCGGGCCACCCCCGGCGCGGGGCGATGGCTGGCGGATGCCGGTGAGATTCTTCCTGGGCGGCTACACCGCCGACATGGACGGCCGTGCCGACGGGATCGGCGTGCTGCACGCGGGGGCGCCCGACGAGGTGCTCGCCGGCGGGATGCTGCGGTGGGCCGGGACCGCGGCGGCCTCCGCGTCGCCGTCGTGGCTCGCGTGGCATCCCACCCTCGACGTCGTCTACGCGGCGCAGGAGCACGCCGGATCCGTCCAGGCGTTCCGCCGCACCGGTGAGGAGGCGTTCGCGCCGCTCGGCGATCCGGTCCCGGTCGGGGAGCTCGTCTGCCATCTCGCCGTCGCGCCCGACGGGCGATCGCTCATCGCGTCGTGCTACGGCGATGGGCGGGTCGTGCGGGTGGCGGTGGATGCCGCGGGCCGCCCCGCGGCGCCCGTCGCCGCGCCGGCCCCCGATCAACCCGCGCCGGGCCTTCCGGGCATGTCGGCTCTGCCGGGTCTGCCGGACATGCCAGGCCTGTCGGGTGCTCCCGGGCATGCCGGCGAGCCTCCCACCCCGCACGCGCACCAGGCCCGGTTCACGCCCGCGGGGCTCGTCACGATCGAGCTGGGCCTCGACCTCGTGCGCGCGTGGGAAGTGCGCGGTGACGCGCTGGCCGAACGCCACCGCGTCACCCTCCCCACCGGCACCGGTCCGCGGCACAGCGTCTGGCACCCGAGCGGGCACCTCTACGTCGTGACGGAGCACTCGAACGAGGTGTTCGTGCTGCGCCCGGCTCCCGGCGGAGCGCTCATCCTGGTCGGCGGCGTGCCGCTGCCCGGCACGCGGGTCGGCGCCGACTTCGCCGCCGAGATCGCCCTCACCCGCGACGCGCAGTATGCCGTCGTCGGCATCCGTGGCAGCAATACGCTCGCGACCGTCCGCGTGGGCGGTGACGGCGATGCGCTGTCACCGGTCGCGCTGGTGGAGTCGGGTGTCGACTGGCCCCGCCACCACGTCATCGCGCGCGACACCGTGCTCGTCGCCGGTCAGCGCTCCGACGAGATCGTCTCGCTCACGATCGACGAGCGCACCGGCGTGCCCGGGCGGGTGCGCCACCGCGTCGACGCGCCGACACCCACCTGCCTCCTGCCCGACCGCTGACACTCGGTGATCGCGTAGCCCGCCGTCACTCCTCCGGTGATCGAGTAGCCCGCGCTCTCTCCTCCGGTGATCGAGTAGCTCCCGCTCACTCCTCCGGTGATCGAGTAGCCCGCGAGGAACGAGCGGGCGTACCGAGATCAGCCCGACCTCGCAGTGAGGGTGACCCTGGTTTCGGTACGGCGCTGGCGCGCCTACTCAACCACCGGTGAGGTGACGCCCCCAGCGGTGGGGCGACCACACGGCCGGTCAGACCGCGGCATCCTGCTTCGGGATGAAGACCTTCTTCACGATGAGCAGAATCGACGCCGTCACGGGGATCGCGACGAGCGCGCCGAGCAGCCCCATCAGCGTGCCGCCGACGAGCGCGCCGATGACGACGAGCGACCCGGGGACCGAGATCGCCTTGTTCATGACGCGAGGCGTCAGCACATATGCCTCGAGCTGCATGTAGACGAGATAGGCGAGCGCGAAGATCAGCGCGGCCAGCGGGTTGGCGATCAGGGCGACGACCGAACCGATGCCCCAGAACAGCACTGTTCCGACGAGCGGGATGATCGTGATCGAGAAGGCGATCACGGCCATGAGGGCCGGGAACGGCAGGCCGAGCACCGCGTAGAGCAGCAGCGTGACCATCGAGTTGAAGAACGCCAGGACGACCATCCCGCCGAGGTATCCGCCGACCGAGTCGGTGATCTCCTCGGTCAGTTCCGCGGTGAGCGGCCGCGAGCGCGCGGGCACCATACGGTAAAACGCCAGCTTCATCTCCGGGAGCGTCGCGAGGAAGTACAGGCTCAGCACGATGACGATGATGAGGCCCGAGATCGTCGTGCCGATCGAGACGCCGATGGAGAGCACCCCGCCGCCGATCGCGGCGATGTTGCCGGGGTTGGTGAGGAACTTCTGCAGCTCGGCGAGCAGGTCAGGCGCCTGGTCGCCGAACTGCGTCACGAGCCACGCGTAGAACTCGGTGCGCTGGAAGGCGGTGATCATGCCCGGCAGGTCGCGGAAGAACTGCGCGATCTGGCCGATGACGGTCGGCAGCACGAGCCACAGGATCGCCACCATCACGATGGCGAAGACGAAGTACACGATGGCGATCGCCCACGGCCGCTTCGTGCCGTGGCGCTCCAGCCGGCGCACGACGGGATCGAGACCGAGCGCGGCGAACAGGGCGAAGGCGATGTAGATCCAGATCGTGACGAGGTTCGAGATCGCCATGCCGAGCGCGATCGCCGCGAGCGCACCGAACGCGAGGAAGAAGCCCGCGACGAACGGCCGGTTCACGCTCGCGAGCACCGGGCGGCCACGCCGCGACTCGGCGGGCGGAGCGGATGCCGCGGCGAGCGGCTCCGGCGCGGTGACGGTCGGACCCGCGGGGGTGGACGCTTTCGCACGCCGCAGAAGCGATCGCTTCGGGGACGCGTCCGAACCTGCTGCCATGGTCACACTCTAGAGCCCCCCTCGCGCGCCCGCGGGGGCAACCATCCGGCGAGGGTGACCGCGTCGAGCCGGTAACCTCGGCGGGGGAGGAACCATGACCGACGCCACGGCCCAGCTGCACCGCCTACGCGCCAGCATCGACAACATCGACGCCGCGCTCATCTTCCTGCTGGCCGAGCGCTTCCGCAGCACGCAGCAGGTCGGTGTGCTCAAGGCGGAGCACCGGATGCCGGCATCCGATCCCGCTCGCGAGGAGCAGCAGATCGCCCGGCTGCGCGCCCTCGCCCACGACGCCGACCTCGACCCCGAGTTCGCCGAGAAGTGGTTCAACTTCGTGGTCGCGGAGGTCATCCGCCACCACACCGCCGCCGGCGCCCCCGAGGGTGACGCCGGCGGCGGTGCGGCCATCGACGACTGACTTACGGCACTGCGCGGCGCAGCGTCAGGAACGAGATCGCCCCGAGCACGACGGTGGCCACGGCCATTCCGCCGGCGAGTCCGCCCGTGCCGAGCCCTGCGATCCACTCGAATACGGCTCCCCAGGCATCGAGCCGGCCGATCAGCCACATCGCGGCGACGAGGACGACGCCGATCGCGATGAGGGTGATGGTGAGCCCGAACGCGCCGAAGCGGCGGTAGAGCGTCGCGCCCCAGAAGCCGACGACGAACAGCAGCAGCGAGAGCACGGCGAAGAACACGCCGGCCATGAGCGCACCGGAGCGCCATACCCAGTCGAGGTAGAAGAAGTATCCGTTGACGCCCCAGCCGCGCGTCGCCTGTTCGAGGAACCCGCCGACGACGAACGTCACGCCGAGGATCACCGCGGTGACGACCGCCGCGAGCATCGTCCCGAAGAAGAACTCCCTGCGGGTGATGCTCATCGCCTGCGAGAACGGGAACGTGTAGCTGAGCGCCATGATCCCGAGCGCGAAGAAGTACCAGATCGGCGCCTGGCTGCCACCACCGTACTTGGCGCCGTCGTAGGGGATCATCGCGAAGATGACGAGGGACATCACGAACGACGCCCCGAGGATGATGAGCGGCATCCAGACGAACGTGTACTTGTTCACGAACTGCATGCGCACGACGTTCACAGTGCGGTTCATCGGAGTGCTCCTTCGTCAGACGAGATCTGATCCTGCTGTGCGCGCTGGGTCGTGCGCACGATGAGCTGCTGCAGTGAGACCGGCGTGGCCTCGAGCCCGGCAGCTGCCAGGCGGCTGCGGTCGGACGCCGTGAGGGCGCCGAGCACGGTGACGGATGCCACGTGGCCGAGCGACTCGCGATGCAGCACCTCCCGCCCGGCGACGAACGCGTCGACCGCGCCGGCGTCACCGACGATGTTCGCGGCCCGTCCCCGCACGGCGTCGGTCTCCTCATCCATCACGATCCGGCCGCCGTCGACGACGAGCACGCGCTCGAGCAGGTCGGAGACCTCGTCGATGAGATGGCTCGAGAGGATGACGGTGCGCGGATGCTCGGCGTAGTCCTCGAGCAGGCGGTCGTAGAAGATCTGGCGCGCGACAGCATCCAGCCCCAAGTACGGCTCGTCGAAAAACGTGATCTCGGCCCGTGAGGCGAGCCCGATGATGACCCCGACGGCCGAGAGTTGCCCTCGGGAGAGCTTCTTGATGCGCCGCTTGAGCGGCAGGGCGAACTCGCGTGCGAGGCGATCGGCGAGGCCTTGGTCCCAGTTCGGGAAGAACAGCCGCGCCATGCGGAAGGCCTGCGCCGGGTTGCTGTCGTCGGGGTAGCGCTGGCTTTCGCGCACGAAGCACAGACGCCGCAGCACGCGCGCGTTCTCGTAGGGCTGCTCGCCGAACACGCGGACCTCGCCCGAGGTCGCGAAGTTCTGCGCGGTGAGGATCGACATGATCGTCGTCTTGCCGGCGCCGTTGCGTCCGAGCAGGCCGTAGATCGTGTTCTCCTCGATGCAGAACGAGACGTCGTCGAGCGCGAGGGTGTCGCGATAGCGCTTGGTGAGGTGGTCCACCTCGATGACGGTGGTCATGAACGGCTCCCTTCGGCGCGTTCGTGGATGAGTGCGGTGAGGTCGTCGGCGCTGAGGCCGAGCGTGCGGGCCTCGGCGAGCAGTGGAGTGATGAAGCGATCGGCGAAGGCGGAGCGCCGCTCGGCGAGAAGCTGATCGCGCGCGCCGACGGCGACGAACATGCCGATGCCGCGGCGCTTGACGAGCACGCCCTTGTCGACGAGCATGTTCACTCCTTTCGCCGCGGTGGCGGGGTTTATGCGGTAGAAGGCGGCGAGCTCGTTGGTCGAGGGCGCGCGGGTGTCCTCCGGGAGCGAGCCGTCGACGATCGACTCCTCGACGCTCTCCGCGATCTGGAGGAACAGGGCCCGGCCCTCTTCGATCACGCCGTCTCCTCTCGGTTCAGTGGTTAGTTACTTGAGTAATGAACCACACAGGCGGCATGACTGTCAAGCGGATGCCGCAACGCGCCCGCGCGCGATAGCGAGCCCGCCACGCGATGTCCAATTTGCGACCGATTCAGACGCATGAGACGTTGGAAGCGGCCCGTTGCGGGCCGTTACCAGACCAGTCCGCGATCGCCGGAGGTGCTCTGGGGCACCTGACCGACGACCGTATGGTCGGCAGCCTTTGCGCGGATCCGATGTCCGCAGCCGTGCGCCCTCGTGCGCCAGTGGCCGCCACCCGGGCGTGACCGATGCAGCCGATGCACCGGGCTGCCGAGGTGTTCTGTGACCGATGCTCCTGCCGCCGCGCCCGTTCTCGAGGCGCGGAACCTCTTCAAAGTCTTCGGACGCGCCCCGAAAGACGCCGTGCGGCGCCTGCGCGCCGGACAGACCCGCGCCGATGTGGCGGATGCCGGGACCGCCGCCGTGATCGACGCGAGCTTCACCGTGAACCGCGGAGAGATCTTCGTCATCATGGGCCTGTCCGGCTCGGGCAAGTCGACGATCATCCGCATGCTCAACGGGCTGCTGACCCCGACGGCCGGCGATGTGCTCGTCGACGGTCGCAGCGTGACGGCGGCCTCGCCGGGCGAGCTGCGGGCCATCCGCCGCGAATCCGTCTCGATGGTCTTCCAGCACTTCGCGCTGCTCCCACACCTCACGGTGCTCGACAACGCCGCGTACGCCCTCGAGATCCAGGGCGTCGGCAAGACCGAGCGCCGTGCCCGCGCGATGGAGATCCTCGAACGGGTCGGCCTCGGCGACCGGGCCCTCGCCATGCCCGACGAGCTCTCCGGCGGCATGCGTCAGCGCGTGGGGATCGCCCGCGCCCTCACGGCGGGCACCGGCATCCTGCTCATGGACGAGGCCTTCTCGGCGCTCGACCCGCTCATCCGCCGCGAGATGCAGGAGCAGCTCGTCGAGCTGCAGCGTGAGCTCGGCCGCACGATCGTGTTCATCACGCACGACCTCAACGAGGCGATGTTCCTCGGCGACCGCATCGCGGTCATGCGCGACGGCCGCATCGTGCAGAACGGCACCCCCGAGGAGATCCTCACCGACCCGGCCAACGACTACGTCGCGCAGTTCGTGCAGGACGTCGACCGCGCACGGGTGCTGACCGCGGCATCCGTCATGGAGCCGCCCCACCTGACCACCCCGCTCAGCGCGGGGGTGCGCGGCGCGCTGCGGACGCTGCGCGCGCAGCAGGCCGGCGCCGTCTTCGCGACCGAGAACCGGCGACTCGTCGGCGTCGTGACCGACCGCGCCGTCATCCGTGCGGTGAAGGCCGGTGAGACCGACCTCCGTCAGATCGTCGACACCGCCGTGCCGACGGTCGGACCCGACGACCTGCTCACCGACATCGTCGAGACCGCCGTGGAGGCCACCGTGCCGCTCGCCGTCGTCGACGACCGCGGCCGTCTGGTCGGGGTCATCCCCCGCATCACGCTGCTCGCCGCCCTCGGCAACGTCCCCGCGACGACGCGTGAGATGCCCGTCATCCAGACCCCGATCGACATGGTCGCCGAGTTCACCCCGCTCGTCGATGCCGCGACCGAGGGGAGCGTGCGCTGATGGATGCCTTCGAAGACGCCATTCGCCTCCCCATCGGCCAGTGGGTCCGCAGCTTCGTAGACTTTCTGAAGGACTACCTCGGCGGCCTGTTCGACGTCATCGCCACGGTGTTCTCGGCGATCTACGACGTCGCGGCCTGGATCTTCACGACGCCGCCGTTCTGGGCCATCATCATCGTCTTCGCGGCGCTGGCGTGGTTCGTCAAGGGCTGGAAGCTCGCCGTCGGAACGGTCATCGGCTTCGGTCTCGTGCTGGCGGTGGACCAGTGGGAGAACGCGATGCTCACCCTCGCGCTGACGGTCGTCGCCGTGCTCATCGCGACCCTCATCGCGGTGCCGCTCGGCATCTGGGCGGCGCGGTCGCAGACGGTGTCGAGCATCGTCCGCCCGGCGCTCGACTTCCTGCAGACCATGCCCGCCTTCGTGTACCTGCTGCCGGCGATCTTCCTGTTCAGCGTCGGCGTGGTCCCCGGCACCGTCGCGACGATCCTGTTCGCCGTCGCGCCGGGCGTGCGCCTCACCGAGCTCGGCATCAGGGGAGTGGATGCCGAGGTGGTCGAGGCAGGGCAGGCGTTCGGCGCGACCCCGGGCCGCATCCTGCGGCAGATCCAGCTGCCGCTGGCGCTGCCGTCGATCATGGCGGGCGTCAACCAGATCATCATGCTCTCGCTGTCGATGTCGGTCATCGCGTCGATGGTCGGCGCTCCCGGCCTCGGCCGCCCGATCGTGCAGGCGCTGAGCTCGGTGAACATCCCGCTCGGCTTCGAAGCCGGCCTCGCCGTCGTCGTGATCGCCATGATCCTCGACCGCATCACCGGCGCCCTCGGCGCGCCGCGCCGGCCGCGTCGCGCGGTGGCGCCGGCATCCGCCGCCCCCGCCACCCCACCCGCCTCCGCCACGCCACGCGCCCA
>JAEYAG010000039.1 GCA_023451265.1 Actinomycetes bacterium | reverse complement strand
TGTGGCCGGCAGGCGGGGTGGCGGCCCGGTCCGGGGCCCCCGCGCCGCTTCGTCGTTGTCGTAGCGTGAGATCATGCCCGACGCCCTCGCCTACTTCTCCGCCAAACTCGACCACGAGACCGACCCGTCCGACGTCTATGCCGCCCAGCGCGCCGGCGAAGACGTCGTCCTCGTCGACGTCCGCAGCGACGACGCGTGGGCGCAGGGGCACGCGCGCGGCGCGGTCCACATGCCCTACCGCGACATCGCCACCCGTGCACCGCGCGAGATCGACCGAGCGGCCACGGTGGTCGTCTACTGCTGGAGCCCAGGCTGCAACGCCGGAGCCAAGGGCGCGATCGAGTTCGCCCGGCTCGGGTACGCCGTCAAGGAGATGATCGGCGGCTACGAGTACTGGGTGCGGGAAGGCCTGCCGACCGAGAACGCCACCGGCCCCCTCCCCCGTGTTTTCGACGCACAGGTGATGGTCGTTCGCGAGCAGAGCTGACCGCGGCGGTCCCTGAGCCTGTCGAAGGGCGACGCACAGGTGATGGTCGTTCGCGAGCAGCGCTAGCCGGCGACGGCGTCGAAGCTCTCCCTGAAGCGGTCTGCGGCGGCCCCGCCGAACAGCGGCGGCTCGCCCGTCGAAGTGCCGTCGACGATGTCGGCCACGACTGCCGTGACGTTGTCGCGTGACCCGGCCTGCAGCGCGGCGGCGACCACCAGCTGAGCCGCGACAGCGGGATCGTCGGCGCTCGCGACGACGGCCGCGATCGCGTCATCCGGCAGGTAGTCGCTCACCCCGTCGCTGCAGAGCAGCCAACGGTCGTGGCGCACCGGGATGCGCGTGCTGATCCGCACCAGGTCATCGGCGTCGCCGCGGAGTGACGCGGTGATGATGTTGCGGCGCGGGTGCGTCATGGCATCCTCTTCACGGACGATCCCGTGCTCGACGAGAACCTGCACGAACGAGTCGTCACGGGTCTGCCGTGTCAGGTGCCCCTCCCGCAGCAGGTACGCGCGCGAGTCGCCGGTGTGCGCGAGGAGGAGCGCACCGGCACGGGTGAACCACACGCCGGTGAACGTCGTGGCCATGCCGGCCAGGGCCGGATCGCGACGCACGTGGGCGGCGAGGTCCCAGTTGGCGGCGCGGATGCGGACGGCGAGCTCCGCGGCATCCGCTACCGACGCCCCGCCGGAGACGAGACGGTGCACAAGCGCCGCGGAGGCGAGATCACCGGCCGGGCCGCCGCCGACACCGTCCGCGACACCCGCTCCCCACGAGGCCGCGAAGGCGGCATCCTGATTCGTCTCGCGGTACTCGCCGACGTCGCTGGCGATGCCGGCGCGCAACGACAGACCCATCACCACGATGGTTCCTGCACCGTTCCCGTCGAAGCCTCGACCCGCCGACCGATCAGCGTGCGAAGTATCCGCGGTAGTACTCGTACACCCAGCCGACGATCGCGACGACGAAGACGGCGAGGCCGATGGGCAGCAGGAAGGTGCCCACCGCGAGGCCGAGGATGCCGAGGGATGCCGACAGCGCGAGCACGAGCGGCCACCACGACCACGGGCTGAACTCGCCTATCTCGGGGTCGCCGTCGTCGATGTCCGCCGTCAGGACGTCCTCGGGCAGCTCACCGCCCTGCGCGCGGTGCACACGGTCGACGTAGAAGGCGATCATCACCGACATGAACATGGTGAACAGCAGGGCAACGGTGCCGACCCACTCGATCGCGTGGAACCACGGACGATCGGAGTGCTCGATGATGTTCCAGCCGGTGTAGATCCCGGTCACCAGCAGGAAGAACGCGGCGAGGATCCACCAGAGGTTGACGTTCGTCTTCACTTACTTGACCTCTCCATCGGCCACATCGACCACGGGCGCGTCGGGGGCGTCCTTGGCAGGACCGACACCGACCGGCACGGCCGCCTCGGGGTGGTTCAGGTCGAACGCGGGACGCTCGCTGCGGATCCGCGGGATCGACGTGAAGTTGTGGCGCGGCGGCGGGCAGCTGGTCGCCCACTCGAGCGACCCGCCGTAGCCCCACGGGTCGTTGACGGTGACGCGCGGCGCCTTGCGGGCCGTCAGCCACACGTTCAGGAAGAACGGGATCATCGACGCGCCCAGCAGCATCGCACCCACGGTGGAGACCTGGTTCTGCCAGGTCCAGCCGTCGGCCGCGGCATAGTCTGCGTAGCGGCGCACCATGCCGTCCACGCCCAGCCAGTGCTGGATGAGGAAGGTCATGTGGAAGCCGATGAACAGCATCCAGAAGTGGACCATGCCGAGGCGCTCGTTGAGCATGCGCCCCGTCCACTTCGGCCACCAGAAGTAGAAGCCGGCGAACATCGCGAACACGACCGTGCCGAACACGACGTAGTGGAAGTGGGCGACGACGAAGTACGAGTCCGACAGGTGGAAGTCCAGCGGCGGCGAGGCGAGGATGACGCCGGTGAGGCCGCCGAAGACGAACGAGACGAGGAAGCCGAGCGCGAACACCATGGGCGTCTCGAACGTCACCGAGCCGCGCCACATCGTGCCGATCCAGTTGAAGATCTTCACACCCGTCGGCACCGCGATGAGCATCGTCATCAGCGCGAAGAACGGCAGCAGCACCGAGCCGGTGACGTACATGTGGTGGGCCCACACCGACACCGACAGGGCGGCGATGGCGATCGTCGCGTAGACGAGGGTCTTGTACCCGAAGATCGGCTTGCGGCTGAACACCGGGAAGATCTCCGAGACGATGCCGAAGAACGGCAGCGCGATGATGTACACCTCGGGGTGGCCGAAGAACCAGAACAGGTGCTGCCACAGCAGGACGCCGCCGTTGGCGGGGTCGTAGATGTGGGCGCCGAGCACGCGGTCGGCGGCAGCGGCGAGGATCGCGGCGGCCAGCACCGGGAAGGCCATGAGGATGAGGATGCTGGTGACCAGCGTGTTCCACGAGAAGATCGGCAGACGCCACATGGTCATGCCGGGCGCGCGCATCGTGATGATCGTCGTGATGAAGTTGACGGCACCCATGATGGTTCCGAAGCCCGACATGCCGAGCCCCAGCATCCACAGGTTTCCACCGGCACCCGGCGAGAACGTCGCCCCGGCCAGCGGCTGATAGGCGAACCAGCCGAATGCGGCGGCGCCCTGCGGGGTGAGGAAGCCGGCGACGGCGATGAGGGAGCCGAAGAGGAACAGCCAGAAGGCGAACGCGTTCAAGCGCGGGAAGGCGACGTCGGGCGCGCCGATCTGCAGCGGGAGGATCGCGTTGGCGAAGCCGGCGAACAGCGGCGTCGCGAACATCAGCAGCATGATCGTGCCGTGCATCGTGAACAGCTGGTTGTACTGCTCCTTCGTGGGAAGGATCTGCATGCCAGGCTCGAACAGCTCGGCGCGGATGATGAGCGCCATCACGCCGCCGAGCAGGAAGAACAGCACCGAGGCGATGAGGTACATGTACCCAATCGTCTTGTGGTCAGTGGAGGTGATCCACTTGACGATGATGTTGCCCTTCTGCTCCACGCGGGTCGAGCTCATGAGCGCGGCCTGGCGGGGCGGAAGAGTGGTGGGGCGCCCCGAGGTCTCCGCCTGAAGGGGGATCGTCGTCGTCGCCATCAGTGTTCTCCCTCGGAGTCGGAGGATGCGCCCGTGCCCGGGAGGTTCTGCAGCCGGTCGTACGCGTCGTTGATGTCACCGGTCTGGTCGGCCGCGCGCAGCGACTCCAGGTACTGCTCGTACTCGGCCGGCTCGACGACCTTCACCTTGAACAGCATCATCGAGTGGTACTGGCCGCACAGCTCGGCGCACTTGCCGTCGTACTCGCCCACGCGGGTCGGCGTGAAGGACCAGTAGTTGTCCTTGCCGATGTACATGTCCTTCTTGTAGAGGAAGTCGATGATCCAGAAGGAGTGGATGACATCGCGCGAGACGAGCTTGAGTTTGACGGTCTCGTTGACCGGCAGCACCAGCGTCGGCAGCTCGGTGGTGATGTTGCCCTGCGTGTCGGTCTGCGCCTGGACACCCATGGTCCACACCGCGTCGTCACCGGCCTCGCAGTTGGCGGTGTCGTCGTTGTACTGGAAGTCCCAGGCCCACTGCTTACCGATCGCGGTGACGCAGACGTCGGGGTCGTCGTACTGCGTCTCGAGGATGGCCTGGTCGCGCGCCGTGAAGGCGAAGAAACCGAGCACGAGGATGAGCGGCACGACCGTGTAGAAGATCTCGACGGGCATGTTGTAGCGCAGCTGCACCGGCAGACCGGTCTGGCCGCGGCGGCGACGGTAGACGATCGCCGCCCAGCCCATCAGCGCCCACGTGATGACACCGACCGCGAGGAGCACGATCCAGGAGTTCACCCAGAGGCCCGACACCATCTCGGTGTGGTTGGTCGCCTGGGTACCGTCGTCCGTGAAGCCGGGCAGATAGCCGTTCAGCTCGGTCGGCGTGCAGGCAGCGAGCGCGATCGCGGTGGCGATCCCGATCGGGATGACGGCGAGCCGGAGTCGGCGTTTGACGCGCACGGTGCACCTTTCGGGGTCATGAAGGTCGAACACCTTCAGTCTAGGGCAACCTCCCACCGGATTCAGGCCATCCGCCCAGGATGTCAACCACTATCGGAGGGGCCGGAGGCCCGGATCCGCGCGTGCGCGGCGGAGCGGGAGCCGCTCAGTGGAAGCTGTCGCCGCAGGCGCAGCTGCCGGCCGCGTTGGGGTTGTCGATCGTGAACCCCTGCTCCGAGATGGTGTCCTTGAAGTCGATCGTGGCGCCGTCCAGATATGGCACCGACATGTCGTCGACGATGACCTCGACGCCGTCGAAGTCGACCGCCTGGTCGCCGTCGAGGAACCGCTCGTCGAAGTAGAGCTGGTAGATGAGCCCCGAGCATCCGCCGGGCTGAACGGCCACCCGCAGGCGCAGGTCGTCTCGGTTCTCCTGCTGCAGCAGGCTCTTGACCTTCTCGGCCGCCGCATCGGTGAGCAGCACGCCGTGAGCCTTGGCGTCGGTCGTCGGGATGGGCGTCGCGATGTCGGTCATGGGTGCCTCCGCAGGGTGTCAGGCCGCACGCCCGGAACCGGGCGCGCGCGGTGCGATGTGCTCGATTCTACCGCCGCGTCACGACGCCGTGGCGGAATCGAGGCTCTCCAAGAGCAGCGCTTCCGAGACGAGCGCATGCCGGAAGGTTTCCAGGTGCAGCGACTCGTTGGGGCTGTGGGCCCGCGCGTGCGGATCTTCGACGCCGGTCACGAGGATCTGCGCGCCGGGGAACTCGCGCACCAGGTCGGCGATGAACGGGATGGAGCCGCCGACCCCGATGTCCACCGGCGGCACGCCATAACCCTCTTCCAGCGCCGCGCGGGCGTGGGCGACGGCCGATCCGCCAGTGTCGACGAGGAACGCGTTGCCGCAGTCGATGTCGCTGAAGCTCAGCTGCGCGCCGAACGGCGCGTGCGCACGGAGGTGCTCCTCGATCGCCCCGAATGCCTCGCGGGCGTCTTGGCCAGGAGCGACCCGCATGCTGAGGACGACGGAGACCTCGGGCGAGAGCGTGTTGGAGGCGTTCCGCACGCTCGGCGCGTCGATGCCGGTGATCGTGATGGAGGGCTTGTTCCAGATGCGGCTGAGGATCGTCCCCCGCCCGATGGGGCTGACCCCGTCGGGAAGCCCGGCCTCGTCGCGGAGGGTCTGCTCGGTGTACTCGGGCGTCTCGGCGTCCCGCTCGTGCACGCCCGCGACCGCCACGGCACCGTCGTCGTCCCACAGCGTGGACAGCAGCTTGACCGTCGCGAGCATGGCGTCGGGCACGGCACCGCCGAACATGCCGGAGTGCGAGGCGTGCTCGAGCGTGCGCACCGTCAGGGTGAAGCGCGCGTTGCCGCGCAGCGAGACCGTCAGTGCGGGCGTCGCGGCATCCCAATTGCCGGAGTCGGCCACGACGATGACGTCCGCCCGCAACGCGTCGGCGTTCTCGGCGAGGAACGCGGCGAAGGAGGCGGAGCCCGCCTCCTCCTCCCCCTCGATGAAGAGATTGACGCCCAGGTCGAAGTCGGTGCCGACCGCCTCGATCAGCGCGCGCAGCGCGCCGACATGGGCCATGACGCCCGCCTTGTCGTCAGCGGCGCCGCGGCCGTACAGGCGGCCGTCGCGCACCGTCGGCTCGAACGGCGCCGACTCCCACAGCGATTCGTCGCCCACCGGCTGCACATCGTGGTGCGCGTAGAGCAGGATCGTCGGGCGCCCGTTGCGCGCCGCGCGCGAGGCCAGCACCGCCGGCATCCCCTCGGCACCGGTTTCGGGGATCACGGCCGTCTTCACCTCGACGCGGTCGAAGATGCCGAGGTCCGCCAGCAGCGCCTGCACCGCGGCAGCGCTGCGTTCCACCTCGGCGCGGTCGAAGCCCGGGAAGGCCACCGACGGAATGCGCACCAGGTTTCCGAGGTCTGCCAGCGCCGCGGGCACGGCGGCCTCCGCCGCGTCGCGCACGGCGGCGCGGCGCGATGCGCCAGGGGTGGACGGGTCGGGCCGGGACGATGATGCGGACATGCGGGTAATCTTATGGGGCACGAACCGCGCGCCGCCCGCGGATCGCACCCCGCTCGCAACGCGCCCAGACATCGAGGTTCCACCCCGTGGCCAAGAACTCCGCAGCCCCCGACGCCGCCCCCGAGGTCCCCGCCGGACCCGGCAAGAACCGTCCGACGCCCTCGCGCGCCGAGCAGGAGGCCGCCCGGAAGCGTCCCCTCGTCGCCGACACCAAGGAGGCGCGCGCCCGCGCGAAGGCCGAGCTCGCCGCCCAGCGCGAGAAGGCCCGCATCGGCATGGCCAACGGCGACGAGAGGTATCTCCCGGTGCGCGACAAGGGCCCGCAGCGCCGGTTCGTGCGCGACTGGGTCGACTCAGGGTGGCACGCCGGCGAGCTGCTGATGCCGCTCATGCTCGTCGTGATCCTGCTGAGCCTCGTGCCCAACACCGCGATCGTCTATTACGGCTTCGTCGGGCTGTGGCTGTTCATCATGTTCGTCGTCGTGGACATGATCTTCACCAGCATTCGGGTCAAGAAGCTGGCGCGCGCGAAGTTCGGCGAGCGCACCGAGAAGGGCCTCGGCTGGTACGCCGCGATGCGCACGATTCAGATGCGCTTCATGCGCCTGCCCAAGCCGCAAGTCAAGCGCGGCCAGCGCCCGGCCTGAGCGCCCGCTCCCCCGGCGCGGTGGCAGCGGCATCCGTCGCCGCCTCCATCGCTGCCGGGACGATGCGCGCGGCCGCGCGTTCAACCGACGCAAAGCGCGCCTACCCGCCGCTACAACAGCAACGTGCGACGGACGACGGCAGCGCAGGCGACCGCGGCGCCGTCAGGCGCGCGCGGCGAGCAGCCCGCGGTTGATCTGACGCGCCCACAGCGGGCCGCGGTAGATGAACGCGGTGTAGCCCTGCACGAGGGTCGCCCCGGCATCCAGGCGCTCCTGGACGTCGGCGGCGGTCTCCACTCCCCCGGCGGCGATGACGCAGAAATCCTCCGGCACGGCAGCGCGGACGAGGCGCAGCACCTCCAGCGCGCGCGCCTTCAGCGGCGCACCCGACAGCCCGCCCGCCCCCATCGCCGTCACCGCGGCCGCAGGGGCGCGCAGACCCTCACGCGCGATCGTCGTGTTGGTCGCGACGATGCCCGACAGCCCCGCGTCCACGGCGAGCCGCGCGATCGCGCCCACCTCGTCATCGGGCAGGTCCGGGGCGATCTTCACGAGCAGGGGCGTCGTGCCCGCGGCATCCCGTACCGCCTCCAGAAGCGGCCGGAGCGTCTCGACCGCCTGCAGTCCGCGCAGCCCCGGGGTGTTCGGCGACGACACGTTCACGACGAGGTAGTCGGCCACGGGCGCGACGAGTTTCGTGCTCGTGATGTAGTCGGCCGTCGCGTGCTCGACGTCGACGATGCGGCTCTTGCCGATGTTGGCCCCGAGCACGGCGCGACGCGGATGCCGACGCGAGCGGCGCAGGCGCTGTGCGGCCGCCGCGGCCCCGGCATTGTTGAAGCCCATCCGGTTGATGAGCGCGCGATCGGCGACGAGGCGGAACAGGCGCGGCTTGGCGTTACCGTCCTGCGGCACCGTCGTGACCGTTCCCGCCTCGACGTGCCCGAACCCGAGCGCGTACAGCCCCTCGCTCATCACCGCGTTCTTGTCGAACCCGGCCGCCACGCCGAACGGCGAGTCGAACACGAGCCCCAGCGCCTCGGTGCGCAGGCGCGGGTCGGGCCGGGTCAGCGCGCGCACGATCGGGCGCAGCGGCCAGACTCCGAACGCGCGGATCACCGGCACGACGAGATGGTGGGCGCGCTCGGGATCCATGCGCGAGAAAACGGTGCGGAAGATGAGCGGATACATCGCCTCCAGCCTACGGCGCGGCAGGCATCGCGCCCTGCCGCGCCGGCCGTTACTATTCCGCGACGCGCTGGTGGTCGGCGCGCAGCTGCGCGATCGAGGACTCGAAATCCTCCAGCGAGTCGAACGCCTGATAGACGCTCGCGAAGCGCAGGTACGCGACCTCGTCGAGCTCACGCAGCGGGCCGAGGATCGCCAGCCCGATCTCGTTGGTGTCGATCTGCGACGATCCGGTCTGGCGCACCGTCTCCTCGACGGCCTGGGCGAGCATCGCGAGATCGGCTTCGGTCACCGGGCGCCCCTGGCAGGCTTTGCGGACGCCGGACATCACCTTCTCGCGGCTGAACGGCTCGATGACGCCGGAGCGCTTGATGACGTTGAGACTGGCCGTCTCGATCGTCGAGAACCGGCCGCCGCATTCCGGGCACTGCCGGCGGCGGCGGATGCTGAGACCGTCGTCGCTCGTGCGGGAGTCGATCACCCGCGAGTCGGCGTGGCGACAGAAGGGACAGTGCATCAGCGCGCTCCGTCCTGTGCGAATCGCGCCACGACGGCCTCGCCGTGCGCGGGCAGGGCCTCGGCGGTCGCGAGGGCGACGATCCCCTCCTGCACGTCGGCCAGTGCGGCGCGATCGTAGGCGATGATCTGCTGCGGACGCAGGAAGGTGGATGCCGACAGTCCGGCCGCGTAGCGGGCCTGACCCCCCGTGGGCAGGACATGGTTGCTGCCGGCGAGGTAGTCGCCGAGACTCACCGGCGAGTGACCACCGACGAACACCGCGCCCGCGTTGACGAAAGCGTCCACGCGGGGGTCCCCCAGCTCGAGTCCGTCGAGGTGCAGCTCCAGGTGTTCCGGGGCGTAGGCGTTGCTGAAGGCGGTGGCTGCGGCGATGTCGTCGACGAGCACGATCGCGGATTGCGGGCCGCCCAGGGCGGCGGCGACGCGGTCGGCGTGCCGCGTCGTGGCGGCGCGCGCGGCCACACGCGTGGCGACCGCGTCGGCGAGCTCTGCCGAATCGGTGACCAGCACGGCGGCGGCCTGCTCGTCGTGCTCAGCCTGGCTCACGAGGTCGGCGGCGACCCAGTCCGCGTCGGCGGAGGCGTCGGCGACGACGAGGATCTCGGTGGCGCCGGCTTCGGAGTCGGTGCCCACGACGCCGGCGACGACCCGCTTGGCGAGCGCGACGAAGTTGTTGCCCGGACCGGAGATGACGTCGACCCGTTCCAGGCCGAGGGCCGGAACGCCGTACGCGTACGCGCCGATCGCCCCGGCGCCGCCCATCGCGTAGACCTCCTCGACCCCCAACAGCCGGGCGGCGGCGAGGATGACGGGGTGCACGCGACCTGCGAACTCCGCCTGCGGCGGTGAGGCGAGCACGACGTCCGCGACGCCGGCGACCTGCGCCGGCACGACGTTCATGACGACGCTCGACGGGTAGACGGCCTTGCCGCCGGGGACGTAGACGCCGACGCGCTGCGCGGGGCGCCAGCGCTGCTCGACGCGCGCGCCGGCGCCGAGCTCGGTGACGCGCACCGGCGGGATCTGCGCCGCCGACGCCTCCCGCACCCGGCGGATGGCTTCCTCGAGGGCGGCGCGCACGGTGGGATCGAGCCCGTCGAGGGCCTCGTCAAGGTGGTGCTGCGGCACCCGGATGTCGTGTCCCTGGACGTTGTCGAACTGGGCGGCCTGCTCACGCAGCGCCTCCTCGCCGCGTGCGGCGACGTCGTGGACGATACGTGCGGCGACGGTCAGCGCTTCGTCGCGGGCAGCGGTCGCCCGCGGCACGGCGGCGAGCAGTTCGGGCGTGCTCAGGGCGCGACCGCGCAGGTCGATGGTGCGGAGCATCCGTCCAGGTTACCCGCGCGTCACGCCGGAGACGTCGCGGAGGTAGCCGATGCGGCCGTCCTCATGACGCACGACGAAACTGTCGCCACGATCCTCGATCACGAGCGCCCACGCGGTGGGTCCGATCGTGAACAGGGGCACACCGTTCTCATCGACGACGTCGCGCTCCACGGGCGCGAGCGCCCAGAACGCCTGCGACGCGGACGGCGCGGGCACGACATCGGCGATCACCGTCGTCTCGGGGGCGACGGTCTCCGCCACCGGAGCCGCCGCGTACGCGCCGGCATCCGTCGCCTGCGGAGTCTGAGCCGCGTACGGGCTCGCGG
>JAEYAG010000036.1 GCA_023451265.1 Actinomycetes bacterium | reverse complement strand
GTGCCGAGGCCCGCGCCACCGACGTCCAGCCGCCACCGCTGCCCCGAGGGCGCCGCGACGGCGGAGTAGCAGTGCACCACGGCATCCCACGTCTGCGCGATCTCGACGGCGTCGCGCATCGGGTCGTCCACCTCTCGCCCGAGCAGCAGCGCGGCCTCGTCGAGGTTGACGTTGATGATGAGCGTCTCGGGCAGGCGCCCGCGGTCCATCTCCGGCAGCGCCCCGACGGCGAAGGCGTCGACGACGAGGCAGCGCACCTCGCAGGCGGCGATCGCCTCCAGGCGCGCCCGCGCGTGCGCGGCGTCGTCGAGCCCGGGCCCGACGAGGACCGCGTCGGCGGCGTCGATCTCCGCCTCCCACCCCCGCGGCGCCCGCTTGGTCCCGGCGGGCCACTCGTACACACCGGCCTCGACGAAGGTCGTGCGCACGACGCCCGCGACGTCCGGCGTGGTGGCCACACCGACCTTGCCCGCACCGACCCGCAGCGCCGCCTCGCCCGACAGGACGACGCCGCCGGCCGAGACCATCGACCCGCCGACGACGAAGACCCGTCCGCGGGAGTTCTTCGACGCGCCCGGGTCGGGAAGTCCCCAGCCTCGCAGCAGGTCGGGGGTCACGGGCACCGCCTCACTCCGGTTCGACATCGGCGCTCCCGGGATGGACGGTGACCTCGGCGCCCTCGCGCTGCAGGTGCCGTACGTCGGAGAAATCGGCGAGCTCCCACGGGGCACCGTGGCGCCGCAGCGTCGTCACCGACGCGTTCAGCACCGTGTGGCGCGACGCGAAGTCGAGCAGCGCCTCCTCATCCCACCGCAGCAGCAGCGCGATCAGCAGCATGACGACGGCGTCGTGCGCCACGACGAGCCCGACCTCGGCCGGGGCGTCGGCGGCGTCGCGCAGGAACGAGCGCAGCCGCAGCGCGACATCGGCCCACGACTCGCCGCCCGGCGGCCGGTGGTAGTACTTGCCGAGGTGCGCACGGCGCTCCGCCTCTTCGGGGTGGCGGGCGGCGACGCCGCGCCGCGTCAGCAGATCGAGGATGCCGAGTTCGCGATCGCGCAGCCGCTCGTCGCTGACCACGGTGTCGATGACCGGGCCGTCCGCCGTGGCGATGGCGAACGTCTGCTGCGCGCGCAGGTAGGGCGACACCCACGCGATCTGCGGAACCGGATCGGCTTCCCGCAGCCGCGTCGCGAGCGCCTGCGCCTGCTCGACACCGGTGTCCGAGAGCGGCACATCGGCATCGCGGATGCCGAGGGCGATCGCCTCGGCGCCGGCGAGCTCGGCCGCGGTCGCCGCGACGTTGCCGACGCTCTCGCCGTGCCGTACCAGCAGCAACTCGTGCAACGCCATCGTCAACTCTTGTCGATGAGTTCCAGGAGCGCACGCAACGCGTCGCGGATCTCGTCGTGGCCGTACTGGCCGGCGCGACTCTCGCCCGAGATGACGCCCGAACGGTGCACCCGGCGGAAGTCGCCGAACGGGAACGAGTACGCGCCCTTGGTCTCGCGGTTCTCGCTCTTGTCGATCCCGAGGTGCCAGTGGGAGTACTCCGTCCACCCCTTGTCCTCGATGAACGCGTTCTCCTCGTCGGGCGTGGGAGCCGCCTCCGACCACGCGTCGCGCTCGTCGCGGACGACCTTGCCGTCGCGCACGAGGGCGCGCGCATGCTCGAGAGCGGGCTTGTTCAGTTCGATAGCCATGGCGCCACGGTAGGCCGGGCGTCGGCCCGCGGACAGGGGGTTGACGGGTGCGGGCCCGGTGCCTCAGCGCTCGATGCCGACGGCGTCGGAACAGCGCGCGAGCTCCTCGCCCGTGAGGACCAGGTCGGCGGCGAGGGCCGAGTCCGCGATGGATGCCGCGCGTCGCGCGCCGGGGATCGGCACGACGACGGGGCTCAGCGCCAGCTCCCACGCCAGCACGACCTGCTGCGGGCTCACCCCGTGCGCGTCGCCGATCTCGCGGAAGACGCCGAACCGCTCGCCGACGGTGCGTCCTCCGCCGCCGGTGCCGCCCAGCGGACTCCACGGCAGGAACGCGATGCCGTGCTCGTCGCAGTAGCGCAGTTCCCCGTAGCTTCCCGGATGCCGGGGCGAGAACTCGTTCTGCACGCTGACGAGGTTCCCCTCGCCCAGCACCTCGCGCGCGATCGCGATCTCCTCGACGCTGGCGTTCGAGATGCCGATCGTGCGGATGAGCCCCTCGTCCTGCAGCGTCTTGAGGTTCTGCATGATCTCGCCGTAGACCATCCAGCGGTCGGGCCGGTGGTACTGGTACAGGTCGATGACGTCGACGCCGAGGTTCTCCTGCGACCGCAGCACCGCGGACCGGAGGTAGGCCAGCGACCCGTCGCGCCCGAAGTCCTTCTCGGCGGTGCGCGTGATCCCGCCCTTCGTCCCGACGAGGATGCCGTCGGCATCCCCCTCCCACGATGCCAGCGCATCGCGGACGATCCGCTCGTTGTGCCCCATCTCGTCCCACGACGGCGCGTAGATGTCGGCCGTGTCGATGAAGGTCACGCCGGCGTCGAGCGCCGCGTGCACCGTGGCGATGGCGTCGTCCCGCGAGGGGAGTTCGCGGTCGTTGTTCATCGACACCGGCATGGCGCCGAGCCCGATGGCCGAGACGGTGAACGGCCCGATCGTGCGCTCCTGCATGAGACTCCCTCGTAGACGCGGTCCCTCCGAGTCTGCCCGAGCCGCCCGCGCCGGCCAAGGGGCGCCCCGGGCCCGCCCCACGCCCCTGCCCGCGCCGTCAGCGCCCGCGGAAGACCGGCGGCCGCTTCTGCTGGAAGGCGGCGAAGCCCTCGCGGTAGTCGTCGGTGTCGCCGAGCGCCACCTGCGCCCGAGTCTCGAGCGCCAGTGCCTCCCAGAACCCCAGCCGCTCGTCGCGCAGCGCCGCGACGATGCGCTTGCTCGCCACGAAGGCGGCGGTGGGTCCGGATGCGGCGGCCACCGCGGCATCCCTCGTGCGCTCCTCGAGCGCACCGGCGTCGACGACCCGCGAGAACAGTCCCGCTGCGACGGCCTCATCGCCGCTGAGCAGCCGGCCGGTGTAGACGAGGTCGAGCGTCCGGTGCGTCCCGAGCCGCTCGACGAACAGGGCGTGGCCGCCGGAGTCGAGGGTCGCGCCGAGCGCGGCGAAGGGCGACCCGATCTTCGCGTCGGCGGCAACGTAGACGACGTCCGTCGCGATCAGCAGCCCGAGCCCGACACCCAGGCAGGCGCCGTGCGCCGCCGCGAAGGTCGGCGCCGGAAACGCCGCCATCCGGCGCAGCAGCGGTGTGAGCAGCCCGTCGAGGTAACCGGCCGCGTCGTCGGTGCGGGGATCGACGCCGGCGATGTCGCGCCCCGCGCAGAACGCCCGGCCCTCGCCGCGCAGCAGCACAGCGCGCGCGCCGTCAGCCTCGGCGCGAGCGTAGGCGGCGTCGAGGTCGCGCAGCGCCTGCTCGTCGAGCGCGTTGCGCGCCGCCGGCCGGCTCAGGGTGATCGTCACGAGCCCGGCCGCCCCGGCATCCGTCACCACGTCTTCGTACGCGTAATCGATCACGGCCCGCTCCTCACCCGTCGTAGTCGACGACGACACGGTCGCTGGTCGGGTGGGACTGGCAGGTGAGGATGTACCCGCGCTCGATCTCGTCCGGCTCCAACGCGTAGTTCTCGGTCATCTGCACCGCGCCGTCGCGCAGCCGGGCGCGACACGTGCCGCACACCCCGCCCGCGCAGGCGAACGGCACGTCGCCGCGCACCCGCAGCGCCGTGGCCAGGATCGTCTCGTGGGCGCTCACCGGGCTCGTCACGCGCGACGACGTGCCGTCGAGCGTGAACTCGATCGTCCGCACCGGCTCGTCGCCGCGCGCTGCCACCGCTCGCCCGTCACACGAACCTGCCGCCGGCACCGCGCCGGTCGAGAACAGCTCGAACCGCACGCGGTCGCTCGGCACGCCGACGTCGGCGAGCACGTCGCGGCACAGCTGCACGAGCGGGAACGGTCCGCACAGGAACCACTCGGCCACGCTCTCCGGCGGCACGAGCGTGGCCAGCAGCCGGCGCAGCCGCGCCTCGTCGATGCGCCCGCTCAACACCGGCGCCGTGCGCTGTTCGCGCGAGAGCACGTGGTGGATCGCGAGCCGAGCCGGGTAGCGGTCCTTCAGGTCGGCCAGCTCGTCGACGAACATGACGTCGGTCGAGGACCGGTTGGCGTACACGAGGGTGAACGATGAGGTGGCGGATGCCGCGAGCACCGCGGCGGCGAGCGACATGATCGGCGTGATGCCCGATCCCGCCGCGATCCCCACGACGTGGCCGGTCGGGGTGCCGGTGCGGGTGGAGACGAACGTGCCCTGCGGGCTCATGACCTCGATCTCGTCGCCCGGGCGCAGCTGTGTCTGCGCCCACGACGAGAAGCGGCCGTCGGGGTCGCGTTTGATGCCGACCGACAGGCGTCCCGGGGTCGGCGGGCGGCAGATCGAGTACGACCGTCGCACCTCGGCGCCGTCGATCCGCGCCCGCAGCGCGACGTACTGTCCCGGGGCGTAGTCGAAGGCGTCGGCGAGCTCGTCCGGCACCGCGAAGGTCACCTCCACGGCATCCGCGGTCAATCTGCGCACCTCCGCCACGCGTAGCCGGTGAAACCGCGCGCGGCGCCGGCCGGTGCGCTGCTGGATCGCCGCGTCGGTGAGGGTCATCAGTGCACCTTGAAGTGGTCGAACGGCTCGAGGCACGCGGCGCACTCGTACAGGGCCTTGCACGACGTCGAGCCGAACCGCGAGACCTCCCGCGTGCGCAGCGACCCGCACTGCGGGCAGGCCACGCCGAGCGTGACGGGGATAGGACCAGGTGCGCGCCGCCCGGTCGGCGGCGCGATGCCGTACGCGGCGAGCTTCTGGGCGCCGGCATCCGTCAGCCATTGCGTCGTCCACGCCGGCGACAGCACCGTGCGCACCCGCACATCGGCGAAGCCCGCCCGCGTCAGCGCCAGTACGAGATCGTCGCGGATGGCGTCCATGGCGGGGCAGCCGGAGTAGGTCGGCGTGATCGTCACGACCACGGCATCCTGAGTCATCGTGACGTCCCGCAGCACGCCGAGGTCGTCGATGGTGAGCACCGGGATCTCCGGATCGCAGACGGATGCCGCGACCGCACGGGCCGTCGCGAGTGCGCTCACCATGTCGCCCCCGGATGCCGGCGTGCGAGCGACTGCATCTCGGCGAGGATCGGGCCGAGCGTCGGGAAGTGCCGCCCCTCCCTCCCGCCGCCGGCGGCGACCGGGCCGGCCGGCACGTCGAGACCCTCCTCGGCCAGCACCGCCGCCACGACCGCGTCGAAGCGGGGATGCAGCGTCGAGGGGCGCACGGCGACGCCGTCCAGCCGGTCGACGAGAGCGTCGTCGCGGAAGAGCTCGTCCACGTACGGCCAGATGTCCGCGAGGGCCCGGACCATGCGGCGGCGCGACTGCTCGGTGCCGCCCGCCAGCCGCAGGATCCACTGCACGGCGTGGTCGCGGTGGTACTCGACCTCCTTCACGGCCTTGCCGGCGATCGCGGCCAGGGCGGAGTCGGTCGAGCGCTGCAGGTCGGTGTACAGCTCGAAGAGGTACCCGGACGCGACGAGCTGCCGGGCGATCGTGTGCGCGAAGTCGCCGTTGTCCTGCTCGAACAGCCACGCGCAGCGGAACTCCGGCTCGTCGCGCAGATACGCCAGATCGTCCTCGCTGCGGCCGTCGTACGCCCCCGCGAACCGCAGCAGCGAACGGGCGTGCCCCAGGAGGTCGAGCGCGATGTTGCCGAGCGCGACGTCCTCCTCGAGTTCGGGGGCGCGGGCGATCCACCGCGACAGCTGCTGCGCGAGGATCAGCGCGTCATCGCCCAGCCGCAGCGCATACTCGGCCACGTCGGCGTTCGCCGGACGGGCGTCCTCGCCCTGCAGCTCGGCGGCCAGCATCCGCTCGTCGACGACGACCTGCGCGCGCGGTTCGGTCACAGGTGCGGCACCCCCTCCGACGCGGTGTAGTACACCGCGTGACGGTAGTTCTTGCCGGCGGGGGATTCGAAGAACGCGCCCTTGGCGGCGGGATCGCTGGTCGTCACGGCATCCGACGGCACGACCCAGATCGACACGCCCTCGCCCCGTCGCGTGTACAGGTCGCGGGCGTTCCGCACGGCGAGGTCCGCGTCGGGAGCGTGCAGCGACCCGACGTGCACGTGGCTGAGCCCGCGGCTCGCGCGGACGAACACCTCCCACAGCGGCCACGGCTCGGCCGGCGACCCGCCCGGAGTGGTCATGAGGCCACCGCCTCGCGGGGCGCGGTCGCGGGCGTGGGGCTCGTCGTTGCGGTGCTCGTCGTTGCGGGCCTCGTCGTGGGGTTCGTTGCGGCGGCGGTCTTCTTCGCGGCGTAGGCCGCGGCGGCCTCGCGCACCCACGCGCCGTCCTCGTGCGCCTCGCGGCGATGCCGGATGCGTTCGGCGTTCAACGGTCCGCGGCCGGCGAGCACCTCCGCGAACGCGTCCCAGTCGATCTCGCCGGTATGCCAGCGCCCGGCGGCGTCGTCCCAGCGCAGCTCGGGATCGGGCAGCCGCACGCCGAGGACCTCCGCCTGCGGCACGAGCATGCCGATGAAGCGCTGACGCAGCTCGTCGTTGCCGAACCGCTTGATCTTCCACGCCATCGACTGCGCCGAGTTCGGCGACGCGTCATCGGGCGGGCCGAACATCTGGAGCGACGGCCAGTACCAGCGGTCCACGGCACCCTGCGCCATCTCGCGCTGCGCGTCGGTGCCGCGCATGAGGGTCAGCAGGATCTCGAAACCCTGGCGCTGATGGAACGACTCCTCCTTGCAGATGCGCACCATCGCGCGCCCGTACGGACCGTACGAAGCGCGGCACAGCGGCACCTGGTTGCAGATCGCCGCGCCGTCGACGAGCCAGCCGATCGCGCCCATGTCGGCCCAGGTCGGCGTGGGGTAGGTGAAGATCGACGAGTACTTCGCCCGCCCGTCGATGAGCTGCGCCGTCATCTCGTCGCGCGTGATGCCGAGGGTCTGCGCCGCCGAGTACAGGTAGAGGCCGTGGCCCGCTTCGTCCTGCACCTTGGCCATGAGGATCGCCTTGCGCTTGAGGCTCGGCGCACGGGTGATCCAGCTGCCCTCGGGCTGCATGCCGATGATCTCGGAGTGCGCGTGCTGGGAGATCTGCCGGATGAGAGTACGGCGATAGGCCTCCGGCATCCAGTCCCGCGGCTCGATGCGCTGGTCGGCCGCGATGAGGGCGTCGAACTCGTCCTGCTGCTCGTCGCGCACCAGGGTGTCCGCCGTCGTCATCGTCGACTCCTTTTACAGACCGGTCGTTCAGTAAAGTGTAGATCTCGCGGATGGGCGGCGCAATCGGGTCGGTGACGCCTACTTTTTCGCGACGAGCGTGAGCACGTCGTAGCTCGCGACCACCTCGTCGCGGTCGTTGTGGATGACGGCATCCCATCGCACCTCGCCGTACTCATCGGTCTCGCGCGGCGTGATCTGCTTCGCCGTCAGGGCGACGCGGATGCGGTCGCCCGGCGACACCGGCGTGACGAACCGCAGGTTCTCGAGGCCGTAGTTGGCGAGCACCGGACCGGGATCGGGATCCACGAACAGCCCCGCGGCGAACGAGACCAGCAGGTAACCGTGCGCGACCCGGCCGGGGAAGAACGGGTTGGCGGCGGCGGCCGTCTCGTCCATGTGGGCGTAGAACGTGTCGCCGGTGAAGCGGGCGAACGTCTCGATGTCGGCGAGGGTGACCTCGCGCTCGGCGGAGTCGATCCGGTCGCCCAGCCGCAGGTCGGCGAGAGTCTTGCGGAAGGGGTGGATGCCGCCCGCCTGCGCCGGTGCACCGGCATGCCAGACCCCTGTCAGCGCGGTGAGCATGCGCGGGGAACCCTGCACGGCCGTGCGCTGCATGTGGTGCAGCACCGCGCGGATGCCGCCGAGCTCCTCGCCGCCGCCGGCCCGGCCGGGGCCGCCATGGACGAGATGCGGCACGGGAGCGCCGTGGCCGGTCGAGCTGCGCGCGTCGTCGCGGTCGAGGAACAGGACGCGGCCGTTGTACGCGCCGATGCGGCTGAGCAGCCGCGTGGCCACCTCGGGGGCGGCGGTCGCGACGCTCGTGACGAGCGACCCGCCGCCGCGCGCGACGAGCTCGGCCGCCTCGTCGACCGTGCGGTAGGGGAGCAGGCCGGCGACCGGGCCGAAGGCCTCGACGGTGTGCACGGCGGCATCCGGCCCCGCGTCGCCGTCACCGAACCGCAGCAGCAGCGGCGACAGGAACGCCCCGTCCGGCGCTGCGCCGGTGCTGCCGTCGGCGCGGCGGACCTCCGGCGCGTCGAGCGAGCCGAGTGCGATGCGGCCGCCGCCCTCCTGCAGCCTCGCGACCTGGCGGCGCACCTCGTCGCGCTGCGCCAGCGACACCAGCGGACCCATCGTGACGCCCGCGGCGCGCGGGTCGCCCAGCACAGTGCGCTCCGCGATCATCGCGCCCAGCGCGTGGACGACGGCATCGGCGGCGCCCTCCGGGACGATCGCCCGGCGGATCGCGGTGCACTTCTGGCCGGCCTTCGTCGTCAGCTCGACGAAGAGCTGCCGCACGTACGCGTCGAACTCGGGGGTGCCGGCCGCGGCATCCGGACCCAGTACCGACGCGTTGATCGAGTCGGTCTCGCTCGTGAAGCGCACGCCTGGCCGTGCCCGCGCGCGCAGACGCAGGGCGGTGTCGGCGCTGCCGGTGAACGCCACGAGATCGCCGAGGTCGAGCAGCTCGAACAGGTCGGGCACGGGACCGCTCACCAGCTGCAGCGTGCCGGCGGGCACGAGGCCGGACTCGACGAGAATGCGCACCCACGCCGCCGCCAGATACGCCGTGGGGGTGGCCGGCTTGACGATCGTCGGCACGCCGGCCAGGAACGCGGGCGCGAGCTTCTCGAGCGCGCCCCACACCGGGAAGTTGAAGGCGTTGATCTGGACGGCGACGCCCGGCAGCCGCGTGTACACGTGCCGCCCGAGGAAGGACCCGTCCTTCGACAGCGGCTCGGCGGGGCCGTCGACGACGACCTGCGCGTTCGGCAGTTCGCGCCTGCCCTTCGAGGCGTACGTGAAGAGCACGCCGATGCCGCCGTCGACATCGGTGGCGCAGTCGCGGCCCGTCGCGCCGGCGCACGCCGACAGTGTGTAGAGCTCGTCCTTGCGCTCCTGCAGCGCGAGCGCGAACTGCTTCAGCAGCAGCGCGCGCCGGTGGAAGGTCAGCGCGCCCAGGCTCTCCTGTCCGACCGTGCGGGCGTGGGCGACGGCGGCGGCGAGATCGAGCCCCGCGGTGCCGACCCGCCAGATCTCCTCGCCCGTCGATGCGTCGCGGATCGGGGTGGTCTCGGCATCCGTCGCCGGAGACCACCAGGCCTCCTGCACGAAACTCGCCACCGTGGGGATCGGGGACATCGGCGTCCTCTCCGAGCGCAGGGCGCCCTTGCATTGCAGAACGATCGTTCAGTAATAATGACAGAGGGGCGGGATGCCGGCAATGCGCGACGGGCGCCCGCATCGACGTGTTCGCGCCGCCGGGTCTGGGAAGGTAGAGGCATGCCGACGCCCGACCTCGACGCCCCGCCGCCCCGCCGCGGCCGGCCGGGGTACGACCGGGACCAAGTGGTGCGCATCGCGGTGCAGCTGTTCAACGAGCAGGGCTACGACGCGACCTCCGTCGCCGACCTCGCCGCCCGGCTGGGCCTGACGAAGTCGGCCCTGTACCACCACGTCGCCTCGAAGGAGGCGATTCTGCAGAGCGCCCTCGACGACGCGCTGGGTGCCCTGGAGGGTGCGCTCGCCGAGGCCCTCGCGACGCAGGACGCCGCGATCGACCGGCTGCGCCACGTCGTGCGCGGCGCCGTGCGCGTGCTGACCGAGCGGCTCCCCGAGGTGACGCTGCTGCTGCGAGTGCGGGGCAACAGCGACGCCGAGAGGTCCGCCCTCGAGCGGCGGCGCGCGTTCGATCAGCGGGTGACGGCGATCGTCCGCGACGCGCAGCGCGAGGGCGCGCTCGCCGACGACATCGACGCCGCCGTCGCGACGCGGCTCGTATTCGGCATGGTCAACTCCCTCACCGAGTGGTATCGCCCCGGCGGCGCGGTCGACCCCGACCGCCTCGCCGACGACGTGCTGCGTGTCGCCCTCGACGGACTCGATCGCCCCGCCGCGCCGTAGCGCGCGTTCGGCGCGCGGGGTGCGGCGGTGCCGGGTGCCGGCTCAGTCGCGCAACGTGACCCGCAGGCGCGCGCCGCCCAGCGGGGAGTCGTCGATCGCGATGCGCCCGCCGTGGATCTGCACGATGCGGCGGCAGGTCGCCAGTCCCAGACCGAGTCCCGGCACGTCGCGCTCGTCGCCGCGCTCCATCGCACCGAACACGCGGTCGCGCTGATCCGCGGGTACCCCGGGACCGTTGTCGTCGACCGTGAGGCTCCAGCCCTGCTCGGTGCGGACGGCGGTGATCTCGACGAGTGGGCGGATGCCGGTGGCGAGCGCGAACTTCACCGCGTTGGCGACCAGGTTCTGCACCAGCAGGCTCAAGAGCATCGGGTCGCCGACGACCGTGTCGGTCTCCTCCGCGATCGTCGCCGTCACCGAGGCCTCGGCGGCGGCGATGGCCGCCGAGAGGTCGTCGAGGGCGGTCGCGACGATCTCTCGCAGGGACGAGCGATCGCGGCGCGGCTGCGCGCCGCCCGCACGGGCGTAGGCGAGCAGGTCGGTGATCATCCCCTCCATCCGCGTGGCGGCGGCTTCGGCCTGGTCGACGGCACGGGCGATGCGCGGCAGCTCGCCGGATGCGGCGGCCTCGGCGGCGAGGTCGAGGTGGCCGACGAGAGCGGTCAGCGGATTGCGCAGATCGTGGCTGACCTGTCCCGCGAAGTGGGTCAGCTCGCCGTTCGAGCGCTCCAGTTCCTGCGTCAGCCGGCGCAATTCCAGCACCTCGACCGCCTGATGCGCGAGCAGATCGAGCGCCGCGCTCTGCTCCGCGGTGAGCGACCCCGTCGCCTCATCGAACACGCACAGGGTGCCGATGGAGATTCCCGCCGGGGTGATCAGAGGGCTCGAGGCGTAGAAGCGGACGCGTCCCAGCTCGCCGGTGACGAAGGGGTTGTCGGTGAAGCGGCGGTCCCGCTGCGCATCGGGAACGAGCACGTGACGCGCATCCTGCAGCACGACGGCGCACATCGAGTCCTCGCGCCCGCACACCCCGGCGTCGAACCCGACGGCCGCGACCTGATGCTGCGCGCGGTCGTCGATGATGTTGACCACCGCGGTGGGCACCTGGCACAGCGTCGCCGCAAGCTGGGCCAGAGACACCAGGCTGGGCTCGACGGGCGCGCCGACGATCCCGTAATCGGCGATGGCCTCGACCCGCGCCCTGTCCTCGACCGTCTGCACGTGTGTCCTCCCCAGGTGGCTGCCGCAACAGGATATCGGGGCGGGCACGTAGGCTCGAGGGATGGCCGCAGGCGCAGTGATCCACACCTTCGACGTGCAGCTCGCGGACCTCGACCGCGGGGTGTACGAGGATCTGTCGCTGCGCATGGCCCGGCATCCGTCCGAGACCGACGCCTTCATGGTGACGCGCCTGCTCGCCTACTGCCTCGAGCACGCCGAGGGGATCGCGTTCACGGAGGGGATCTCGGCGACCGACGAGCCCGCGGTTCTGGTGCGCGACGCGACCGGGGCGATCACGGCGTGGATCGAGGTGGGCGCGCCGGATGCCTACCGGCTGCACCGCGGCAGCAAGCTCGCGGACCACACCGTGATCTACAGCCACCGCGACCCCGCGAAGCTCCTGCCGCTGTGGGCGGGCAAGAAGATCCACCGCGCCGACGAGATCGTGCTGCGCACGTTCGACGCCGGATTCGTGGATGCCGCGGCCGCCGCCGTCGCGCGGCGCAACACCCTGACGCTGTCGGTGACCGAGGGTCAGCTGTACCTCGACCTCAACGGCACGAGCCTCAGCTCGGCCGTGCACGACCACCCGCTGGCGTAGCGCCGCGGCGCCCGCGCGTCAGGCCGGCAGGAAGTTCTCGCGCGCCAGCGGCGCGACCTCCAGAGTGTGAGCCTCGGCGCGCGACACCCACCGCAGCTCGGCGATCTCCGCAGCCGCGGCGGGCCGCTGCCCACCGATGTCGACGGCGAAGACGTCGGCGACCACGACGAATCCGGGCTCGTTGGCCGCGGCCGCCTCGAATCGGCCGAGGGGCGCGAGCGCGGCGGCATCCACCACCAGGCCCAGCTCCTCGGCGAGTTCGCGGCTCAGGGTCTCGGCGGGCGTCTCGCCGGCCTCGGGCTTGCCGCCGGGCTGCATGAACGAGGTCGTGCCGGCCTTGCGCACGAGCAGCAGCCGGTCATCCGCATCGACGATGACGGCGGCCGAGACGTGGATGCGGCGGGCGGTGGTCACGCTGGCACGGTAGCAGGCGGGGAGTTCCCCAGCCGCGGCGAATAGAATCTCGTGTGCCCGAGACGCCCCCGACCGCCCCCGCGACCCCCGTCGACCCTGCCGGCGACCGCCGTCCGAGCGGCATCGATCCGGCGGAGCTCGAGGTGACGCTGCGTGTGCTCGCACAGTTGGATGCCGTCGACCAGACCCATCCCGACTTCATCGCCGTCCGCCAGGCGACCGCGAAGATGTTCAAGGCCGCGAAGATCGCCCGCCGCAAGCAGCTGCGCGAAGAGGAGGCCGCTGCCGACCGGGCCGTGGTCGCCGCGACGGCCACCGGGGCGCCGGACCGGATCGACGACGAGACCCGCGGCATCCCCATCAGCACGTCCACCACCGCGCCGACGGCGGGGACGCTCCGCAAGGCCCGGGCCTGCTACATCTGCAAGCAGCCGTACACGCTCGTCGACGCGTTCTACCACCAGCTCTGCCCCGCCTGCGCGGCGATGAGTCACGCCAAGCGCGACGCGCGCACCGACCTCACCGGCCGGCGGGCCCTGCTCACCGGCGGACGCGCCAAGATCGGCATGTACATCGCGCTGCGGCTGCTGCGCGACGGCGCGCACACCACCATCACGACGCGGTTCCCGCGCGACGCCGTGCGACGCTTCTCGAGCCTGCCCGACGCGGCGGACTGGCTGCACCGGCTGAAGGTCGTCGGCATCGATCTGCGCGACCCGGCCCAGGTTCTCGGGCTCGCCGACGACGTCGCCGCGGCCGGGCACCTCGACATCCTCATCAACAACGCGACGCAGACGGTGCGGCGCTCGCCGGGGGCGTACCAGCCGCTGGTGGATGCCGAGTTGGCACCCCTTCCGGACGGTCCGCTGCCCGAGCTCGTGACCTTCGGGCACACCAACGACCAGCATCCGCAGGCCCTCGAGCGCTCGGTCACCGCCCATCCGATCCTCGCGGCGGCCGCCTCGCGCGCCGACGAGCTCACCGAGCAGGCGATGGCCGCCGGATCCAGCTCGCTGGAGCGTCTCGCCGCCGGCACCGCGATCGACGCGGGCGGGCTCATCCCCGACCTGCACCACACCAACTCGTGGGTGCAGTCGGTCGACGAGGTCGACCCGCTGGAGATGCTCGAGGTGCAGCTGGCGAACACGACGGCACCGTTCCTGCTGATCTCCAAGCTGCGCGCGTCGCTCGCGGCAAGCCCCGCCCGCCGCACCTACATCGTCAACGTCAGCGCGATGGAGGGCGTGTTCAACCGCGGGTACAAGGGACCGGGGCATCCGCACACCAACATGGCCAAGGCGGCCGTCAACATGCTGACCCGCACGAGCGCGCGGGAGATGTTCGAGTCCGACAGCATCCTCATGACCAGCGTCGAC
>JAEYAG010000014.1 GCA_023451265.1 Actinomycetes bacterium | reverse complement strand
TCGAACGAGAGCACCTGGCCGACGACGACGGGGCCGGAGACCTCGAAGCCGACCGTCTCCTCCTCTTCGAAGCCGACCGACACGAGGGCGGCGAAGACGTCGTCGGTCGTCGCGTCGGCTGGGACGTCGACATACTCCCGCAGCCAGGACAGAGGGACGCGCATCAGACCACCATTCCGAACTGCTCACTGAAGCGGACATCGCCCTCGGCCATGTCGCGCATGTCCTGCACGTCGGAGCGGAACATGAGCGCCCGCTCCACCCCCATCCCGAACGCGAACCCGGAGTAGACATCGGGGTCGATGCCGGCGGCGCGCAGCACGTTGGGGTTCACCATCCCGCATCCGCCCCACTCAATCCAGCGGGCACCGCCCTTGAAGCTCGGGTGCCAGAGGTCGAGCTCGGCGGAGGGCTCGGTGAACGGGAAGAAGTTGGTGCGGAACCGGGTCTTCGCCTCCGGTCCGAACAGCTGGCGGGCGACGTGGTCGAGCGTCCCCTTGAGGTTCGCCATCGTGATGCCCTTATCGACCACGAGCCCTTCGAACTGCACGAACGCCGGCAGGTGCGTCGCGTCGAACTCGTCGGTGCGGTAGACGCGGCCGGGGCACAGCACGTAGATCGGCACATCGCGCTCCAGCATGGAGCGCACCTGCACAGGGCTCGTGTGAGTGCGCATGACGAGGTGACGCGACGGCGGGTCGACGTAGAACGTGTCCTGTTCCTGGCGGGCGGGGTGGTCGACGTCGAAGTTCAGCGCGTCGAAGTTGAACCACTCGTGCTCGAGCTCGGGGCCCTCGGCGATCTCCCAGCCCATGCCGACGAACAGGTCGGCGATCTCCTCCTGCAGGAGCGAGACGGGATGCCGGGCACCGACGCGCCCGCGCGGCGCGATGGCCGTGATGTCGACGCGTTCCGCCTCGAGCTGCGCGGCGGACTCGGCCTCGGCGAGCGCGGCCTCGCGGGCGACGAGCGCCTGGGTCACCCGACCGCGCGCCTGCCCGACGAGCTTGCCGAACGCGGCCTTCTGATCGTTCGGGACGTTCCGCAGCTGGGCGTTCAGCCGTGCGAGCGGCGAGCCCTCCGCGGTGTGTGCGGCGCGCGCGGCCTTCAGCTCTGCCGTCGAGGATGCCGCGGCGATCGCCGCCAGGGCATCGTCGACGGCGGCCTGGACCGCGTCGGGAGTGATCTCGGGAGTGTCAGACACGAGAACCGAGTCTACCGGCGGGCCGGCGGCGCCCCGGGACGCCCCGGGCCCAACTGGGGACACCCCGGGAGGCTCAGCGGCGTCTGCCCTGATCGTCCTGCAGCGCGATGAGCTCCGTGTCGGTGACCTCGCCGACCGGGTGGTGAAGCCCCGCGTCGACGACCGCGGCGTCGACCTTCGGCGAGCGGCGCGTGCGCTTCTCGACGGCGTTCGCGATCCACGACAGCAGCAGGCACAGGGCGATGTAGATCGCGCCGACGATGATCGTCGCCGGGACGATCGGCGAGCCGTACGTGGACTGGGACCCGATGAAGCGCGCGTAGAAGAGCAGTTCTTCGTAGGTGATGATGAAGCCGAGCGCGGTGTCTTTGAGGGTGACCACCAGCTGCGCGATGATCACCGGCATCATCGCGCGGATCGCCTGGGGCAGCAGGACGAGCCGCATGACGCCTGACTTGCGCAGCCCGATCGCGTACCCGGCTTCGTACTGGCCGCGCGGCAGCGACTCGACGCCGGCGCGGATGACCTCGGCGAGCACCGAGCCGTTGTACACGATCAGCGCGATGACGACCGCCCAATACGGCTCCATCTTCATTCCGACGGACGGCAGGCCGTAGTACAGCAGGAACATGAAGATCAGCACCGGGATGGCGCGCAGCACCTCGACGATCCAGCCGACCGGGATCCGGACCCAGGCGTGATCGGACAGCCGGCCGATCGCCAGCACGAAGCCCAGCACGAGCGCGCCGACGGCGGCGACGATGAACGCCGACAGCGTGTTGATCATGGCCTGCCCGATGTCGAGCCAGACCTTCGTGAACGTGAAGGCGTACCACTTCTGCGCCGCGAACTGGCCCGTCGCGGCGAGCCGCCAGACGATGAGGCCGAGGATGATCAGGACGATGACGACCGTGACGACGCTGAGGATGCGGTTGCGGACGATCGCTCGGGGACCCGGGACGTCATAGAGGACGCTGCTCATCGGACCACCTTCCATCGGCGCTCAAGTGTTCGCTGACCCCACGAGAGCACGAGCACCAGCGCCACGAAGATGACCATGACCCACAGGATCGCGACGAACTGATTCTCACCGCGCTCGCTCATGTAGTTGCGGACCGAGCCGAGATTCATGACGGAGAACCCGGCGGCGACGGTCGTGTTCTTCAACAGGGCGATGAACACGCTCATCATCGGCGGGATGACGGAACGAAACGCCTGCGGCAGGACGACGAGCGTCATGACCTGGCCGAAGGTCAGTCCCAGCGCACGGGCCGCTTCCGCCTGCCCGACGGGAACCGTGTTGATACCGGAGCGGATCGTCTCCGCGACGTAGGTGGCGGTGTAGATGCCGAGAGCGCAGATCGCGAGAGTCAGCGACACCGATCCGGTGAGCCGCAGCTGCAGCAGGGGCGGCAGCGCGAAGGCGAACGCGAAGAACACCAGCGTCAGCGGCGTGTTGCGGATGGTGTTCACATAGAGCGTGCCGACGCCGCGGGCGATGGGCACCGGGGAGACGCGCATCGCGCCGACGATGACACCCAGGACGAGCGCCAGCAGGCCGCCCGCGAAGAACAGCACGAGCGTGCCGACGATGAGGTCGCCCCACAGATCGAGGTTGGCGAAGATGATGCCCACGGCGCTTTCCTCTCGAGATCATCCGGCCCGGTGACCGCGGTCCGGGGCGGCGTGTGCCGCCCCGGACCGCGGTGCGTTCTTACTCGTCCGCCGTCGGCTGGTCGCCGGCGATTCCGGCGGGGGCGAGGTTCTTGTCGAAGATCGCCGTCCAGATCTCGGGGTTGTCGTTGAAGAGCGCGTTGATGTGGTCCTTCAGCACCGTGTCGCCCTTCGGGAGGCCGACGCCGTAGCGCTCCTCGCTGAACGGCTCACCGGCGATCTTCAGAGCATCGGGCTCCTGCGCGACGTAGCCGGCGAGGATCGCCTCGTCGGTCGTGATGGCGTCCACCGAGCCGGCCTTCAGCTGCTCGACGCACTGCGAATAGGTGTCGTACTCGACGGTGTCACCGGGGTTGTACTCGTCGCGGATGCGCTGCAGCGGCGTCGATCCCGTCACGGAGCAGACGATCTTTCCGGCGAGGTCGTCAGGACCGTTGATGTCGGTGTTGTCCTTCGCGACGAGAAGACCCTGGCCGGTGATGAAGTACGGACCGGCGAAGTCGATCTGCTCCTTGCGCTTGTCGGTGATCGAGTAGGTGCCGACGTAGTAGTCGATGTCGCCGTTGACGATGGCCTGCTCGCGGTTCGCGGAGGGAATCGTCTGATACTCGATCTTGTCCTTGTCGAAGCCGAGGGATGCCGCGATCCACCGCGCGATGTCGATGTCGAAGCCGCTGCGCGTACCCGTGGCCGCGTCCTCGTATCCGAGACCGGGCTGGTCGTTCTTGACGCCGATGACGACCTTGTCGGCATCCGTCATCTTCTCGAAGGTGGGGCTGCCGTCCAGCGTCACGTCGGTCGCGACGGTCCACGGGTTGCCCGAGGCCGATCCGTCGCCCGCGTCGCCGGTCGCGCCGCCGGTTCCCGGCTCCGCGCCGGGCGTGCCGCTGTTGCACGCCGTGAGGGCGAGAGCGGCGATGGCGATGCCGGCGAGAGCGCCGGCGATTCTGGTGGTGCGCATGTGATGTCCTCCTGGTTTCGTATCTCTATCGGGGGGCCGCGCCGGTGCAGGGCGCGGACGTCTCAGTGCGTGATGAGCTTGGAGAGGAAGTCCTTCGCCCGGTCGCTCTGCGGGTTCGTGAAGAACTGATCGGGCGTGGCCTCCTCCACGATCTCGCCGTCGGCCATGAAGACGACGCGGTCGGCGGCCTTGCGGGCGAAGCCCATCTCGTGGGTGACGACGATCATCGTCATGCCGTCCTGCGCGAGGCCGACCATGACGTCGAGGACCTCGTTGATCATCTCGGGGTCCAGGGCGCTCGTCGGCTCGTCGAAGAGCATGACCTTCGGCTTCATCGCGA
>JAEYAG010000151.1 GCA_023451265.1 Actinomycetes bacterium | reverse complement strand
ACCTGCTCCTCGGCGATCGCGCGCACCGCGGCATCCGGGTGGGCCTCGCTGAGCAGGTAAGACTCGTTCGTGGCTGCGAGGAGCGCGATCTCGGCGTCGTTCCACAGCTCCAGCCGCGCGGCGGCGTCGAGGTCGGTCCCGGCCACCAGCCGGGCGTCGACGTCGGCGACGACAGCAACCGCCGCCGTCGGCCGCTCGGTGGCGAAGGCGGTCCAGCCTGCCGGGTCGGTCGGGAAGACGAGGGGTTCGGGCGCGGTCATGTGCTCGAGCCTACGCGGGCACCCGATCGCCGAGACGGGGAATCCGCGACGAGACGGAACGCGTGGCATCCCGTCTCGTCGCAGATGTGCCGTCTCGCGGGGCGCGAGCGCTCAGCTGCGCGCGCGCGAGCGGTCAGCGACGCGGGCGCAGCAGGTCGGCGAGGCCCGGCTTGAAGTGACGGGCGACGTAGGTGACGGCCTCGTCGACGCCGAACGCGCGCGTGGAGTTGCCGACCCGCACCCACAGATCGGTGCTGCCGCCCTGCGCGACGAACACCGGCTCCGACGAGCCCGGGCAGCGCACGGCGCAGACTTCGTGGCCGTCGACGTCCGCGAATCGGATGCGGGGCAGCGCTGCGGCGTTCTTGCCGAGGCTGGTGGACAGCATGTCGCGCAGCCAGAGCTCGAATCGGTCGGCATCGGGGGTGCGCAACGTCGCGTAGTCGCGGTCGAGTCCGAGCGCCCGCCCGGCGTCGTCGACGCCGATGACGAGCGTGCCGCCGGAGCTGTTGAGGAAGGCGGCGACGGTCTTCGCCACCACCTGCTCCATCCGCGGGTCCTTCTTGTCCTCGCGGACGTTCCAGCGGGCGGTCTCCTTGAACTCCACGCCTTCGCTCTCACCAGCCGCGATGAGCGCGGCGACGTCGACGCCGCCGGGGTCGCTGCGCACGAGGGCGGCGACGGCGGCGACCAGGAGCGACAGTCCCAGGCTGCATCCGACCGCCAGCATGAGCGTCGTCGGCATCCACAATCGCTGTCCGTAGAAGAAGAGTCCGGTGATCAGCAGCCCGACGCTGACGCCGACGAGCGACACGATCGTCATGATCGAGACCGGCAGCGACAGTCGCGCGCCGAAAAGGCGGCGAAGCACCACCGCGATGAGGAACGCGACGAGGAGCGTCAGCGGGAGGGCGATCGCGAACTCGACGAGGGCGGAGCTCTGCGGCGTCACCGCAGCGCACCCACACTCGCCAGGGCGAGGCGCAGCAGCGTCGAGCGGCCACCTTCCATCTCCTCGGCCAGTGACGCCGACGACGCCTCCTCCGGAGTCATCCACGTGACCTCGAGAGCATCTTGGCGCGGCTCGCAGGTGCCCGTGACGGGGACGACGAACGCGAGCGAAACGGCGTGCTGCCGGTCGTCGTGGAACGCGCTGATGCCCGGGATCGGGAAGTACTCCGCGACGGTGAACGGCACCGGCTGCGGCGGCAGCTGGGGGAAGGCCATCGGCCCGAGGTCGTTCTCGACGTGACGGAACAGCGCATCACGCACGGTCTCGCCGTAGCGCACCCGCCCCGACACGATCGACCGCGTGATCTCCCCCATCGGCGTCGCGCGCAGCAGCACACCCACCTGAGTGACCGTGCCGACCCCGTCGGTGCGCACCGGCACGGCCTCGACGTAGAGGATGGGCAGCCGTCGCCGCGCCTCAGCCAGTTCGATCTCGGTCAGCCAGCCGGGATTGGCGGCGCTACCGGGTGCCGGCGAGCCGAAGGAGCCGTCCCCGACGGGATGCCCGGGGCGCCCGCCCTGGCCGAGCGAGGACCCGAATCCCGCCAGCGGGTCGCGGGGCGTCCCGTCGTCGCCCTGCTCGTTCGGGTCGGGGTCGGGGGTGCGAACGGCCATGCTCCATGTATACCCCGGCTCGGCGACGCGCACGCGACCGCCCGTCGGCGAGCGCCGCCCGCCGCGATGTCGGGCCCGGCTGAGAGGATGAGCAGATGAGTGAGATGGTGGCCGTGGATGCCGATGCCGTGCTCTGGTCCGCTCCCGCCGACGAGCGTGCGGGTCGCCCTGTGCTCGTGCTGCTGCACGGCTACGGGTCGGACGAGCGGGACCTCTTCGCGCTCGTGCCCTTCCTGCCGGAGGCGTTCGTGGTCGCGGCCGTCCGCGCCCCGCTGTCGCCGCCCTTCCCGACCCCCGGCTGGTCGTGGTACCCGATCGAGGGTCTGGATGCGCCGGGCGCCGACGCGGTGACGACCGCCGCGCGCAGCCTCATCGCCTGGATCGACGCGGCGGTGGCGCCCGCGGACACGACGATCGGTCTGCTCGGCTTCTCGCAGGGGGCGGCGGTGGCGCTGCAGGCCCTGCGACTGCAGCCGGAACGGTTCGCGTTCGTCGTCAACCTCGCCGGCTACGTCGACGGCGGGGACCTGCCCACCGACGAGCTCCTCGCCGAGGTGCGCCCGCCGGTGTTCTGGGGCCGGGGTGCGCGCGACGAGGTGATCCCCGCGGCCCGCGTCGAGCACACGATCCAGTGGCTTCCCGATCATGTCGAGTTGAGCGGCCGCGTCTATGCGGGGCTCACCCACAGCGTGTCGCAGGAGGAGCTCGACGACGTGCGCTCCTTCCTGGAGAAGCAGCTGGCCGCGCCGCGGCCCGGTTCCGAGGGGTGAGCGCGAGAGGCAGAGACTGGGGTGAACGCCGGCGGGTGAGGGCCGGCGGGTGAGGGCCGGCATCCGCTCAGGCGTGCTGCGGTAGACTGCGCCGGTCCCCGTCCCGAGTGTGAGGAAGACCGTTGAAGGGTTTCGACGCCGCGCTGTGATCTCGCGCTGAGCCGTCGACCCTCCGCTCCTCCCGGATGCCAGGGTTTCCGACGTTCGGCGCACCCCATCCGCGCCGGCTCGTCGGACCCTCCCGCCTCGCCCTGTCGTGCGCTCGCGGGGCAGCGGTGCCGTTCGTGCCTGCGCCCGACCCTTTCGGGAGGCACCTCTTGCCGATCTCCACCTCCGCGGTCACCCTCGACCGCCTCACCTTCACCTGGCCCGACGGCACCGTCGCGCTGACCGATGTCACCGGCGCATTCGGCACCGGCCGCACCGGGCTCATCGGCCGCAACGGGTCGGGCAAATCCACCCTGCTCGCGCTCATCGCCGGGGCGCAGGCCCCGGCATCCGGCACCATCGTGCGATCCGGCGCCGTCGATCTGCTGCGGCAGCGGCTCGCCGCCGACGAGCGTGTCGCCGACGTGCTCGGCATCGCCGAAGCGCTCCATGCCGTGCGCGCGATCGCCGCAGGAGACGTCGACCCGCGTCACTTCGACGCGGTCGGCGACGACTGGGACGTCGAAGCGCGGGCGACGGCGGCCCTCGCCGAAGCGGGGCTCCCGCACGACGCGCTCGACCGGCACGTCGGCGAGCTCTCCGGCGGCGAAGCGATGCTCGCGGCCCTCGTCGGAGTGCGCCTGCGAGCCCACCCGATCGCCCTGCTCGACGAGCCCACCAACAACCTCGATCGCGATGCCCGCGCCCGGGTCTACGACCTCGTCCGCACTTGGCGGGGGACTCTCATCGTCGTCAGCCACGACACGGCTCTGCTCGAGCTGATGGACGAGACGGCCGAGCTCTACGGCAACACCCTCACCACCTTCGGCGGGCCGTACTCGGCCTGGCGCGAAGCGCTCGAGACCGAGCAGGCGGCGGCGCGGCAGGCCGAGGCCGCCGCCAAGCAGGCGGTGCGGCGGGAGCGACGCGACCGCATCCACCAGGAGCAGGTGCTCGCCACCCGCGCCGCCATCGGCCGAAAGGCCGCCATCGAGAAACGCGAGCCGAAGATCATCATGGGCGGCAAGAAGCGGGCCGCGCAGGTGTCGGCCGGCCGGCTGCGCATCGAAGCCGCCGGCAAGGAGGCGACCGCCCGCGCGGCGCTCGACATCGCCGAACGGCGGGTGCGCGACGACGAGTCGGTGCACATCGAGCTGCCCGACCCCGGGGTCGCGGCGGGGCGGCGGATCGCCACGATCGGCGACGGCGAGCGGTCGTGGGTGATCCAGGGGCCCGAGCGCGTGGCGCTCGTGGGACCGAACGGCGCCGGCAAGACGACGCTGCTGGAGCGACTCGTGGCGGGGGCCGCGGGAGCCGCGGCGGGGCCAACGGGGTCTCCGGCGGAGCGTGAGTCTCCGGCATCCGGTGTTCCAGAAGCAGGCCGGATCGACTCGTCGGGCCCGGATGACACCCCCACGGGCCGGTTCAGCCTGCTTTCGGCACACGCCGAGGCGCACACCGACCGCATCGGATACCTCTCGCAGCGCGTCGACGGGCTGGACGACAGCGCCTCGCCGCTGGAGAACCTGCGGCGATCCGCCCCGGGCGTCGGCGACGTCGCGCTGCGCAACCGGCTGGCGCGGTTCCTGCTGCGCGGCGACACCGTGCTGCGGCCCGTGCGGGCGCTGTCGGGCGGCGAGCGGTTCCGGCTGGCGCTGGCCTGCCTCGTCATGGCCGACCCGCCCCCGCAGCTGCTGGTGCTCGACGAGCCGACGAACAACCTCGACCTCGACACGGTCGATCAGCTCGTCGAGGCGCTGGCCGCCTACCGCGGTGCCGTGCTCGTCGTCAGCCACGACGACGGATTCCTGCGGCGGATCGCGCCCGACCTCGTGCTCGAACTGCGCGACGGAGCACTGACTGAGATCGGGTGATCTTACGCGGGCCGTTCGCTCGACGCGAGCGCCCGCCCCGATGTCGATGGCCCGCGGGAAGATGGGTCGATGGCGAGTGTGCTCGAGCGGTTCGGTCCTGCGACGCAGGACTGGTTCCGTGGCGCCTTCGCGCAGCCCACCACCGCCCAGACCGGCGCGTGGGAGGCGATCTCGGCGGGCCGGCACGCTCTCGTGGTGGCCCCGACCGGGTCGGGCAAGACGCTGTCGGCGTTCCTGTGGGCAATCGACCGCGTCTTCCACGAGAAGGCGGTGGCGCCGGCATCCGACTCAGGCGTAGCGACGAAGAGCGCGCAGAAGAAGCGTGCGAAGAAGGATGCCGGCGGCACCCGCATCCTCTACATCTCGCCGCTGAAGGCACTCGGCGTGGACGTCGAGCGCAACCTCCGCTCGCCGCTGGTCGGGATCGGACAGGCGGCGCGGCGCCTCGGCATCCCGCTGCCGGAGATCACCGTGGGGGTGCGCTCGGGCGACACGCCCTCGGCCGACCGGCGCAAGCTCGTCACCGACCCGCCCGACATCCTCATCACCACGCCCGAGTCGCTCTACCTCATGCTCACCTCGCAGGCCGGGCAGACGCTGCGGGGCGTCCACACCGTGATCGTCGACGAGGTGCACGCCGTCGCCGCGACCAAGCGGGGGGCACATCTGGCAGTGAGCCTCGAGCGGCTCGACGCGCTGCGTCGCGCGGAAGACCCCGACCTGCCGCCGGCGCAGCGCATCGGGCTGTCGGCGACCGTCCGGCCGATCGACGAGGTCGCGCGCTTCCTCGGCGGATCGGCCCCGGTGGAGATCGTCGCGCCGCGCGCGACCAAGGCGTTCGACCTGAAGGTCGTCGTGCCGATGGCCGACATGCTCAATCCGCCGCCGCCTCCCGGTGCCGCCGGTGACGAGGGGACGGATGCCGGGGGGACCGGCGACGCGGACGGCGACGGCGACTGGTTCGCGCCGTCACAGCCGTCCGAGATCACCGGATCGGTGTGGCCGCACGTCGAAGAGGCGATCGTCGATCGGATCCTCGCGCACCGGTCGACGATCGTGTTCGCGAACTCGCGCCGGCTCGCCGAGCGGCTTACCGGGCGGCTGAACGAGATCTACGCGGAGCGGCTCGACCCGGGCGGCGGTGGCGGCGCGCCGGGCGGCGGCGACGGCGGCGGCGCGGGAGGAAAGCCGCCCGCGGCGATGATGGCTCAGGCCGGCGCGTCGGCCGGGGCGCCGCCGGAACTCGCGAAGGCGCACCACGGTTCGGTGTCCAAGGAGCAGCGGGCGCAGGTCGAGGACGAGCTGAAATCCGGCATCCTGCGCTGCGTCGTCGCGACCAGCTCGCTCGAGCTCGGCATCGACATGGGCGAGGTCGATCTCGTCATCCAGGTCGAGGCGCCGCCCTCGGCGGCATCGGGGCTGCAGCGCGTCGGGCGCGCGGGGCACCAGGTCGGCGAGGTCAGCCGCGCCGCGCTGTTCCCGAAGCACCGCGGCGACGTCCTGCACACGGCGGTCGTCACCGAGCGGATGCTGGCGGGCCAGATCGAGGCGGTGCGTATTCCGCAGAACCCACTCGACATCCTCGCGCAGCAGACGATCGCCGCGTGCGCGCTGGAGCCGCTCGATGTCGAGGGCTGGTTCGATACGGTGCGGCGTTCCGCGCCGTTTCGGACGCTTCCCCGCTCGGCGTACGAGGCGACGCTCGATCTGCTGGCGGGCAAGTACCCGTCCGACGAGTTCGCCGAGCTGCGGCCGCGGGTCGTGTGGGACCGCGATCACGGGACGCTGACGGGACGGCCCGGCGCGCAGCGCATCGCGGTCACGAGCGGCGGCACGATCCCGGACCGGGGACTGTTCGGTGTGTTCGTGGCCGGCGAGACGCGCAACGCCCGCGTCGGCGAGCTCGACGAGGAGATGGTCTACGAGTCGCGCGTGAACGATGTGTTCACGCTCGGCACGACGAGCTGGCGCATCGTCGAGATCACGCACGACCGGGTGAACGTGCTCCCCGCGTTCGGGCAGCCGGGCAAGCTGCCGTTCTGGCACGGCGACGGCCTCGGCCGGCCGGCCGAGCTCGGCGAGGCGCTCGGCCGGTTCTCCCGTGAGGTCTCGGGGGCCACCCCCGACACCGCGATCGCGCGACTGCGCGAATCGGGTCTCGACGACAACGCCATCGAGAACCTACTGGCCTATCTGGCGGAGCAGAAGGAGGCCACCGGTAGCCTCCCCACCGACCGCACCCTCACCGTCGAGCGCTCCCGCGACGAGGTCGGCGATTGGCGGGTCATCCTTCATTCCCCGTACGGCATGCACGTGCACGCCCCGTGGGCGCTGGCGGTCAACGCCCGCATCCGCGAACGGCTGGGGGTGGAGGGTTCGGCGGTCGCGAGCGACGACGGCATCATCGCGCGGGTGCCGGATGCCGAGAGCGAACCCCCGGGCGCCGAGCTGTTCGTCTTCGAGCCCGACGAGCTCGAGCAGCTCGTCACCGACGAGGTGGGCGGCTCGGCGCTGTTCGCCTCCCGGTTCCGGGAGTGCGCGGCGCGGGCGCTGCTGCTGCCGCGGCTCAATCCGAACAAGCGGTCGCCGCTGTGGCAGCAACGGCAGAAATCGGCTCAGCTGCTCGGGGTCGCGAAGAATCACCCGACGTTCCCGATCATCCTGGAGACCCTCCGCGAGGTGCTGCAGGACGTCTACGACCTGCCCGCCCTGCTGCGGATCGCGCGCTCGATCGGTGACCGCCGCATCCGCCTCGTGGAGACCACCACCAGTCAGCCATCGCCCTTCGCGCGCGACCTGCTGTTCGGATATGTCGGTGCGTTCATGTACGAGGGCGACTCACCGTTGGCCGAGCGCCGCGCCGCCGCGCTGTCGGTCGATCCGGCGCTGCTGAGCGAGTTGCTCGGCAAGGTCGAGATGCGCGAGCTGCTCGACCCGGAGATTATCGCGCAGTTCGAGCGCGAGGCCCAGCGGCTCGACCCCGCCCGCCGCGCACGCGGAGTGGAAGGCGTCGCAGACCTGCTGCGGCTGCTGGGCCCCCTGACCGCGACGGAGGTCGCCGCGCGGCTGCAGCCGGATTCGGTCACGGGGCAGGAGGCGAGCGCCGGGCAGGATGCGAGCGCGGACGGCGCCGGGCGGGTGGACGGCGCCGGGCGAGCGGACCGAGCCGAGCCG
>JAEYAG010000230.1 GCA_023451265.1 Actinomycetes bacterium | reverse complement strand
CAGCCTCCGCGGCGTCATCGAGCGACGTCGTCAGCTCCGAGTACGCGGTCGAGAACGCCTCCGACGCGTTCTCCGTCTTGAAACCGTCCTGCACCAGGTCATCGATGATGCCCTGCAGCTCCTTCAGCGTGTCGGTCACAGTCTGGCGACCGTCGCGCAGACGCTGCGCCGCGCTCTCCATCTCGCTGTACGTTGCACCGAAATCGTGTGCCATGAACCCGCCTCCCAGCGTTTCGAGTTGTGTGGGTACCGTGTCAGCCCCCGCGTGATCGATGCTAGCGACCCGGTCTCGCGCCACACATGGGGAGAACTACCCATGCGTCACGGTGCCGGCCGGCGCCGTGGCCCGCGCCGCCGCGCGCGTCGACGGCGCCTCGGCGTGCGCATCGGCCGGCACGTCGGCGACGAACGGCATCTGCATCGTGACGGCCTTGCCGGCCTGCACGAAGATGCCGCGCCCGACCGGGAAGTCGCTGCGCTTGACCCGCCCGAACGGCGTCTTGAAGATCGCCTCGCCGTCGTACGTGTCGGGTTTGAGCACGATGCCCTGTCGTGCCGACTTCCATTCGCCGAGCACACCGATACTGCCGCTGGCGCGTGTGATCTCCGCCTCGCCGACGAGCAGATGCTCGCTGTCGTTCATGGCCTGCAGCAGCGCGCGCATCGGGCGGTCGGCGACACCGTCGGCCAGGTGCGGCATGTCCTCGATGACGATCATGATGCGTCCGCCCGGAGAATCGCTGACCACGAGTTCGGCGAGCTCGGTCGCGAGGTCGCGTTCGTCCTCGGGCCGGGTTGCGCTCTGCACCCACGGCCGGAAGTCCTTCAGCTCCGCCCGACGGCTGCCGAAGTGGTAGAGGCGGATGCCGGGGTCGAAGCGCTCCATCGCGACGACGAGCGCCTTCAGCGCGTTCGTGCGTCCCGACGCCGGCGGGCCCGACACGACGAACGAGCCGATCGGCTCGAAGCCGCGGGCCGCGAGGGTGTCGTCGGCGACGCCGAACACCGGCATCCCCTCCACGCTCGCCGGCATCTCGTTCGCCGGGACCAGCGTCGGCAGCGCTCCGATCTCGGGGAGATCGCGCACCCCCTGCTCGCGCAGCCGGGCACCGAGGGCGCCGAGCACCTTGGTCTGCTCGACGGCGTTGGAGGTCCCGCCGAGCACCGCGATCTGCGCCTCATGGCCGTCGATGACCGCCCGGCCGGGCACGGACTGCTCGTCGAGCACGTCACGCGGAACGCCCAGCAGCATGTACTGCGAGGGGTCGCCCATGCGCAGTACCACCTTGCGCGACACGTTTGCCGCGACGGCGCTCGGCACCGCGTTGCCGCGGTCGGCCGTGATGACGGTGTGCACGCCGAGCGTGCGCCCCTCGCCGAGGATGCGCATGAAGGTGCGGTACGACGGTCCGCGTCCGGGCGCGACCTCCCAGTCCTTCTTGAAGTCGGGATAGTTGTCGATCAGCAGCAGGATGCGGGGCAGCGCGGCGTCGGCGAGCTCACGGTACTCCTGGATCGAGGCGGCGCTGACCGCGGCGAACGCCGCGGCCCGGCGGTCCATCTCGCCGTCGAGCGTGCGCAGCAGGCGCTGGATGCGCTCCACGTCGGCGCCGTCGACGACCGAGCCGACATGGGGCAGGGCGGCGAGCGCGCCGAGCGCGCCGGTGGCGAAGTCGAGGCAGTACACGTTGACACGGCCGCGCTCGGGTCGCAGGCCCGCGGCCGCGCCGATCGTCTTCAGAAGCGTGGACTTGCCCGAGCCGCTCGTGCCGTAGATGACGAGCGAGCCGTCCCGATCGGGAACGAACACCGCCGCCTCCTGCAGCTGCTTCTCCGGCACGTCCATGAGCGCGATGGGGATGCGGGTGTCGCCCTCGTTCGGCAGATCCTGCACGTCGACCAGGGCCGACAGGTCGTCGAGCCACGGCCGCCGGGGCCGCGGGAGACGCGCGACCTCGCTCGCGCGCACGAGCGTCGACACGATGCGCTTCTGGTCGGTGGGGCCGAGGTCCTCGGCGTGCGCGTCGGACTCTGCGGGCCGGTCCGGCTCCCACTCCGGCGCCGCTCCGAAGCGCAGCTCCGCGACCCGCACCTCCGCGACGGCCGTGTCGTCGGTCGTGGTCCAGCCGCCCGTGTAGGCGGACTGGAACGGCACGAGTCGGCCGGGGCCTGTCTTGGCGATCGCCCGCCCGGGGACGCTCGCGGGGAAGCTCGCCGCGATCGGGTCGTCGACGACGTCGCGGGAGTCGGCCTCGTCGGCCATGCGCAGCGCGATGCGGAGGTTGGTGTTGGCGCGCAGGTTGTCCTTGATGACGCCGGCGGGGCGCTGTGTCGCCATGATCAGGTGGATGCCGAGGGAGCGGCCGCGTTGGGCGATGTCGACGACGCCGTCGACGAACTCCGGCATCTCCGACGCGAGGGCGGCGAACTCGTCGATCACGAGCACGAGCGAAGGCGGGCACTCCGGGTCTTGGCGCTTCTCCAGCTCCAGCAGGTCTTTCGCCTTCTTGCGGTTGAGCAGGTGCTCGCGGTGCTGCAGCTCGGCGCGCAGACTGGTGAGGGCCCGCCGCACGAGGTGAGGGTTGAGGTCGGTGACCAGACCCACCGTGTGCGGCAGGTCGACGCAGTCCGCGAACGCGGAGCCGCCCTTGTAGTCGACGAACAGGAAGGTGACGCGGTCGGGACTGTGTGCCGCGGCCATGCCCAGCACCCACGCCTGCAAGAACTCACTCTTGCCCGAGCCGGTGGTGCCGCCGACGAGCGCGTGGGGCCCCTGCGCGCGCAGGTCGAGCACCATGGCGTCGCTCACCCCCTGGCCGGTGATGGCGCGCAGCCCGCCCGCCTTCTTCAGGCGCGGGCGGGGCGCGGTGGAGCGGTCGACGATCGTGTTGTTCTGGCGCCACCGTTCGATCACGACGGCGGGGTCCTCCGCGATGGCCGGGTCGATCAGCTGCAGCAGGTTCACCGAGCCGGGGATGTCCGACGCGTCGTGGACAACGGTGCTGGCGTCGACGACCGGCGCGAGGCGCCGCGCGAACATCTGCATGTAGGCGTGGGAGACGCCCTCGACCTTCACGTGGTCGTAGGCGGCGCCGCTGCGGACCAGGCCGACGCGGGCGTCGTCGAGGTCGGTGGTGAGCTCGATGTAGCTGCGGCACACGGCGGGGAGGGATTCGACGGCGTGGGAGACGAAGACCGCGTGGACGCCGTGGTCGGCGCCCCGCTCGAGCACGTCGGTGAGGCGCCCCCGGTCGACGGGGGCGTCGCCCGTGATGAACACGACGACCGAGACCGGGGGCGTCCGGCCCCGGTCTTCCGCCGCGCGAGCGACGTCGGTGCCGTACTGCAGCGGGTTCCACTCGTCCTTGAACGGTCCGCGCGGCTCGCCGCTGCCGCCGCCCGCGGCACGCTGCACGTAGTCCTCGAGGGAGTTCAGCAGCGCGGCGCCGGTGGGCGCCGAGTCGGCCAGCGGCATGGTCTGGAAAGGGCTGCGCTCACTGGTGGTGTGCGGCAGCCACTTGAGCCAGTCCAGTTCACTCGTCCACGTGGAGTCGGCGAAAGCGACAGCGACGACGTCATTGGGGGCGTGGAGCCCGAACAGCTGCACCGCGATCCCGCGCATGGCGTCGGACACGAGGGCGCGCGGCCCGGCGATGCCGATCGAGCCGGCGGCGGGCAGCGTCTCGAACACCGGCACGTCGTCGACGAACGCGTAGCGTTCGCGCAGCCGGTCGACGCGGTCGATGAACTCCGGCAGGCCGTCCGGGGCCTCGGCGTCGTCGATCGCGTTACGCGCCGGCAGGCGGCAGGTCCCGAGCCGCAGGCCGAGGAAGTTCCAGTGCTCGGGGCGCCGGGTCCACAGCATGGGGCCGAGGCGCATGGCCTGGTCGAAGACTTCGGCGACGGGTGGTGCCTCCGCGTTGCGCGCGCGTTCCTCCTCGGGCTTGCCGTGGAAGAAGTCCTCCTCGAGCTGCTCGAACTGCCGCTCGAACAGCAGGAACTCGTGGTTCTGGCTCTTCTTGCTCTGCACCGACTGGTTGACGAGGTTGAACAGCGCCATCATCGGCGTCATCACGATGAGCAGCAGCGAGCGCGGGTTGCCGTTCAGCGCGAACAGCGCCGCCCCCATGAGGATCGGGGCGATGAGGATGGGCCAGGGGAAGACCTTGCCGATCTTCTCGGTGGGCAGCCGCGGCGGCTTGAATTTGGTGCCGGGGTAGCGCACCTCCACGCGGGGGCTGCGGTTGAACAGCAGTCCGCCGCCGCGCTCGATGATCGGGTCCTCCTCGCCCGACCCGTCCCATGCCCGGGTCAGGTAGAGGGCGAGTGTGGTTCCGCCGATCACGAACGGCGTGCCGTCCTCGATGCGCACGCGTTGCATCTGCACGCCGTCGACGAGCACGCCATTGGCGGAGTTGAGGTCGACAACCTCGACGTACGCGCCGACTTCGAGTCGGGCGTGGCGCTTGGAGACCATCGGGTCGGCCAGCACGATGTCGTTGCCTTCGTCGCGCCCGAGCGAGACGTGGCCCGCCGACAGCGGGAACTCCTGCCCGGCGAGCGGGCCCGCCGTCGCGCGCAGCACGCCGACGACCTCGCGCCGGTCGGCGGCGACGTACGCGGCGCCGACCTCGACGATGGATGCCGCGAAGCCCGAGCCGATGGGCGCCTCGCCGATCGCGACGTCGGGGTGCAGCGGCACCATGCGCGCATCGGTCGGCGGCGCGACCGCGAGCGTCAGCGCGGTGCCCTCCGTGAAGGCGAAGGAGCGCGTCGGGTCGGATTCGGCGATGTGGCGCGCCACATCGCCGGCCGTCGCGGTGGAGTCGGTCGTGACGACGATGTCGACCGGATCGCCCTCACCGCGATGCAGGGTCAGCTTTAGTCTCACGAGACTCCTCCGATGCACTCGTCGGTCATGTCGGCATCTGTCATGTGCGTGTCGCTCATGTCTGCAACGGCGCGATCTGCACCACGTCGGCGATGCGGTCGCCGAGACGGATCGCGTCGCCCTCGGCGACCGTCGCCGATCCGCCGGAGGCGAGCTCGGTCTCGATGCCGCCGCGGATCACCCCGCAGCCGTTGGTGGAGCGGCGATCGATGATCTCCAGACCCCCCGCGACGGGCTGGACGAGCGCGTGCGTCTTCGACAGCGTGCGGGTGGCGTCGGTGAGGGGAACGGCCCGGGCGCCCGGGTGCGCGGCGGCGTCGGGATCGCGGCCGAGCAGGATCGGCGCCGTCACGGGGATCGTCTCCCCGGTATCGAGCCTGAGTGCAAGCCCGCCCATCCGGCCGCGGCGTCGGGGACCGGGGGCCTCGGAGACGGCCACCGCCGGGGCCGACGTCGCCCCCGCCGGGGCCGGCGTCGCCACGGCCGGAGCGGCGGGCGTCGCCG
>JAEYAG010000174.1 GCA_023451265.1 Actinomycetes bacterium | reverse complement strand
GTCGTGCACGCCGAGTTCGGCGAGCACCTCGTCGGCCGACTCCTTGACGAGCCGCGCCCGCGGGTCGAAGTTCTTGTAGACGCGGTGCCCGAAGCCCATGAGCTTCACGCCGTCTTCCTTGTTCTTGACGCGCTCGACGAAACGCTCGACGCTCTCGCCCGAGTCACGGATGCGCGCGAGCATGTCGAGCACCGCTTCGTTCGCGCCGCCGTGCAGCGGCCCGTACAGGGCGTTGATGCCGGCCGAGATCGACGAGAACTGGTTCGCACCCGTCGAGCCCACCAGACGCACCGTCGAGGTCGACGCGTTCTGCTCGTGGTCTTCGTGCAGGATGAGCAGCCGCTCGAGCGCGCGCGAGGTGACGGGATTGACCTCGTAGACCTCGGCGAGGTTGCCGAAGTTGAGCTTGAGGAAGTTGTCGACGAAGCTCAGCGAGTTGTCCGGGTACAGGAACGCGTGGCCGATCGACTTCTTGTGCGCGTACGCCGCGATCACGGGCAGCTTCGCGAGCAGGCGGATCGTGTTCAGCTCGACGTGCTCGGGGTTGTTCGGGTCGGACTGGCCCTCGTAATAGGTCGACAGCGCCGCCGTGGCCGCCGACAGCACCGACATGGGGTGCGCCGTGTGCGGCAGCGACGAGAAGAAGCGCTTGAGGTCTTCGTGCAGCAGCGTGTGGTGGCGGATCTTGTCGTCCCACTCGCCCAGCTGGTCGGCCGTCGGCAGCTCGCCGTACAGCAGCAGCCACGCGACCTCGAGGTACGTGCTGTGCTTGGCGAGCTGTTCGATCGGGTAGCCGCGGTAGCGGAGGATGCCCTGATCTCCGTCGATGTAGGTGATGGCCGACTTCGTCGCCGCCGTGTTGACGAAGCCGTAGTCGAGCGAGGTGTGCCCGGTCTGCTTCGTGAACGTCGAGAAGTCGACGCTGGGGACGCCCTCGGTGCCGGTCAGGATCGGCAGTTCTGCGGTTCTGTCACCGACGGTGACCGTGGCCTTCTGGGGGTTTCCCACGTCGCTCACGAAGCCTCCTTGCGGTCGTTGGGGGATCCTTTACAGCCTACTGGCCGTGCGGGCCTACTCAGATCCACGGCAAAGGATCGGCGGATGCGTAGGAGGGAACCTACGACTGCGTCAGGCGTTGCGCCGCCGCCGCGATGCGCTCGTCGGTCGCGGTGAGCGAGAAGCGCACGTGCTGCGGGAAGTGCGTGCCGTAGAAGTGCCCGGGGCCGGCGAGGATGCCGAGGTCGGCGAGCCTTGCCATGCTCTCCCACGCGTCGACGCCTTCGGTGGCCCACAGGTACAGGCCGCCTTCGGAGTGGTCGATGCGAAAGCCCGCCGCTTCCAGCGCCGGCTTGAGCACGGCACGGCGCGCCCGATACCGCTCACGCTGCTCCGCGACGTGCGCGTCGTCGGCGAGGGCCACCGTCATCGCGGCCTGGACCGGCGCCGGCAGCATGAGCCCCAGGTGCTTGCGTGCCGTCACCACAGCGGCGACGATCCCGGCATCCCCCGCGAGGAACGCCGCGCGGTAGCCGGCGAGGTTCGACTGCTTGCTGAGGGAGTAGACCGACAGCACGCCGGAGCGGTCGTCCTCGACGACGCGGGGATCGAGGATGCTGGGGACGCGCTCCTGCGCCCACGGTCCCTCCCAGCCGAGCTCGGCGTAGCACTCGTCGCTGGCGATGACGGCACCGAGCTCCCGCGCCCGGGCCACGGCGGCCCGCAGCTCGGCCACGTCCAGGACGCGGCCGTCGGGGTTGCCGGGCGTGTTCAGCCACACCAGGCGCGTGCCCTCGGGCCATTCGGCGGGGTCGTCCGACGCGAACGGCGTCGCACCGACGAGCTTCGCGCCCACCTCGTACGTGGGGTAGGCCGCGCGCGGGTGGACGACCACGTCGCCGACGCCGATGTCGAGCAGCAGCGGCAGGAGTGCCACGAGCTCCTTGGAGCCGACCGTGGGCAGCACCTCGCCGACCGTCAGCCCGGGAACGCCGCGCCGGCGGTCGTACCAGGCCGCGATGGCTTCGCGCAGGGCGGGGGTGCCGACCGTCTGCGGGTACGCGTGCGCATCGGTGGCGGCGCGCAGCGCGTCGGCGACGACGGCGGGAGTCTCGTCCACGGGCGACCCGATCGACAGATCGACGAGGCCGCCGGGGTGGGCTTTGGCGCGGGCAGCGTAAGGCGCGACGGCATCCCAGGGGTAGTCGTCGAGGTCGCGGACGGCCACGAAGGTCAGTGCTCCTGAGGCGGGAGCGCGGCGATGATGGGGTGGTCCTTCGGGATCACGCCGACCTTGGCGGCGCCGCCGGGCGAGCCGATGTCCTCGAAGAACTCCACATTCGCGGTGTAGTAGTCCTGCCACTCGTCGGGCAGGTCGTCCTCGTACTAGATCGCCTCGACGGGGCACACCGGCTCACAGGCGCCGCAGTCGACGCACTCGTCGGGGTGGATGTACAGCGAGCGCTCGCCTTCGTAGATGCAGTCGACGGGACACTCGTCGATACAGGCACGGTCCTTCACATCCACGCACGGCAGGGCGATCACATATGTCACGCCTTCGAGTCTAGTTCGTGGTGCCGGTCCCGGCGTCCGGCCCCGGCGTCGTGGCGCCCACCTCGTCCGACACGGCCGGGTCGGATGCCGGCGCGCGCCCGCCCGCCCGCATCGACGGCCACGCGACGACGAGCGCGGTGATGATCGGGACGGCGATGGTCCAGATGATGCCGGTGGAGATCTCGCCTTCCGGCGGTGCGGGCACGACGACCGAACCCCCGGGGCCGCGCCCGGAGAAAACGAGGGTCGCGATCATGGCGCCCATCCCCGCCGCGAGCGCCGACCAGCGGTCGAGTGTCAGCAGCCGCACGGCGAGCAGCAGCGCGCCGCAGCCGACGATCGCGACGACGAGCCCGACCGGCAGCGCACCCCACATCGCCGCCTGCCCGATGGTGCCGGCAACGCCGTAGACCAGTCCGATGACGACGGACACGACCCACGTGCCGATGCGCGCGATACCCACGCCGGGAGTCTACGCGGCGGCATCCGTTCGGCAGGCGTGAATGGCTCCCCGCATGCCGTTCTCCCAGCCTCGCGCGCCGATCGAACCGCGGATCGAGGTCAGGCGGCCAGTCCCCACAGGCGCAGCAGCGCGGCGACGACGGCCGCCGCGGCCACGACGACGAGGAACGGCGCCCGCACGATCAGAAGGCCTGCCGCCACGACGAGCGCGGGTACCCGCGCGTCGAGCACGATCTGCTGGCCGGCGCCGAGGGTCTGCACCGCGACGAGCGCACCCAGCAGTGCGACGGTGAGCAGGTCGACGATGCGCGACGGCGCCGGCGCCTCGAACCAGCGGGGCGGGATGAGGTAGCCGACGGCCTTCAGCGCGAAGCAGAGCAGGGATGCCGCGAGCACCGCGGTCCACAGGGTCATCTCCCCTTCTCCGGTTCCTGAGCCCGTCGAAGGGCGGGGACATCGGGCGCCTCGGGCCGCGGCTGCGCGGATCGGCCGAGCCAGTTCGTCCACCCGACGACGATCGCGACGATCGCAGCGACGAGCACCGGCATCCCCGGCATGAGCACCGGCGTGAGGGCTGTCGCGACGACGGCCGCCGCGATGCCGACCGCGATCGCCTGCCGCTGCCGCAGGCGGGGCCACAGCAGCGCGAGGAAGGCCGCGGCGGCCGCGGCATCCAGTCCGTACGCTCGGGGGTCGCCGAGCACATCGCCCAGGAGCGCGCCGAGCAGGGTCGTGAGGTTCCAGCCGAGGTAGATGCCGATCCCGGTCACCCAGAAGCCGACGCGGCGGGCGCGCGGCTCGGTGTGGGCGAGCGCCACGGCGGTCGACTCGTCGATCGTGAAGTGCGGGGCGACGAGGCGACGCCGCCGGTCGACGCCGACGACGGGGGCCATCCGCAGTCCGTAGGCGACGTTGCGCACGCCCAGCAGGCCGGCCGAGGCGATCGCGGCGGGCGCCGCCGCCACTCCCCCGGCGCCGATCACCCCGATGAACGCGAACTGCGATCCGCCGGTGAACATGACGAGGCTGAGCACGCACGTCTGCCAGATGTCGAGGCCGGATGCTGTGGCGAGCGCGCCGAACGAGATGCCGTAGGCGCTCGTCGCCAGCGCGACCCCGAGCCCCTCGCGCCATGCCCTCCGCGAGGCGTCTGCGGCGGCATCCGTACTCACCCGCTCGAGCCTAGTGGGCTGGCGTACCCTGGCAGGCATGGACACCAGCGAGCGCGCGCAAAAGCGCATCCGCGCCCTCACCTTCGCGTCGGTCTACCCGCTGTACATCCAGAAGGTCGAGCGCAAGGGACGCACGAAGGCCGAGGTCGACGAGGTCATCCGCTGGCTCACCGGGTTCGACGACGCCGACATCGCCCGTCACGTTCGCGACGGCTCGACGTTCGTCGAGTTCTTCGACGACGCGACGCTCAACCCCCACGCGGGACTCATCACCGGGGTCATCTGCGGCGTGCGGGTCGAGGAGATCGACGACCCGTTCATGCAGAAGCTGCGCTACCTCGACAAGCTCGTCGACGAAGTCGCCAGGGGCAAGGCGATGGAGAAGATCCTCCGCGCCTGACGCACCCCGGCGGCGTCCCCGCGGTCAGGCGTTCGCGTCCTGGCGCTTCGCGCGCGCCGTCGCGCGCCCGCGCTCGGTCGCGTCGAGCACGACCTTGCGGATGCGGACCTTCTCGGGCGTGACCTCGACGCATTCGTCGTCACGGGCGAACTCGAGCGACTCCTCCAGCGACAGCACGCGCGGCGGCGTCATCGACTCGAAGGAGTCCGACGTCGACGAGCGCATGTTCGTCAGCTTCTTCTCCTTCGTGATGTTGACGTCCATGTCGTCGGCGCGCGAGTTCTCGCCGATGACCATGCCCTCGTAGACCTCTTCGGTGGGCTGCACGAAGAAGCTCATCCGCTCCTGCAGCGCGATCATCGCGAAGGGTGTGACGACACCGGCGCGGTCGGCGACGATCGAGCCGTTCTGGCGCGTCGTGATCTGGCCCGCCCAGTCGTCGTACCCGTGCGAGATGGCGTTGGCGATGCCGGTGCCGCG
>JAEYAG010000145.1 GCA_023451265.1 Actinomycetes bacterium | reverse complement strand
CGCATCCGCGCCGTCACCGGCGCCGCTGCGGCGCTCGCCGACGGGACGCTGACGCTCACGAGCGGGGACGACGGCCCGTCCCAGCGGGCGGCGCTGCTGGCGATGCCCGGCATCGGGCCGTGGACGGCGGATTACGTGCGGATGCGGGTGCTCGGCGACCCCGACATCACGCTGCCCGGCGATGTCGCCGTCCGCGCCGGTGCCGCAGCGGCGGGCATCCCCGCCGACCCGCGCGGCTTCGCGGAGTGGGCCGCACGCACCGCGCCCTGGCGCAGCTACCTGACCGCGCACCTCTGGCGCGCGAGCACACCCACCCTGAAACCGCAACGCCGGGAGACGACATGACCGCCACGATCCAGACCATCGACACGCCCGACGGCGCCTTCACGATCCTCGCCGACGACCGCCAGCGCGTGCTGGCGAGCGGGTGGACCTCCGACCCCGCCGCGATCCTCGCCCGGCTTGCGTCGCCGCCCGCTGAGGTTCGCGAAGGACAGACGGATGCTGCGGCCGCCGCGCAGGCGTATTACGACGGCGACCTGGCGGCGATCGACACCGTCGACGTGGCACAGACCGGCACGACGCTGCAGCGTGCGGGCTGGGATGCGCTGCGGGGGATCGCCCCGGGGGCACCGCTGACCTACACGGAGTTCGCCGCCGCGCTGGGGCGCCCCACCGCCGTGCGGGCCGCGGCATCCATCTGCGCCCGCAACGCGCCCGCCCTGTTCGTACCCTGCCACCGGGTGCTGCGCGCCGGCGGGGCCCTCGGCGGATTCGCGTGGGGGCTCGAGGTCAAGCGGGCGCTGCTGGCCCGCGAAGCGGAGGCAGCTGGCTGACGCCGGCGCCTGCTCGATGGGGACTTCTCCCCATCGAGGGCCTCCTCCCCGGTCGACTAGGGTCTTCGCAGGGAGGTGGGCGCCGTGGGAATGATGCTGCCGAACGAGCTCATCTGGGTGATGGAGAAGCTCGGATTCGAGTGGCCCGACATCGACGAGGACGAGCTGCGTCGTGGCGGCCACATGGTCGGGACGTTTCGCGACGACCTCGAAAGCAAGCTGCAGGCCATGGACCGCAAGGTCAACGGTGACCTCGCCGCCGCGTTGCGGCCGAAACGGCGACACCGCAGATCGCGCAACCGTCGGGTCGTCCTGGATTCCGTGCGGACGGCACGATCAACCCCGACGACTTCCGCACCCCGCGCGACACGGCGTATTACTGGTCCGGGATGTACCCGCGAAACGGCGAAGAGATCGCGGGCCGCATCGCGAGTAGCAACAATGCGACCACGCTGGAGATGCTCATCGATTCGCGTGGCATCGACATGCCGGAGGCACTGTGGTAGATGAAGAGCTGAGCGAAGCGGTCATCGCCTATCTGGGCAAGGGCAGGTCCTCCTTCCCGCGCACCGATGAGGATGCCGTCGCGACGCTGGCGGGCGCCGTGGGCCGTCCTGACCTGTTGGCGACGGTGAAGGCGCTCGTTGCTGAGTGCCTCGCCGTGCCGGTGGACTGGACGACGCGGTCGCTCTCGGAGGGCGGGCGCGAGGCGCAGGCCGTCATGGCAAAGCGTCATCCGGAGCTATCGGCGGCAGCGCTCGAAGCCCTCTACTGGATGTTCACCTACAACTGGCGATGAGAAAGCGACGCGAGGCTCGGCCATGCTGATGAATCATCACGCCGGCGCACGTCGTTACTCAGCCCTCACCCCGGATGCGGTGCTCGAGGGCGCCGTCGTGTCGTTCAGCGGGGACACCTTGGTCGCATGCGGCGGGAGGATCATCGAAGAGGCTGATCTGCAGCTGGTCGATCCGGACGTGCAGGCAGACCCGTCGAGGAGCCGGCTGCTCGACGGCGTGCCGTTACTGGCGCGCGGTGATGCGTGGATCATCCCGCTGATGTGGAATCCGCTCACCGAAGGCCAGCCCGTCGACGGCGAACTGTCGCGACGGGGCAGCGAACTCTGGTCGAGCATTCGAGCGTGGGCGGAGTACGCGCACGGCGTTCCGATCATTCCTGACCTCGAGGACCCGGATCTGTGGAGCGCGTATCTGCGGGAACTGGTGAGCACGGGAGCGCGCCGCGCGGACTGGTGGGGATCGAAGGACGCGGCGCTGGTACTGGTCGTCTATGGTGACCCGATCCCGGCGCCGGTGCGCGCGATGGCTCTGCACGTCGTGCCGATCGGCTGGGTATCGGAGCGTCGGGCGCCGAAGCGGTTCCCCCCGATGGACCTCGCCTGGTCGTGGGCGGACGCCGTCGAGGTCGCCGGGGGCGGTGCGGCGGGACCGGATAATCTGAAGCGAACGCAAGACGAGGGGCGGGACGGATGACCGACACGATCGGTGGCATCGGGGTGGCGCTGGTGCCGCACATCTATGGCGCGAGCCAGCTGGGTGTGCTGTCGGTGACGGCGCCGGGACCGGCGCACCCGCGTGTCGAGTACGTCGGCGGGGATCTGTTCGTCGGTCTCGACGAACGCCGAGACGGCGCAGCCACGGCTGTGACCGAGGGCCAGGCCGACGCGTGGCCGCAGCCGTTCCGCGAGGCGCTGCTCGCCGCGCTGGGAGCCGCCACGGCGCTTCCCGACGCCGTCGAAGGCGCGACCGTCATCACCGACGAAGCGGATGCCGCGGCGATCCTCCTGGAGCCCGCCCGGCTGGCGGGCCGTCAGCTGTCCGGTGCGCCCGTGGTCCTCGCCCTCGCGCGGGATCGTGTCGTCCTCGTCGGCGCCGACGACGAGGCCGCGCTCACCCGCGCGCTGGACCTCGCCGAAGAGCTCTACGACGCCGGCGGCCCGCTGGTCAGCGCCCACCCGATCGTCCTGCAGGACGATGCCTGGGCGCCCTTCGACTGGCGCGAGCGCGTCCCGTCGCTCCGCCCGCGGTTCGAGCGCGTGCTGCGCCTGTTCAGCGTTCGCGCGTATGAAGCGCAGACGGTCGCGCTGCAGCGCCCCGACGTGCATATCGCCGACCCGAAGATCCGCGTGCTCGACGACGGCGTCACCGTCACCTTCGCCGCCTGGCCGAAGGGCACCGCGACGCTGCTCCCCGTCGTGGACAACGTCATCATCGCCGACCCGTCCGGCCAGCTCAGCGTCGCGACGATGGCCGAGTTCCTGGATGCCGCGGGGGATGCGGTCGTGCGCACCGGCCTGTCGCCGGCCCGCTACTTCGTGCCCGGCGAGCGACCGCGAGACACCGGGGCATGATCTGGGAGATCGAGCATGAGACGCGGGTCGTCGACGGTCTGGACGCGCAGGGCCGGCCCGACCCCGCGTACGCCGCCGCCCTCGGCCTCGTGCCGGCGCCGTTCGGCAGGCGCGCGCTCGCCTTCGCGATCGACATCGCGATCTGGCTGATCCTGCAGCTGCCGCTGTGGCTCGGGGCGATCCCCCTGCTGCTCAAGCTCGCGACAGGAGCCATCTCGCCCTACGGGTTCGTCAACCATCCCGACTTCGTGCTGGCCGTCATCATGGCCGCCGTCTCGGTTGCGCTGTCCCTCGTCTACGTCGTGGTGCAGTGGATGCTGCACGGTCTCAAGGGGATCACCATCGGCAAGGCGGTCACCGGCATCCGCAGCGTCAACGTGATGACCCTGGAGCGCCCCGGCGTCTGGGCGGTGCTCCTGCGGTACATCATCGTGGCGGCATCCGGGATCCTTCCGGCAGTCGGCCCCGCGCTCGTGCTGCTGTCGCCCACGTTCGACCTCGAGCGGCGTGGCCGTGGCTGGCACGACCGTATCGGCAAGGTCTGGCTCGTCGACGTGCGCCACGGCCTGAACCCGTATGACGAGAAGCGCATGCGCGTCGCACGCAAGACGGTCAAGGCGGAGCCGACCCCCGAGCGCGTCGAACTGCCGTCCCTCGCGACGCCGCGCGACCCCGTTGCGCAGCCGGAATACCGCCCCGGCAGCCGCATCAGCGCGGGCGTCGTCGGAGTGCCGCGCTCTCCCGAAGCCCCGGCGATGCCGGCGCCCGCGGCGGCCGCGGCACCGGCATCCGCTCCGGTGAACCCGGCGCCCTCGTCGCC
>JAEYAG010000067.1 GCA_023451265.1 Actinomycetes bacterium | reverse complement strand
GAGATCTGGCGTGGGCACGGGCGATGGCACGCGACTGCCGCGAGGCGGGCGTCGCCCTGCGGGCACAGTTCGTGCTGCACGACCGGGGCCTGCGGACCATCGCCGTCGACGACCTGCTGTGACCTGTCTCTCGTTGCTGCGCGCGCAGACTCACGGCGAGGATCCAGCCTAACGATATATCGTTCACTATCGCCGACGTGCGGCGCGACCTCGGGAGGTCACCATGAACGGTTCATTCGCAGGTGCAGGATTCGGCGGCCACGGCTTTGGCGGACCGGGCTTCGGCACCGGTCCCGGAAGCGGCGGATTCGGCGGGCGCGGTCGCGGCCCCGGCGGCATGTGGGAGGCGATGGAGAACCTGCGCGCGTCGTTCGAGCAGCGTACCGGCACCCGCATGGGCCGCGGCGACGTCCGCGCCGCCGTGCTCGCGCTGCTCGCCGAGCAGTCGATGCACGGCTACCAGATCATCCAGGAGATCGAGCAGCGCAGCGGCGGAGCGTGGAAGCCGAGCGCGGGATCGGTCTACCCGACGCTGCAGCTGCTCGCCGACGAGGGCCTGATCACCGCCGAAGAGGCGGGCGGCCGCAAGACGTACGCGCTCACCGCGGCGGGACGAGCCGAGGCCGACGCCGCCGCCGACAAGCCGGCGCCGTGGGAGACGCCCGGCCAGCGCGACGGCGGACGCATGAGCGCGCTGCCGAAGGCGGGGTTCGAGCTCGCTCAGGCGGCCGCGCAGGTCGGCCGCACCGGCTCCCCGGAGCAGGTGCAGCAGGCGGTCGAGATCCTCGACGAGGCCCGCCGGCGCCTCTACGCCCTGCTCGCGCAGGACTGACGGTGGCATCGGCCGCGCGCGCCCGATACCGCCGCATCCTCCGGTTCGCCGCGCTCTGCCTCGCGCAGACGTGGTGGTACGACCTGTTCCTGCCGCGGGTGGGGCTGCGTCGCATCGGCGAGGGCAACCGCAGCGCCCGCATGCAGCGCATCGCGGAGCGCTTCCACGCGCTCGCCGTCGAGCTCGGCGGACTGATGATCAAGGTCGGGCAGTTCATGTCGTCGCGCCTGGACGTGCTGCCGCCGGAGATCACCCGCGAGCTGGAGGGGCTGCAGGACGAGGTGCCGCCCGTCGCCTTCGCCGAGATCCGCGGCGCCGCCGAGGCCGAATTGGGGATGCCGCTGGAACGCGCCTACGCCTGGTTCGACGAGACGCCGGTGGCCGCGGCATCCCTCGGTCAGGCGCATCGCGCGCGCCTCACTCCCGCCGACACCGACCTGACCGGGCTCGGGGCCGTCGTGGTCAAGGTGCAGCGGCCCGGCATCGACGAGATCGTCGCGGTCGACCTCGCGGCGCTCCGCCGCGTCGCGGGGTGGCTCGCGCGCATCCGCATCGTCGCCGATCGCGTCGACATGCCCGCGCTCGTTGAGGAGTTCGCCACGACGAGCCGGGAGGAGATCGACTACCTGCACGAGGCGGGGAGCGCCGAGCGCTTCGCCGCCGACGTCGCCGGCGACGAGCGCGTCACCGCTCCCGAGGTCGTGTGGGAGCGGACGACCCGCCGCGTCCTCACGCTGCAGGACGTCACCGCGATCAAGATCACCGACGTGGCGGCGCTGCGGACGGCGGGCATCGATCCGGCGGCCGTCGCGGCGGCGTTCGCGTCGACGATGTTCGAGCAGCTGTTCACGCACGGCTTCTTCCACGCCGACCCGCACCCCGGCAACGTCTTCGTCACGCCCCGTGGCGGTGGCCGGTTCGCGCTGACCTTCATCGACTTCGGCATGATGGGCACCGTCGACGACACGCTGCGGGCGGGACTGCGTAAAGTCCTGCTCGCCGTCGCCGCCCGCGACGGCGCCGGGCTCGTGGCGGGGATGCTGGCCGTCGGCGCGCTGCTGCCGAGCGCCGGGACGGCCGACCTCGAGCGCGCGTTCACGCAGCTGTTCCAGCGGTTCGGCGGGATGGGGTTCGCGCAGCTGCGAGAGGTCGACCCGCGGGAGTTTCGCGACTTCGCAGTCGAGTTCGGCGACGTCGTGCGCGCGCTGCCGTTCCAGCTGCCGGAGAACTTCCTGCTGATTGTGCGCGCGATGTCCCTCACCTCGGGCGTCTGCAGCGCACTGGACCCGCAGTTCAACATCTGGGACGCCGTCGAGCCCTTCGCGACGCAGATCCTGCGCGACGAGAGCCGCGGGATGGTCGGCGACCTCCTTCAGCAGACCGGCGACGCCATGAGCACCGCGTGGCGCCTGCCGCAGCGCATCGACGGCATCATCACGCGCTTCGAGGAGGGTACGGTCGCCGTCGACCTGTCGCGCCTCGAGCGCCGCATCGACGGCCTCGAGCGGCTCGCGGCCCGGATACTGGCGGCGATCCTGTTCGCGGGCCTGCTGATCGGCGGCATCTTGCTGCGTCCCGTCGACGACGTCTTCGGGATCGTGCTGATGGTGGCATCCGTCGTGCCGCTGCTCGCCGCCCTGTTCGCCGGGGCCGGCGGCCCGCGCGGCGGCAGGGGACCGGGGCGGCGCCCGTGACCGGCGGGCGGGCGTAGCCTGATCGGGTGCCCTCCGATCCCTCCGCCGTCGCCGGGGCGCGCGCCGAGCTGCTGCAGGTGGCGACATCGCCGCAGACGTGGGATGAGCCGCTGCGCACCCTGCCGCGCGGCACGGCCGCACGTCCCGCGGCGGTGCTGATCCTGTTCGGCGTGCTCGATGCGCTGCCGAGCGCGCACGAGGCCCAGGATGCCGCGGTGTCGCGAGATCTCGACGTGCTGTTGCTGGCGCGCGCCGCGACGCTGCGCTCGCACCCGGGGCAGGTGGCGTTCCCCGGCGGGCGACTGGACCCGGGCGACGACGGACCGGTCGGCGCGGCGCTGCGCGAAGCGACCGAGGAGACCGGGCTCGACCCCTCCGGAGTGGAAGTGCTCGGCACGCTCGACGAGGTGCCGCTGGAATTCTCCGGCCACCTCGTCACACCCGTGCTGGGGTGGTGGCGGCATCCGTCGCCGGTGCGGGTGGTCGACGTCGCCGAGTCCGCCGACGTCTTCCGCGCGCCCGTCGCCGACCTGCTCCACCCGCAGAACCGCGGCGTCACCGTCATCCGGCGCGGCGGACAGGAGTGGCGCGGGCCGGCCTTCGAGGTGCACGGGCACCTCGTCTGGGGGTTCACGGCGCTGCTGCTGGATGCGCTGTTCGACCGGCTCGGGTGGACCGAGCCGTGGGACCGCACCCGAGAGATCGCCCTGCCCGCCTGAACCCGCGGCGGGACGGCGGCTCGCGCCGCCGATGATAGGATCTCCCCTTGGAAGTGTGTCCGAGCGGCCTAAGGAGCATGGCTGGAATCCATGTAGGCGGGGTAACTCGCCTCGCAGGTTCAAATCCTGTCACTTCCGCCAC
>JAEYAG010000165.1 GCA_023451265.1 Actinomycetes bacterium | reverse complement strand
GCGCCCTGCGGGCGGGCGGGGCGCGGGTGCTCGGGGCGGCGACGGTGGCCTCCACCAGCCGCACAGGATTACTTCCAGCGATTCATAGGTGACACCGGCCACGCGCCCGGATAGCGTGGGACAGACCAAGGCGAACTCAGGGTCCGCCCTTGACCGGGCGGACCGGAACAAGGAGGTCAAGGATGGAAACCAGCATCGTCGGCGTCGGAGTGAGCATCTCCGATCGGTTCCGCACCGTCACCGAGGAGAAGTCCGTCCGGATCGGCACGCTCGCGCCGAGGGCGCAGCGCCTCGACGTCAAGGTCACGCATCGCGCCTACCACAACGGCAGCCGCGAAGAGGAGACCGTCGAGCTCACCGTCACGGGCAAGGGCCCGCTGGTGCGGGCCGAGGCCACCGACGGCGACAAGTTCACCGCGCTCGACCTCGCCGTCGACAAGCTCGCCGAACAGCTGCGGCGCGCGAAGGAGAAGCGCGTCGACTCCCGCAACCACCCGCGCGGCGCGAAGCTCGACAAGGGCAGCGGTTCGCTGGCCGGGATCGACGTGCAGCCGGCGTCCGCGGATGTGCTGCGCGCCGTCGCGACCGGCGCGGTCCCCGTCATCGCCGGTGATGAGGCGGACGAGGACTACACGCCCGTGGTCATCCGCACGAAGGTCTTCGACGCGGAGTGGATGACCGTCGAGGAAGCCGTCGACCGCATGGAGCTGGTCGGCCACGACTTCTTCCTGTTCATCGACGCCCGCACCGACCACCCGAGCGTCGTCTACCGCCGCAAGGGATGGGACTACGGCGTCATCTCGCTGACCGCGAGCGCCCCGCCGGTGCAGGAGGAACTCGCCTCCTGAGCACGCGCGAAGGCCCCGCATCCGCCACACGGCGGGTGCGGGGCCTTCGGCCTGTCTGTGCGGCGCCCCGGATCAGAACCGCAGCGCGTCGATCGCGACAAGGGCGGCGCGCAACGGGAAGGGCGGGTTGTCCTGCACCGTGGGCAGCACGTCCATCGCGAACAGCACCTTCATGACGATGATCGCGAGGATGCCGCCGGGCGCGGGCGCCGCGGCATCCGCCTCGTCCTCGGAATCTGACGGACGGCGAGGCGCGCCCACGGCCGCCTAGGGCTCAGTCGAAGATGCCGTCGAGGATCGATCCGATGACGAGGCCGCCGAGGATGCCGCCGACGACATCGCCGCCCCCGCCGCGGCGTCCGCCGCCCCAGCCGCCCTGGCCGGGACCGCCCCAGTGGTCGTCGTTCGGGCGCGAGGAGTCGATGTCGCGCTGCGCGAGCTGCAGCGCCTCGGCGGCGAGCTGCCCGCAGCGGCGGGCATCGATCAGCGCCTGCTCGCGATCGTCCTCGGGGATCGGCTGGCCCGACAGCGTCGACAACTCCAGGCGGATGCGCTCGGCCTCGGCGAGCCGGGTGCGGGCGTCGGCGCCGATCCAGCCGCGGTGGCCGGAGATGACGCTGCGGGCGACACCCAGCTGCCGGTCGGCGTCGTCGATCGCGTGACGCACGTGCGCCTCGGGCGGCGGCGGGTTGGCCGCGCGCGCCCGCGCCTTGGCGACGGCGGCGTCCAGGGCGGCGTTCGCCTCGCGCAACCGGGTCAGTTCGGTGAACGGGTCGGGCTTCGCGCCGGCCGGCGTCAGCTGCGACAGTTCGCGGTCGAGGGTCGCCATCGCCTCGGTCACAGCCGGCACGTGCATGAGGTCCTTGGCCGCAGCGAGGTCGCCCCGGGAGTCCTCCACGATCGCGTCGAGGGTGGACTCGGCCCGCAGCGCCTCCACCTCGAATGCGTCGACGGCGTCGAGCAGGGTCGTGGCACGGCGCGCCGCCTCGATCGCGGTCTCCAGCGCCAGGTTCGCCTGCTCGCGCTGCCCCGACTCGCGCCGGGCGGTGGAGACGTCCGCGCCGTGCGTGGCGAACTCCAGCAGCTGCGCCGCCTCGCGCGGGTTGCCGGCGATCTTGTGCAGGGCCTCGGGGGAGTAGCGCGCCTGCAGTCGCTGCAGCGTCGCCTCGGCGCGGGGCACGCGGTCAGTGCCGCGGGCGACCTCGGCGCGGATGCCCTGGATGATCTCCGGTGCCCGCCGCGCGCGGGCGACCGGCTCGGCGAGGGCCTGCAGCCGATCGTCGAGGAGGTCCTCGGCCCAGTCGCAGAGCTGGATGATCCGCGAGTTGCGGGTGCGCAGCTCTTCCGGGGTGTCGGGGATGTGGTCGTGGTTGAGCTGGTTCAGCGTGAACGCCTCGCCCAGGTGAGTGCGGACCGCCTCGAGCGCGTCGCGCAGATCGCGCGTGGCGTCCTTTCCGAGCTCCAGCTCGGCGAACAGCAGCTCGTCGGCGGTCGTGCGCAGCCGCTCGTCGGCCTCGACCAGCGCCGCGTCGGCGCGGCGACCCAGCTCGGCATCCGCCGCCTCGCGCTGCGCGCGTTCCTGCTTGCGGGCACCCCAGAATCCAGCCATATTCCGATCCTATGCGCGGCGGCGACGGGCATTGCCAGACGGATACCGGGTGCACAGCCGATTCACCGCGACCGCCGCACTGGGCGGCAGGGGCGGCGCGGCCCGGCATCCAGGTGCGGGTCAGCCAAGGAAAGTCACAGCCGGGTAACATGACGAGGTATGCCGTGCGCCGTCGCGCCCGGTACCGGGCGGCACCCGACGTCGCCCGCATCCGACAGATGGAGATCCTCCGTGGCCAACCCCCTCGAGAAACTGCTCCGCGCCGGCGAAGGACGCATCCTCCGGCGCCTCCAGCAGGTCGTGAAGGCCGTGAACGCCCTCGAAGAGGACTACGCGCAGCTCACCGACGAGGAACTGCGCGGCGAGACCGCCGAGCTGCGTGCCCGCCACGAGGCGGGGGAGTCGCTCGACAAGCTCATGCCGGAGGCGTTCGCCGCCGTGCGCGAGGCCGCCAAGCGCACGCTCGGCCAGCGCCCCTACGACGTGCAGATCATGGGCGGCGCGGCCCTGCACCTCGGCAACATCGCGGAGATGAAGACCGGTGAGGGCAAGACCCTGACGGCGACGTTCGCGGTCTACCTCAACGCGATCGCCGGCCAGGGCGTGCACGTCATCACCGTCAACGACTTCCTCGCGAGCTACCAGTCCGAGCTCATGGGCCGCGTGTACCGCGCGCTCGGCATGACGACCGGCACGATCATCGCGGGTCAGACCCCCGAGGTGCGCCGCGAGCAGTACAACGCCGACATCACCTACGGCACGAACAACGAGTTCGGCTTCGACTACCTGCGCGACAACATGGCCTGGCAGAAGCAGGACCTCGTCCAGCGCGGCCACTTCTTCGCGATCGTCGACGAGGTCGACTCGATCCTCATCGACGAGGCGCGCACCCCGCTCATCATCTCCGGGCCGTCCTCGGGCGAGGCCAACCGCTGGTTCGTGGAGTTCGCGAAGATCGCAAAGACCCTCGAGGCGGGCGTGGACTACGAGGTCGACGAGAAGAAGCGCACGATCGGCGTGCTGGAGCCCGGCATCGAAAAGGTCGAGGACTACCTCGGCATCGACAACCTGTACGAGTCGGCCAACACCCCCCTCATCTCCTTCCTCAACAACTCGATCAAGGCCCTCGCCCTCTTCAAGCGCGACACCGACTACGTCGTCATGAACGACGAGGTCATGATCGTCGACGAGCACACCGGACGCATCCTCGTGGGGCGCCGCTACAACGAGGGCATCCACCAGGCGATCGAGGCGAAGGAGGGGGTGCCGGTCAAGGCTGAGAACCAGACGCTCGCCACCGTCACGCTGCAGAACTACTTCCGCCTGTACGACAAGCTCGCCGGCATGACCGGTACCGCCGAGACCGAGGCGGCGGAGTTCATGTCGACGTACAAGCTGGGCGTCGTGCCCATCCCGACGAACAAGCCGATGATCCGCAAGGATCAGCCCGACCTCGTCTACAAGAACGAGCAGGCCAAGTTCGCGCAGGTCGTCGAGGACATCGCGCGCCGTCACGAGACCGGCCAGCCCGTTCTCGTCGGCACCGTCTCGGTCGAGAAGAGCGAGTACCTGTCGCGGCTGCTCGCGAAGAAGGGCATCAAGCACGAGGTGCTCAACGCGAAGAACCACGCCCGTGAGGCCGAGATCGTCGCGCGTGCCGGGCGCCTGGGCGCGGTGACGGTCGCAACGAACATGGCCGGTCGCGGTACCGACATCATGCTCGGCGGCAACGCCGAGTTCCTCGCCGTGCAGGAGCTGAAGGCGAAGGGCCTCGACCCGGTCGAGACGCCGGAGGAGTACGAGTCGGAGTGGGATGCCGTGTACACCTCGATGCGCGACACGGTCGCCGAAGAGGCCACCAAGGTCGTCGAGGCCGGCGGCCTGTACGTCCTCGGCACCGAGCGTCACGAGTCCCGCCGCATCGACAACCAGCTGCGCGGCCGCTCGGGACGACAGGGCGACCCCGGTGAGAGCCGCTTCTACCTGTCGCTGACCGACGACCTCATGCGCCTGTTCCAGTCCGGCGCCGCCGAGGCGATCCTCGCGCGCACGAACTTCCCCGACGACGTGGCGATCGAGTCCACGATGGTCTCTCGCGCCATCAAGAGCGCGCAGAGCCAGGTCGAGTCGCGCAACGCCGAGATCCGCAAGAACGTCCTGAAGTACGACGACGTCCTCAACCGGCAGCGCGAGGCGATCTACGCAGACCGCCGCCACATGCTGGAGGGCGACGACCTGTCCGATCGCGTGCACCACTTCATCGAAGACGCGATCGGCGCGATCATCGACGACCACACCTCCAGCGGTCACACCGAGAGCTGGGACTTCGATGCCCTCTGGACCGAGCTGAAGACGCTGTACCCGGTGTCGGTGACGATCGACGAGGTCGTCGCCGAGAGCGGCAACAAGGGCCGGGTCACCGCGGAGGTCCTCAAGCGGGAGATCCTCTCCGACGCCAAGATCGCCTACGCCGCGCGCGAGGAGAAGCTCGGCGCGCCGGCGATGCGCGAGCTCGAGCGCCGCGTCGTGCTGCAGGTGCTCGACCGGCGCTGGCGCGACCACCTCTACGAGATGGACTACCTGAAGGACGGCATCGGTCTGCGGGCGATGGCGCAACGCGACCCGCTGATCGAGTATCAGCGCGAGGGCTACCAGATGTTCCAGGCGATGATGGGCCAGATCAAGGAGGAGTCGGTCGGATTCCTCTACAACCTGGACGTCGAGGTGCGCGCCACCGGCGACGGGCAGGTCGAGGCCAAGGGGCTGCAGGCGCCTCCCGTCGAGGCGCAGAAGCTGCAGTACACCGCCGCCGGGGCCGACGGTCAGGTCGAGGTGCGCAACGACCGCGGCCAGGTGCAGCAGGCGGCGACCTCCAAGGTGCGCCAGCAGGCGGCTGCGGCGGTCGCCCCGCAGCAGCAGCCGGCAGCCGAAGCGCCCCGCGGCGCGTTCGGGCAGAAGACGGATGCCGCGGCATCCGCTCCCGCCGCGGCCCCGCAGAACCGCGCCCAGCGCCGCGCCGCCGACCGCAAGAAGTAGTCGACGCGGAGCTCTACGTGTCGCCTCGGGTCGATTCGACGCGACTTGTGATTCTGCCGTAGCATTCGGCAGCGCGGTCGTCGAAGGGGATGCCGACGCCGAACACCCGCTGGAGCTCTTCGAGCGCGGCCATCCGCGCTCGCGCGACGTCGGCGGACCGCGCCATCGAGATCCCGAGGCGCACCTCTGCATACGTCAGACTGCTCACGGCGACCCGGTCGAACGAGGAGACGGTGAACGTGCGCTTCTCCTGGAACAGCGCGAAGACCGTCGACGTGTCGAGCAGTGCGCGCTCGTTCATCCCCACAGATCCCGCCCGGGCTCGTCGCGCGCAGCGGCCAGGTCGGCCATCAGGTGCGGATCGAGATCGAGCTGTCTCAGTCGCGCCATGACCTCGGCACCGCTCACTCCGTAAGCGGGTAGACAATTGTCTACGTAGCAGCGAAGAGGCGCCTGCGTCCGTCGCGTTGTTGGTCGCGGGCCACGACGGGGCGATTGGCATGCGGCCTCCGGCTGGGGCGGCCACGGCGCGGGCATATCCTGATGCGATGAGTCCCCGCATCCTCGACCAGTCATCCAAACTCAAGGACGTCCTCTACGAGATCCGTGGAGCCGCCCTGGTGGAGGCCGACCGGCTCGAGGCCGACGGGCACCGCATCCTCAAGCTCAACACCGGCAACCCGGCGATCTTCGGGTTCGAAGCGCCGTACCAGATCGTCCGCGACATGATCGAGGCGGTCCCGCACGCGCACGGGTACAGCGACAGCCGCGGCATCATGTCCGCGCGCCGCGCTGTCGTATCGCGCTACGAGGAGATCCCCGGGTTCCCGAAGTTCGACCCGGACGACGTGTACCTCGGCAACGGCGTCTCCGAGCTCATCACCATGACGATGCAGGCGCTGCTGGACACCGGCGACGAGGTGCTCATCCCGTCTCCTGACTACCCGCTGTGGACGGCCATGACGAGCCTCGCCGGCGGCACCCCGGTGCATTACCGCTGCGACAACGAGAACGATTGGCAGCCCGACCTCGAGGACATCCGGTCGAAGATCACGCCCTCGACGAAGGCGATCGTGGTCATCAACCCCAACAATCCCACCGGCGCGGTGTACTCCCGCGAGGTGCTGGAGGGGATCGTGCAGATCGCGCGCGAGCATTCGCTGCTGCTGCTGTCCGACGAGATCTACGACCGCATCCTGTTCGACGACGCCGTGCACATTCCGCTCGCGACGCTCGCGCCCGACCTGCTGTGCCTCACCTTCAACGGGCTGTCGAAGACCTACCGCGTCGCCGGCTACCGGTCGGGCTGGCTCGTGATCACCGGACCCAAGAAGCACGCGGCCGGGTTCCTCGAGGGCATCCAGCTGCTCGCCTCGACGCGGCTGTGTCCCAACGTTCCCGCCCAGCACGCGGTGCAGGCGGCGCTGTCGGGTGTGCAGTCCATCGACGCGCTCATCGCCCCGACGGGCAGGCTCCACGAGCAGCGGGATGCCGCGTGGAAGGCCCTCACCGCCATCCCCGGCGTCACGTGTCACAAGCCACGCGGAGCCCTGTACGCGTTCCCGCGGCTGGATCCCGAGGTCCACGACATCCGCGACGACGCCAAGTTCGTCTATGACTTCCTGGTCGCCGAGCACGTCCTGCTCGTGCAGGGCACCGGGTTCAACTGGCCGACGCCCGACCACTTCCGCATCGTCACGCTGCCCGAAGCCCGGGTGCTCACCGAGGCCGTGGAACGGCTCGGGAACTTCCTCGCCTCTTACCGCCAGTAGCGGGCGAGGGTCACAGCAGGCCCAGCGAGGTCGCCCGCCAGCGGCCGTCCCAGCCCTCGAGGCGCACCGCCACCGCGCGGGTGCGGGCGGGTCCTGCCGTGATGACGACGCCCTCCACGACTCCGTCGGCGGGGGAGGTGGTGTGGGTCGACAGAATGCGGTAGGCCGGGCGGGCCGGGGTGACGCCGCGCGCGTTGCGGGCACGGGCGGAGAGGTTGGCGCGGGTCACGAGCGCGCGGAAGGCGTCTTCGCCGAGCCAGCGCGCGAGCTGGTCGACTTCGCGGACCCCGGCCAGCACCTCGAGGACGCCGATCGTGAGGTTCTTCAGCAGCGGCTCGGGGGCCGGCAGCGCGTCGGTCGACGTGCGCTGCGGGGCGAAATACTCGGCGACATCCAGTGCCGAACCGTAGCGGGATGCGGCGCCGGAGGCACCGCCGGGGGGAGGGGCCATGAGCCGAACCTCCTGTCGTTGTACCGGATGGGGAGCGGGATGGGTGACGTGGCATGAGTACAGCACAGCGGCCCAGGCCGTGGGATGAGAATCCTCCAACCTGTGGACAGCGCGCCTGTGGACAGAACGGGTGGCTCCGCCGGCATCCGCGTACGCTCCCCTCGTGCGCTGGGATCGATTCTTCGAAGACCTGGAAGACCAGCTCGACTCCGAATGGGAGGCCGAGCGGGCCGCGCTGGACACCGAGTCCGAGCGGCTGCGGCTGTCGAGGGTGCGGCTGCGGGAGCGGCTCGTCGCGATCGCCGCGGCGGGGTCGGCGCGGCCGGTGTCGTGCGAACTGGCGGACGGCTCGGTGCTCGACGGTCGCGTCTCACGGGTGGGGGCGGACTGGTTCGGGCTCACCGGCACCGCGCACGGCGACGGCGAGCGGCGCCTCGCGGTGCGACCACTGTGGATCGTTCCGCTCGCCGCCGTGCAGGCGCTCGCCCTGCCGGTCGAAGACCTGCTGGGGAGCGTCCGCGACGCCTCCGCCGGCGACTCCCTCGGGCAGCGCATGGGGCTCGGGTTCGTGCTCCGCGACGTCGTGCGCCGCCGCGTCGCGGTGACGGTGCGGCTGACGACGGGAAAAGTGCTGCACGGCACGATCGACCGGGCCGGCGCCGACCACCTCGATCTCGCGCTGCACGACGCCGGCGAGGCCCGCCGGTCGGGTGCGGTCACCGGCTTCCGCGTCGTGCCGTTCGAGGCGATCGCCGCCGTCGCGCTCGACGCGCCGCTCGAGCTGCCCTGACCGGCGCGCGGCGCCGTCAGTCGGGGTTTCGGACCGCTCCCCGCCCCCACAGCTCGGGGAAGCTCGCCGCGTTCGACTCGCGCCACAGCGCGATCCGCCGCGCCTCCTCCGCCTGGTCGTCGAGATACTCCGCCACACTGTCGGCCTCGATCCGCCACCGGGCCGGAGTGCCGATCCTGGCGCCGCGCAGCCGCCCGTCCAGCACCAGCGCGATCACCTCGTCGACGGGGAGGTGCAGCATCTCCGCGACCTGCGATGGGGCAAGCAGGCGCACACCGGAGTCGGTGGGTTCGGGCATGAGGACATTATGCGTGCGTACCGATCCCGGCAGACCGGTCCACGCCGAGGCTGTGGATAACCTCGGCGCGATGCCGCGCGATCGGTGACGATGAGGGCATGAGCGAGCTTCCCGTCACTGCGCGCCCCCGGCCGCGCGCCTTCTGGGCGGACGTGAGATTCCTGCTGGGCATCGCCCTGGTGGTCGTCTCCATCGCGGGCGTCTGGTTCGTCGTCGCGGCCGCCCGCCAGACCGCGCCGGTGTTCGCCGCGGCGCGGACGATCGTGCCCGGACAGGCGGTGGATGCCGACGATCTGCGCGTCGTCGAAGTCGCGCTCGGTCCGCTCGAAGACGCGTACGCGTCGCCGGCGACCCTCACCCCCGGCGCCGTCGCGACCCGCACCGTCGCCGCGGGCGAACTGGTGCCGCGCGACGCCGTCGGCGATGCGGCCGAGGCGCGCACCACGACGGTCGTGATCCGCAGCGCCACCGCCGTGCCGGCTGCCGTCGCCGCGGGCGCGACGGTCGAGGTGTGGGCGGCGCCGCAGCTCGAGCGCGGCGTCTACGACACCCCGCGCATCCTCGTCGCATCGGCGACCGTCGTCTCGGTCGACCGCGACGAGTCCATGATGGGCTCGGCGGGCACCGCCGTGGAGCTCGTCATCTCCCGCGCCGACCTGGCCGCCGCGCTCGCGGCGATCGCCGACGGCTCCAGCCTCTCGGTCGTCCCGTCGTCGGGGGCGACGCCGTGAGGGTGATCGTCGCGTGCGACGGCGCCGCGGGCGACCTGCTCGCGGAGCGGCTGCGGCGCGAGGACGTCGACGTGCGGCTGGTGGTCGCGGCATCCGCCCC
>JAEYAG010000163.1 GCA_023451265.1 Actinomycetes bacterium | reverse complement strand
GCCTCGGTGAGATCGAACCCGGAGCCGTCGCCGAAGCCGACGCGCAGCGCGATCGGCGTCTTGCCCGGGCGGATGACCGTGGCGGGAAGCTGGTCATACCAGCGCAGCCACCCGGCCTTGGCGAGGTGGAAGACGAGGTGGATGCCGGCATCGGTCGACAGGTCGACGAACTTGCCGTGGCGCGCCGCCCCCGTGATCGTCGCCCCCTTCAGTGCCTCGATCGGCGGATCGTAGGTCTTCAGGGCCGCGATGTTGGCGACGGTCGCCTTCGTGACGGCGACACCCGTGGTGCGCTCGGCGAGGAAGTCGACGAGCCCCTGCACCTCCGGCATCTCGGGCATGCGCTCATCCTGCCACGCACGCCCGACATCCCGTCAGGGGTGCAGCGCGTCGCGCATCGCCTCCGCCAGATCCCCGATCATGGCGGCCTCCACCGCGGGCGCCGCCGTCGTATGCGTCATCTCGTATATACGCGCCGTCGCCTCGCCGCCGCCGGCTTCGATCGCAGCGCACAGGCTCTCACCACCCGCCGCGACCTCGTCGGCCGACGCGATCGCGGCGAAAGTGGGCGGCAGGCCGGCGATCCGGGGGAGCACCCCCGGCGAAGCCCATGGGTCGTCGAGCGCGAGCTCGCCGAGGTATCCGCGCAGCTGCTGCCTGCGCACGCGCAGGGCGGCCTCGCCGTCGGGTACCCGAGTCAGCAGCACCGACGGGACGAGCAGGCCCAGGCCCCGCAGGGGCGATGCGGGGCGGCGCGCGGCATCCGCCATCGCGGCGACCGTCGCGATGTTCGCACCCGACGAGGTACCGACGAGCGCGATCGGCGCCGCCGCCTCCGTCGCGAGCCCCAGGTTGCCGTCGCGGACGGCGTCGAGGACGGTCAGCGTGTCGACGATCGCGGCGGGGAACGGATGCTCGGGCGCGAGCCGATAGTCGACGTTCAGCACGACGGCGCGCGCGACGTGCGCCAGCTGGTCGATGAGGTGGGCGTCGATGCTGTCGGCGGCGGTGCCGCCGGCCATCCAGAAGGCGCCGCCGTGCAGCCGGATGATCACGGACTGCGGATCGGTCGGGGTCGTGACGCTCACGCGCACGGTCGTCGCGGGGTCGGGCACGCGCGCGCCGGGCCCCGCGGGGATGCCGCCGCCCGGCGCATTCCCGCCGGGCTGCGGGTCCGCGGGCACCGGGACATCGATCGTGTACCGGGCGAGTGGCCCGACGGGCGGCAGCAGCTCGGCGACGGTGGTGCCGAACAGCTCTTTCGACGCACGGTCGACGAGGGCGCGGTGGCGCAGGGCACCGGCATCCGCCATCGCCCGGGCGCGCGCCACCTCGGCGCGCCACTGCGCGACCGACTGTCCGTCGTGCGGTTCGGGGGAGGGCAGCGGCACCTCCTCGTCGCCCCGCGCCTCGTGCACCGCCCGCAGGAGGGTCGCGAGGTCGCCGGCGGGCGCCGTCACGTCGTGATCCCGGGAACGAGCGTCGGAGTGAGGATGATCCGCTCGATCGGCACCGACTCGTGGCGCACGAGCGACATCAGGCGCTGCGCGCCGATGCGGCCCGAGTCGACGAGCGGCTGCGCGACGGTCGACAGCCCTAGGGCCTCGACGATCGCGCCGCCGTCCCACCCCATGACGCCGACCCGATCGGGCACGGCGATGCCGAGGCCGCGCAGGCCGCCGACGACGCCGGCGGCGAGCGTGTCGTGCCCCGCGAGCACGCCCACGCGGCCGCTGCGCGCGACGGACGCCACGAACTCTGCGGCGGCGCGCCCGGCGGCGATGTCGCCGGACCGTGCCGTGATGCGGTGCAGCCGGTCGTCGGTCACGCCGTTGTCGGCGAGGGCCTGCACGAAGCCGGAGAGACGGCGCGTGCCCTGCGAGATGTAGTCGTTGGAGACCTGGCCCTCGGTGACGTAGACGAACTGCTCGAACCCGCGGGCCAGCAGGTGCTCGGCGGCGAGCCGCGCGCCGTGCGCCTCGTCGAGCACGATCGACGTGAAGCGGGGGTGGCTCGAGTCGATCAGCACGGTCGGCAGATCGCGGTCGAGGATGCGGTCGCTCAGGCCCGTGTCGACGGGCACGCCCATGATGATGAGCCCCTCGAGCGTGCCCGAGAACGGCAGCGATGCGAGGCGCGGCGAAGGCGACCTGCTCGCCGACGGGTGGTCGTAGACGATCGTCTCGGTGCGGTCGACGCCGAGCACCTCGAGGACGCCGTTCAGGCGCGCCGCGTACGACGGGTAGCTCGCGAACGGCGCGATGACGCCGAGGCGCTTGCGTGCCGTCGCGGCGCGGTAGTTGGCGGTCGACTGGGGGACGTAGCCGAGCTTGTCGGCGGCTTCCAGAACCCGTGTGCGGGTCTGCGCCGACACCCGCCCGGGCCGGTTCATCGCGTTGGACACCGTCGCGATCGAGACGGATGCCTCGTCGGCGACGTCGCGGATCGTGATGCCGCGGCTCATGCCACGTACCTCTCCGCCTGGAGCGACCGACGGCGCTGCACGGCGGGGTCGGGGATTGGCGCGGCATCCAGCAGCGACCTCGTGTACGGATGCGTGGGGTCTCCGATGACGTCCTGCGCGGTGCCCCGTTCGACGATCGAGCCGCGGTACATGACGGCGATGTCGTCGCAGAAGCTGCGGACGACCGACAGGTCGTGCGAGATGAACAGGTAGGCGATGCCGAGGTCGTCCTGCAGGGAGGACAGCAGGGTCAGCACCTGCTCCTGGATCGTGAGGTCGAGGGCGCTCACCGGCTCGTCGCACACGATCAGCTCGGGGCCCAGCACGATCGCACGGGCGATCGCGATGCGCTGGCGCTGACCGCCGGAGAATTGCGCCGGGTAGCGGTCGGCAGCGGCCGCCGGCAACCCCACGCGCTCGAGGGCCTCGCGCACGCGCCGGGCGGCCTCGCGGCGCCCCACCCCGTGCGCGAGGGTGAGCGGCTCGGCGAGCGTCGACCCGATCGTGCGGACGGGGTTCAGCGATCCGTACGGGTCCTGGAAGATGATCTGCACGCGGCTGCTGAGCTGACGGCGGCGCGCGGCGGATGCCCCGACGAGCTCTTCGCCGTCGAGGCGGATGCTGCCGGACTCGGCCGCGGCCAGCCCCACGATCGCGTTGCCGATGCTCGACTTGCCCGAACCGGACTCGCCGATGAGGCCCAGCGTGCGGCCCCGGTGCACGTCGAGGTCGATGCCCTTCACGGCGGTCGTCCGCGTCGGCTTGCCGTCGGCGCGGCGGCCCGTGTACGAGATCGTCAGGTCGCGCACCTCGAGCAGCAGCTCGGTCGCGGAGCGCACGGGGTGCACGTCGAGCCGCGCGGGGTCGGCGGCGAGCATCGCGCAGGTGTGCGGATGCTGCGGCTCGCGGAAGATCTGCGCGCTCGGCGCCTCCTCGACGAGCTGCCCGTGCCGCATCACGATGACGCGGTCGGCGATGTCGGCGACGACGCCCCAGTCGTGGGTGACCAGCAGCAGCGACATCGAGTCGTCGTCGTCGCACAGCTCGTGCAGTAGCGCGAGGATCTCGGCCTGCACCGTCACGTCCAGCGCGGTCGTCGGCTCGTCGGCGATGAGGATCTTCGGCTTTGCGCTCAGCGCCGCGGCGATCACGACTCGCTGCGCCATGCCGCCCGACAGCTGGTGCGGGTAGCGGCGTGCGACGGCGGCGGGGTCGGGGATGCGCACGCGGTCGAGGAGCTCGAGCGTGATCCGGCGCGCCGTCTTCTTGTCGACCTTCTGGTGCAGGCGGACGAGCTGCACGAGCAGGTCGCCGATGCGCATCGTCGGGTCGAGCGAGGGCTGCGGGTCCTGTGTGATGTAGCCGAACTCGGATGCGCGCAGGCGCCGCATGGCGTCGGCGTCGCCCGTGTCGATCGTGCGGCCGTCGATGCGGAGCGTGCCCGCAGCGACGCGCGTGCCGCGGCTGAGGCCGAGCAGTGCGAGCGAGGTGATCGACTTGCCCGAGCCGCTCTCGCCGACGAGGCACAGGGCCTCACCGCGTGCGAGCGAGAACGACACGTTCTCGACGAGGGTGCGTTCGCCCTCCGGCCCGTCGACGACGATCTTCAGGCCGTCGACCTCGAGCAGGGCCGAGGGATCGCCGGTGGCGGCGGCCTGCGCCGCCACCGGCTTCCGCCGCGCGGACTGCCGCCGCGGAGCGGGACCGGCCCACCGCTCGGCGACAGCGTCGCGGACGCTGTCGCCGAGGAGCATGAGCGCCATGATCGTGATGATGATCGTGCCGCCGGTCGGGATCAGCAGCCACGGCGACCGGCTGATGTTCTCGCTCGCGGTCTGCACCATGTTGCCCCAGCTGGGTGCGGGCAGCTGCACGCCGAAACCGAGGTAGCCCAGGCCCGTCTCGGCGATGATGACGACGCCGCAGAAGATCGTGGCCTGCACGATGATCGGCCCCGCAAGGCGCGGCAGCACGTGGCGCACGGTGATCTGCGTCTCCGTCAGGCCCATCGTGCGCGCACCGCGGATGAAGAGCTCGTTGCGGACGGTCCGCGTCGTGCCGCGCACGACGCGGATGAGCAGGGGACTCGTGAGGATGCCGAGCGCGATCATCGCGACGGTCATGTTGCCGGGCACGATCGAGAGCATCACCAACAGGATGATGAACGACGGCACGCTCAGCAGGATCTCGGCGAGGCGCACGATGACGGTGTCGACGGCGCCGCGCGACATGCCGGCGATGAGTCCCAGCGTCGTGCCCAGCAGCAGGAACACGACCATCGCCTGGACGACGCCCAGGAGCGTCACCTGGCCGCCGTACAGCAGTCGCGACAGCACGTCGCGGCCGAGGTCGTCGGTGCCGAGCGGATGCGCGGTGGACGGCCCGGCGAGCGTGTTCGCGAGATCCTGGGCGGTGGGGGAGAACGGCGCGATCACGGGTGCGAACACCGTCGCGATGACGATGAGGGCGACGATGACGGCGCAGACGACGAACTGCGGGCGGCTCAGCAGCAGCACCAACAGGGGCCGCACGGTGCGCTCGTCGCGTGCGGTCTCGGCCTCGGCGGCCGGAGCGAACGGGGTGCTCATGCGGACTCCTTCACGTTGAGGCGGGCGTACGCCAGCTCGACGAAGAGATTGGTCACGATGATGACGATCGTGAAGATGAGGGTGATCGCCTGCACGACCGGAAGGTCGTGCAGGAGCGTCGCGTTGACCGAGTAGCCCGCGAAGCCGGGGATCACGAAGACGCTCTCGACCAGGACCGTGCCGCTCGTGAGTCCCACGATCTTCATGCCGAGGATCGTCACGGTCGGGACGGCCGCGCCGCGCAGCGCGTGCTTCCAGAGGATCCGGCGCTCGCTCACGCCGTGGGCGCGCAGCAGGAGGATGTGCGGTGACGTCAGCTGCTCACTGACGGCATCCCGCGTCTGCTTCGCGAGGAGCGCCGTGCCGCCGATCGTGAGCGTCGCGACGGGCAGGATCATGTGAGCGAGCCACGGGCCGAACCCGTCGACGAGCGGCGAGTAGCCGGTCGTCGGCAGCCAGCGCAGCTGCACCGCGAACACCGTCGCGAGGACGAGGCCGATCCAGAAGCTCGGCACCGCCGAGCCGATGACGCTGCCGACGTCGGCGGCCTTGCCGACCGCGCCGGGGCGTGCGGCGCCGATGACGCCGAGGACGATGCCGAGCACCGACGCGCACAGGAACGTGCAGATGATGAGCGCCAGGGTGGGCTCCAGCCGGTCGGCCAGCACCTGGGCGACCGGGACGCCGCTGACGATCGAGGTGCCCAGGTCGCCCTGGAAGAGGTTCCCGAGCCAGCGCCCGTACTGCGCCCACAGGGGGAGGTCGAGGCCGAGCTCGGTCCGCACCTGCTCATACCGCTCCGCCGACGCGGTCGGACCCACGATCGCCCGTGCCGCGTCACCCGGGGTGAGCGAGACGAGGACGAAGATCAGCGCCGAGATGACGAAGAAGAGGATGACGCTCATGATGAGCCAGTTGAGGAAGCGCCGGAGGGGCATGTCACTCCTGTGTCGTACGTGGAGAGGTGGCCGGGGGGGGACCCCCCCCCCCCACC
>JAEYAG010000112.1 GCA_023451265.1 Actinomycetes bacterium | reverse complement strand
GGGCTGCACCACGTGCTCGACGCCCGCACCGGCGAGCCGGTGCGCACGATCGCGGCGACGTGGGCGGTGGCCGCCGACGCGATGACCGCCGACGCGGTCGCGACGACCCTGTTCTTCGAGGGCGGACCGCGCTTCGCGGCCGAGCGCGGCGCGCAGTGGGTGCGGATGACCACCGACGGCCGCGTCGAGTGGTCACCCGGCAGTACGGCAGAGTTGTTCCTGTGATGTCTTCGCTCACCGTCGTCTGGAACCGCGTCTTCGCCGTCGTCGGGCGCGTGTCGATGTACCGGCTCGTCGTGCTGGCCCTCGCCGCCCTCGCCGTGATCGCCTTCGTGCTGTCGTTCTTCGGTCTCGTGGGACCGGCGCCGGGGGAGCTGCTGGCGGGGCTCGCGGTGCTGGCGGGGGCGTCCGCCGCGACGGATGCCGTAGCACACCGGCTCCTCGGCCGCAACTGGCGCTGGGAGTCCTCGCTCATCACGACGCTCATCCTGCTGTTCGTGCTGCGGCCCACAGTGGAGCCGCTGGGCCTGGTCGGCCTGCTCATCGCGGGCGTCGTCGCCTCGGCATCCAAGTACCTGCTCGCCTGGCAGGGGCGGCACATCTTCAACCCGGCGGCGGTCGGTGCGGCGTTCCTGACGGTGCTGAGCGTGTGGCTGCCCGATCTCGGCTCATCGGCCTGGTGGGTCGGCGCGCCGGCACTCGCGGCGCCGGTGATCATCTTCGGGCTCGTCGTCCTCGTGCGCACCGAGAAGGTGCGCGTCATCACGCTGTTCCTCGTCATCGCCGTCGCGGTCGCGTTCGTGCGGACCTCGATCCAGTACCAGCAGGTCGGGCTCGAGTTCGACGGCAGCACCGTGTTCTGGCAGATCCTGTGGTCGTCGCCCTTCCTGTTCCTCGGGGCGTTCATGCTGTCCGAGCCGCTCACCCTGCCGCCGCGGCGCTGGCAGCAGTTCACCGTCGCGGCGCTCGTCGGCGTGCTGGCGGGGTGGCCGATCGACGTCGGGGAGGTGAGCCTCGGCCAGGAGCGGGCGCTGCTCATCGGCAACCTGCTCGCGTTCGCGTTCGCCGTGCGCACCGCCGTCCGGCTCACCTACCTCGGCCGCATCCCGCTGACGCCGACGGTGCGGGAGCTCGCGTTCCGCGCCGAGCGGCGGTTCCGCTTCGCCGCCGGGCAGTATCTCGAGCTGGAGGTGCCCCACCCGCATCCCGACGCCCGTGGCACGCGACGGGAGTTCTCCATCGTCTCGGCACCCGAAGAGCTGCCCGAGGTGCGCATCGCGCTGCGCGAGGGCTCTCAGTCGAGCTACAAGAAGGCGCTCGCCCTCGTCGAGCCCGGGCAGACGCTCGCCGTCACGGGCGTATGGGGCGACTTCGTGCTGCCGGCGCGGCCGTCGGCGCCCGTCCTGATGGTCGCGGCGGGAATCGGCGTGACGCCGTTCGTCTCGCAGCTGCGGCATCTGCGGCTGTCGGGGGAGGACCGCGACGTCGTGTTCGTCTACGTCGCCTCGGATGCCGGGGAGCTCGCCTTCCGCCAGGACCTCGAGGATGCCGGCATCCCCGTCATCGTGTTCACCCGCAATGAACCGGCGACCCTGCCGTCGCACTGGCGCTGGGCGCGGGGCGTGCGCCTGGACGCCGAGGGCCTGCTGCAGGTCGTCCCCGACATCGGCGCGCGGCACGCGTACATCTCCGGCCCGCCCGGACTCATCGCCGACCTCGCGCCCGCGTTGGAGAAGGCCCGCTCGCTGACCACCGACGCTTTCTCGGGCTACTGATCCCCGTTCGGCAGTCGCTCGGGCACGGTGTCGCCAGGGGGACTGTGCGTAAGCGACTGTCGAACGCCGGTCGAACGAGCGGCCCGGCGGGCGGCATCCGCGTTGCGCAGTCGCTCGGGCACGGTGTCGCCACGGGGGACTGTGCGTAAGTGACTGTCGAACGCCGGGCCCGGGGTCAGGATGCCGGGGTCGCGGGCCGCGCGGGCAGGCGCACCTCGAACACGGTCGCGCCGGGCTCGCTGTCGACGGTGATGGTGCCGTGGTGCGCCGTCACGATCGCCTTCGCGATCGACAGGCCGAGGCCGGTGCCGCCGGTCTGGCGGGCCCGTGAGGTGTCGGCGCGCGCGAAGCGCTCGAACAGCTCGTCGGCGATGGCGGGGTCGATGCCCGGCCCGTCGTCGGCGATCCGCACGACGGCCTCACCATCGGCTACCGCGACGCTCGCCACGATGCGGGTGCCGGCGGGGGTGTGCACCCGAGCGTTCGTCAGCAGGTTCGCGATGACCTGGTGCAGCCGCACCGCATCGCCCGCGACGACGACGGGTTCCTCCCCGGCATCCAGCTCCCACTCGTGGTCGGGACCGGCGGCCTGCGCGTCGGCGACGGCGTCGACGACGACGCGGGTGAGATCCACGGCGCCGTAGACGAGCTCCTTGCCCTCGTCCAGGCGCGCCAGCAGCAGCAGATCCTCCACGAGGGTCGTCATGCGAAGGGATGCCGCCTGGATCCGCTCCAGTCCCTGCTGCGACTGGTCCGCGGTCGCCGTCAGCTGAGCTTTCGTCGCGCGCGCGCCGGCGTCGCGCGACATCTTCAGCGACCGCAGCGACAGCTCGGAGTAGCCGCGGATCGCGGCGAGCGGCGTGCGCAGCTCGTGGCTCGCGTCGGCGACGAACGCCCGCATCCGCTCCTCGTTGCGCTGACGGGCGGCGAGGGACGTGTCGACGTGGTCCAGCAGCGTGTTCAGCGCCGCGCCGACCCGGCCGATCTCGTCGGAGTCGCCGGCTTCGGATGCCGGCACGCGCTCGGTGATCGTGACGTCGCCCGAGTCGAGGCGTTGCGCGGCGACCCGAGCCGCGGTGTCGGCGACCGAGCGCAGCGGCTTCAGCGACTGCCGGATGACGAGGGCGAGCAGCGCCGCGAGCACCAGCAGGCCGCCGACGGTCAGCAGGGCCACGGTCGTGAGGATCTGCGCGACCGTCGAGGTCAGTTCCGAGGTCGGCATGCCGACCAGGTAGAACACGCCCCCCGGGGTGCCCTGGAACTTGACGCGGTACTCGCCGACGTCCGCGACCGGCAGGGTTCCCCAGCCCTGGGCATCGATGTCCTGGGGCATGAGCTGGGAGATCTCGTCCGTGGTCAGTTCGACGACATTGCCGTCGTGGTCGACGTACGCGCCGGAGAGCCCGCTGAAGGTCTGCAGCACGAGCAGGGTGCCGTTCTCCTGCCGGCCCGCGCTCAGCACCTGGGTCGCCGTGCTGTCGGGCTGGATCATCCGCTGCACCAGGGTGGAGGCCTCCGACACCTGCGCGTTGAGGTTCTCGACCATGATCGAGCGCAGGATGGTCCCGGTCGCGAACCCGATCCCCACCAGGATCAGCGCGACGAAGGAGACCACCGTGACGATGAGGCGGGTCTGCAGGCTCCAGCGATGCCGGGCGCGCGGGGCGTCCCGCACGTCGGTCCCGGCCGGGGCGGTGCTCACTGCGGCGCTTTGATCATGTAGCCGACGCCGCGCACCGTGTGGATGAGCGGCTCGCGGCCGGCGTCGATCTTCTTGCGCAGGTACGAGATGTACAGCTCGACGACCGACGACCGGCCGCCGAAGTCGTAGTTCCAGACGCGGTCGAGGATCTGCGCCTTCGACACGACGCGGCGCTGGTTGCGCATGAGGAAGCGCAGCAGCTCGAACTCCGTGGCCGTCAGCTCGATCTCGGTGCCCGAGCGCTCGACCTCGTGCGAGTCCTCGTTGAGGGTCAGGTCGCCCACTCGCAGGATCGGGTCGGCGCCCTCCGCCATCGCCGTCCCGGCGCGGCGCATGAGCCCCCGCAGGCGCGCCACGACCTCTTCGAGGCTGAAGGGCTTCGTGACGTAGTCGTCGCCGCCGGCGGTGAGTCCCGCGACGCGGTCCGCCACGGCATCCTTCGCCGTGAGGAACAGCACCGGCACGTCGTTGCCCGCGTGGCGCAGCCGCTGCAGCACGGACATGCCGTCGAGGTCGGGCATCATGATGTCGAGGACCATCGCGTCGGGGTCGAACTCGCGCGCCTGCGCCAGGGCGTCGAACCCCGAGCCGGCGCTGCGGACCTCCCACCCCTCCATGCGCAGGGCCATCGACAGCAGGTCGGTGAGCATCTGCTCGTCGTCGACGACGAGCACGCGCAACGGTGAGCCGTCGGCGCGGTGAAGGGCGGCAGTGGGGGCGGGAGCGGTCATGTCCTCCATTCTCATGACGACTCTGTGGGATGGCTATGGCTGCGGCTATGGGAAACCTATGGATCAGGCGAGGATGCCGGCGCTCACCCGTCACGCGAGGACGGCGCAGGTCATAAGTTCCGCATAACCGGGGCCGAGGCGGCGCATCACGGGCGTTCCTAGCGTCGATGCGTCGGCGCCGTCTCGATCCGTCAGGGCGCCAGAAGGAGACCCATGTACTGGACGTACCTGCGCCGCGAGCTGTCGGGGCGCAAGAAGCAGACCGCGATCGTGGCGATCGGACTCGCCATCGCCATCGCGCTCGTCATCATCGTCAACTCGCTGTCCGCCGGCATCCGCGATGCCCAGGCGCAGGCGCTCGAATCCGTCTACGGCGTCGGCACCGACCTCACCGTCACCGGCGCGCAGGCGGAGCCGGGCGCCGACGGCGGCGGACGGCCGCAGTTCGACTTCGACGAGGACGGGGGCAGCACGTCCGACGACGGCACGACGACCCTCAGCCAGTCGCGCCTGACGACCGACTTCATGCGCGGCACGCTCGACGCTTCGACCCTCGAGACGGTGACCGCGATCGACGGCGTCTCCGCGGCATCCGGCGCCCTCAGCCTCACCAACACGACGTTCTCGGGCGAGCTGCCGCAGGCGCCCACCGAAGGTGGCACCACCGACGGCGAGACCGGGGGACAGGCCCCGCAGGAAGGCCAGGGCGGCCCCGGCGGCGGGTTCGGCGGCGGCTCGTTCGGCGTCGACTCCTTCACCGTGCTGGGCATCGACCCCGACGCCGACGCCGTCGGACCGATGTCGGCCGTCACCGTCAGCGACGGGCGCGCGCTCGAAGCCTCCGACGCCGGAGCCGACGTCGCCGTGCTCGACGCCACCTACGCCACGAGCGCCGGCGTCGCCGTCGGCGACACCATGGACATCGGCGGGACGAGCTTCGAGGTCGTCGGCATCGTGACCTCGGCCTCGTCGAGCGCCGACACCGCCTCGAACGTCTACATTCCGCTGGATGTCGCGCAGACCCTCTCCGGCGCCGGCGACGTGCTGTCGACGGTGTACGTGCAGGCCGCCTCGAGCGACGACATCTCCGCGGTGCAGACGGCGCTGCAGGACGCCCTGCCCGACGCGACCGTCAGCTCGCAGTCCGACCTCGCCTCGACGGTCTCCGGCTCCCTCTCCAGCGCGAGCTCGCTCATCACGAGCCTCGGCACGTGGCTGTCGATCATCGTGCTCGCCGTGGCGGTCGCCCTCGCGGTGCTGTTCACGATCTCGGGCATCTCCCGGCGGACGCGGGAACTCGGCACCCTCAAGGCGATCGGCTGGTCGAACTCGCGCGTCGTCGGACAGGTGGCGGGGGAGTCCGTCGTCCAGGCGCTCATCGGCGGTGCGGCCGGCGTCGTGCTGGGGCTTGTGGGTGTGCTCGTGATCAACCTCGTCGCGCCGACGATCTCGTCGGCCCCGGCGACGATGGCCGGCATGGGCGGACAGGGCGGCCCGGGCGCCGGCGGCGGCACCGGGCAGAACGGCGGCATGGGCGGCGGCGGGGGCTTCGGCGCCCAGTTCACGCAGACCGCGACCGACATCGTGCTGCACGCGCCGCTCTCGCTGTGGATCGTCGTGGCCGCCCTGCTGCTCGCCGTCGCGGGCGGCCTCGTCGCCGGCGCGTTCGGCGGCTGGCGCGCCGCGAAGCTCAGCCCCGCCGAAGCCCTGCGAGCGGTCGCGTGAGCGCGGCATCCCGACCCGACACCACCGAGGAGACAGAGATGACCATGATCGACGACACCGTGGCGGATGCCGCGGCCACCCCCACCGTGCCGGCGTACCGGCTCGCGGGCGTCACGAAGACCTTCCAGCAGAAGGGCCGGGTCGTGCAGGCGCTGAAGGGGGTGGACGTCGAGATCGCCGCGGGCGACTTCGTCACGATCCAGGGCCCCACCGGCGGCGGCAAGTCGACGCTGCTGCAGCTGCTGGGGGCGCTCGATACCCCGACCACGGGACACGTCATGATCGGGGAGACCGACCTCGCCACGGCATCCGCCACCGACCTCGAGCACGTGCGGGCGTGGGAGGTGGGGTTCGTGTTCCAGGCGTTCAACCTCATCCCGACCCTGACGGCGGCCGAGAACGTGTCGATGGGCCTCGAGCCGCTGGGGCTGGCGCCCGCGGAGCGGGCGGAGCGCGTCGCCGACGCCCTCGCCCGCGTCGATCTGTCCGACCGCGGCGACCACCGTCCCGGAGAGCTCTCCGGCGGGCAGCAGCAGCGCGTCGCGATCGCCCGGGCCATCGCGAAGCGCCCGCGGGTGCTGCTGGCCGACGAGCCCACCGGGAACCTCGACGAGTACATGCGCGATGAGATCCTCGCCGTCCTGGAGCACCTGAACGCCGAGGGGCTCACCCTCGTCGTCGTGACCCACGACTCCGCGGTCGCCCGCCGCGCCCGCCGCCGGCTGCGTCTGGACAAGGGCACGGTCAAGGACATCACCCGCTGACGCGGCTTCATCGGTGCGGCTGGGCCTAGGGTGTGACCCATGGCTCAGCCGCACTGCGTCGTCTACCGCGACGGGACGCCCCACCCCCTCGACGCACCGCTGGACGCAGCGCTTGCCGACGCCCGGCGAGAGGGCGGGATGCTGTGGGTCGCGCTGACGGCGCCGCGCCCCGAGGAGGTCCGGGACGTGGCCGAGACCCTGGGCCTGGAGCATCTGGGGGTCGCCACGGCGCTGCGGACCCACCAGCGCTCGAAACTCGACCGCATCGGCGCGCACCTGTTCGTCGTGGCGCAGCCGGCGCAGTACGACGACGCCACCGAGACCGTGCAGTGCCACGAGGTCGACGTCTTCGTCGGTCCCGACTTCTTCGTCGCGATCTCGCCCGACGGCGAGGTCGATCTGGAGCGGATGCGGGGGATGCTCGACGAGCACCCCGAGATCGCGCAGCGCGGCCCGATGGGGGTGCTGTGGGGCATGTTCGAGTTCGTGACCCGCGGCTACCGCGACGTGCTCGACGGCATCGAGCACGACATCGACGAGATCGAGGAGGAGCTCTTCGGCGAGGACGCCGGGGTCTCCCGCCGCATCTTCGCGCTGCAGCGGGAGGTGATTGATCTGCAGCATGCGACATCGCCGCTCCCCGAAATGATGGACCGGCTGCAGCAGGTCGTCGGCGCCGCCTCACCCGACGAGGAGGCGCCCGGGTTCCGCGAGATCGCCGACCGCGCCCGCTATCTCGACGCGCGCGTCAGCGCCTTCCGCCACACCCTCGACGACGCGCTGACGATCCACGCGACGATCATCGACCAGCGGCGCAACGATCAGATGAGCGAGATGACGCGCACCAGCATCCTGCAGAACGACCAGGTGAAGAAGATCTCGTCCTGGGCGGCGATCGGCTTCGCGCCGACGCTCGTCGCCGGTATCTACGGCATGAACTTCCGGGTCATGCCCGAGCTCGATTGGGCGTGGGGCTACCCGTTCGCGCTCGGACTGATGGTCGCCGTCAGCGCCGGCCTGTACATCCTCTTCAAGCGCAACGACTGGCTGTAGCCCCGCGCCCCGCCGGAACCGCCATCCGCGCCAGAGTCGCCACGCGCGCCGAGCGGGCCCCTTATCGCCGAGCGGGCCGGTTGCGTACTGTCGGCAACCGGCACGCTCGCGCGCAACGGGTCCGCTCGGCGAACCCGTCAGTGGGTGTCTTCGGCCTCGACCTCGGTGCGGTCGCCCGACCACTGTGTGTGGAAGGTGCCGTCCTTGTCGATGCGCTTGTAGGTGTGGGCGCCGAAGAAGTCGCGCTGGCCCTGGATGAGGGCGGCCGGCAGGCGCTCGGCGCGGAGCCCGTCGTAGTACGCAAGCGACGACGAGAAGGCGGGGGCGGGGATGCCGGAGGCCGCCGCAAGGGCGACGATGCTCCGCCAGGAGTCCTGCGCCCGGGTGAGCGCGTCGACGAAGTACGGCGCGGTCAGCAGCACGGGAAGGTCCGGCGTCGCGGCGTACGCGTCGGCGATGCGGTTGAGGAACTGCGCGCGGATGATGCAGCCACCGCGCCAGATCTTCGCCACCGCGCCGAGGTCGATGTTCCAGCCGTACTGGGCGGCGCCGGCGCGGATCTCGTCGAAGCCCTGCGAGTACGCGACGATCTTCGACGCGTAGAGCGCCAGACGGACCTGCTCGATGAACGCCGCGGCATCCTCGCCCGCGAGGACCTCACCGCCGCTGAGCTCCGGGCCGGGAAGTGCGGATGCCGCCGCGCGCTGCTCGGGGTGGCTCGACAGCGACCGGGCGAAGGTCGCCTCGGCGATGCCCGACACCGGCACGCCGAGGTCGAGGGCGGTCTGCACGGTCCAGGCGCCGGTGCCCTTGGCGCCGGCCTGGTCGAGGATGACGTCCACGAGGGGGCGGCCGGTGGCGGCGTCGGTCTGGCGCAGCACCTCGGCGGTGATCTCGATGAGGTAGCTCTCCAGCTCGCCGCGGTTCCACTCGGCGAAGATGTCCGCGATCTCGGCCGGGGTCTTGCCGGTCGCGCGGCGGATGAGGTCGTACGCCTCGGCGATCAGCTGCATGTCGGCGTACTCGATGCCGTTGTGCACCATCTTCACGAAGTGGCCGGCGCCGTCGTGGCCGATGTGCGTGACGCACGGCTCGCCCTCGGCGACCGCCGCGATCGAACGGAGGATCGGGCCGAGGGTCACCCACGCCTCGTCGGGGCCGCCGGGCATGAGCGACGGGCCGAGGAGCGCGCCCTCCTCGCCGCCGGAGACGCCCATGCCGACGAAGTTGAAGCCGGCCTCGCGGACGGCCTTCTCGCGGCGGATCGTGTCGGTGAACAGCGAGTTGCCGCCGTCGATGATGATGTCGCCGGGCTCGAAGACGTTCATGAGCTCGTCGATGACCGCGTCGGTCGCGCCGCCGGCCTTGACCATGATGATCGCGGTGCGCGGCTTCTGCAGGCTGGCGGCGAACTCCTCGTAGCTGAACGCGGGGACGAACTCGGCCTCGGGGTGCGCGGCGAGCAGCTCATCGGTCTTGGAGCGGCTGCGGTTGAACACGGCGACCGTGTTGCCCTCACGGCTGGCGAGGTTGCGGGCGAGGTTCGAGCCCATGACGGCCAGGCCCACGACACCGATGTTGGCGGTGGGCTGGAGGGGTGCGGATGCAGACACGGAGAACTCCTGAGAATCGAACGCGGGATACCTCCAGCGTAGTCCCGTGCGGCAGGCGTGCCCCGCCGTGTGACGTCGCGCGGCGTGACACGATGGCGGCATGCGCATCGTCGTCATGGGCCCCAGCGGATCGGGCAAGTCGCTCGTCGGCGCGGCGGTGGCCGCAGCGCTGCGCGCGGAGTTCATCGACGGCGACGACCTGCATCCGCGGGCCAACATCGCCAAGATGTCGGCCGGTGTCGCCCTGACCGACGCCGACCGGGCACCGTGGCTGGACGCCGTCGCGCACGCGCTGCACCGGCCCCGCGCGGTCGTCGCGTGCTCGGCGCTGCGCCGCACCTACCGCGACCGCATCCGCTCACTCGCCCCGGGCACCGTCTTCGTCGAACTCGTCGTGACGCCGACGCAGCTGCGCAAGAGGGTCTCGCGCCGGGATCACTTCATGCCGGCATCTCTCATCGACTCGCAACTGGACACGCTGGAGCCGCTCGCGAGCGACGAGGCGGGCTTCCGGGTCGCGAACGACGCCGACCTGCCGTCGGTCGTGGCGCGCATCACCGCGCTCGTGACGGGTCAGTCCTTGCGGTAGCCCGAGCGCCCCATCGACCACATCGCGCCGATGACGCCGACGGTGGCGCCCACCGTCATGAGTCCGACCAGCCACAGGAGTGCGTGCGACATCCAGCCGTAGTCCATGGGTACTCCTCGCGAGTGGGGAAGGGGTCGTCTTCATCGTACCGGGGTCACTGGTAGACTCGTGCCGTACTTCGGCGAGGGATGCCGCCCGCCAGGGCCCCGGCATCCGTGATCGACGCGGTGAGGCCTTGCGGGGCGTTCCTCACGCGCGTGCGTTCGAGTCGAGACCCAGACCCCAGATCAGGGCGGATCAGCCGCTCGCAAGGAGAATCATCATGTCGACCGAGACCGACACCAAGGTCATCGCCGAGGTCCGCGAGAACTTCGGCAAGGGATACGCCCGTCGCCTGCGCGCGGCCGGCCAGATCCCCGCCGTCATCTACGGCCACGGCACCGAGCCGGTGCACGTGTCGCTGCCGGGCCACCAGGTCTCGCTGCTCATCCGTCGCGCCAACGCGGTGCTCGAGCTCGAGGTCGCCGGCAAGCAGCAGTTGACCCTCGTCAAGGACGTGCAGAAGGACCCGGTGCACCAGATCATCGAGCACATCGACCTGCTCGTGGTGAAGAAGGGCGAGAAGATCCAGGTCGACGTGCCCGTCGTCGTCCTGGGTGAGCCCTTCGCCGGCACGATCGCGAACCTCGACAACGCCACCGTCACGCTCGAGGTCGAGGCCACCCACATCCCCGAGACCGTCGAGGTCGACGTCGAGGGCCTGGAGGACGGCACGCACATCACCGCCGCCGACCTGACTCTCCCCAAGGGTGCGGCGCTCGTGACCGAGCCCGAGACGCTCGTCGTCGCGATCTCGGTGCCCGCCGCGACCATCGCGGAGTCGGACGAGATCGAGGCCGCCGACGAGGCTGCCGCCGAGGAGCAGTCCGAGGCCGCCGAAGAGGCCGCCGAGTAATCGGGAACGCAACGTCCGGAGCCCGCCGCCACCGATACTGGTGGGGCGGGCTCCGTCGTTCCCGCCGGCACCCCGAGTCGTGGGAGAGGACGCAGATGGCTGAGACCTGGCTGGTCGTGGGGCTCGGGAACCCCGGCCCCCGTTACGAGAGCACGCGCCACAATGTGGGCCAGATGGTGATCGCGGAACTCGCCGCCCGTCGCGGCGAGACCCTGCGGGCGCACAAGGCGAACGCCCGGGTCGCCGAGACGTGGCTGCGGCCGGGTGCGGCAAAGCTCGTGCTGGCGACGCCGAACTCCTTCATGAACACCTCCGGCGGTCCGGTGTCGCAGCTCGCGCGGTTCTACGACGTCCCGGCGGAGCGCGTCGTGCTCGTGCACGACGAGCTCGACATCCCCTTCGACTCCCTGAAGCTGAAGGTCGGCGGCGGACACGGCGGGCACAACGGCATCCGCGACGTCGCCAAGGCGCTCGGGACGGCCGACTTCCCCCGGGTGCGCGTCGGGATCGGCCGGCCGCCGGGCCGGCAGGATCCGGCGGACTGGGTGCTCGACCCGTTCTCGTCCGCCGAGCGCACGCAGCTGCCGCTCGTGCTGGATGAGGCGGCGGATGCCGTGGAGCAGCTCATCGGCGAGGGCCTGCTCGCCGCGCAGCAGCGGCATCACGCGCCGCGCGCGTAGCCGCGGAAACCGCGGCGCCGGTCAGCCCGATGTGCCGGTCAGCCCGACGCGCCGGTTGCGACGCCGAGCGTCACGGCGATCCCGACGGCGACGCCGTACGCGAGGGGGCCGAGGGCGGCGATCACGACGGCGGCGATGCCCTGCCCGCGGCCGCGGCGCGTCGCGATCGCGACGATGCCCTGGATGAGGGCCCAGATGCCGAGGACGGTCCCGGCCCAGAACCCGATCTCGGCCCACAGCACGAGCGTGCGCACGGGGCTGAGCAACGCCAGCAGCTGCGTATCGGTGAGATTCTCCAGGCCCTCGGGGGAGACCCCGATGGCGTGGCGCATCGCGCCCTCGGCGGCGGCGAAACCGGTGATCGTGCTCAGCAGCGTCGCACCGACGACGGCGAGGAGCGCAACGCCCAGCGCGCTGGCGCCGAGGGTCGCCGGTGCGGCGGCGGGCGGCTCCGCCGACGGGTGCGGCGCACCGTATCCGACCGGCGGCGCCGCGAACACCGGTGGCGCGCCGGGCGCCGGCTGCACGTATCCCCACTGCGGCGGGGCCGGGGGCGGGGGCGGGTTGTCGGTCACGACCTCATCCTAGGGTCGACCCGCGCGGCGCCGGTGAGGCCCGCAGGGGCCCGGCGGCGGCCGTCGTGTCGGCGGGGCACCGTACACTCGTCCGGTGACTGTTTCCGGGATCGTGCGCGCCCTCTTGCAGGCTGACGGCGAGGCGAGCGGGGTCCGCACCGCCGTCGATGCCGCCCTCGTCGACACCGACTTCTCGATGGTCACCGGCCTCGACGCGCCCATGCTGGCCGCGCTCCTCGAGCGCCGCCGGGCGAGCGGCGCCCCGGAGGCCCTCTTGGCGATCGCTCCTACCGGCCGCCGCGCCGAGGGGCTCGGGGCGGCGCTGCAGAGCCTCGTCCCCGACGCGCAGGTGCTGCATTTCCCCGCGTGGGAGACCCTTCCGCATGAGCGGCTGAGCCCGTCGACCGAAACCGTCGGTCGACGGCTGTCCGTCCTACGCGCGGTCGCGGCCTGGGAGGCGGCGGGAGGCGAGACCCCGCTGATCGTCACGGCATCCGTCCGGGGCGCGCTGCAGCCCCTCGCGGCGGGACTCACCGACGCGGGCGTGGTCGAGCTCGTCGCCGGTGCCCGCGGCGCCGAACTGGACGCCGTCGTGCGCCGATTGATCGACCTCGCCTACCACCGCGTCGACATGGTCTCCCGCCGCGGTGAGTTCGCGGTGCGCGGCGGCATCCTCGACGTCTTCCCGCCGGTGGCCGATCACCCGTATCGCGTCGAGTTCTTCGGCGACGAGGTCGACCAGATCCGCGCGTTCTCGGTCGCCGATCAGCGCTCGCTGCCCGGTGAGGTCACCGCCGTCACACTGCTGCCCAGCCGCGAACTGCTGCTGACACCGCCGGTGCGCGAGCGGGCGGCGGCCCTCCAGGACCGGTTCCCGGGGCTGCGCGCCATGCTCGAGAAGATGAGCGAGGGCATTCCCGTCGAGGGCATGGAATCGCTCCTTCCGGCGGTCGCCGACGCCGTCGTGCCGCTCGTGGACTACCTGCCACGCGGCACCGCGGCCGCCCTCGTCGACCCGGAGCGCGCGGTCGGCCGCGCCATGACGCTGGGCGAGACGAACCGGGAGTTCCTCGAGGCGGCCTGGAGCGCCGCCGTCGCCGGCGCCGACACCCCCGTCGACCTCGGTGCGGGCGACTTCCTCACCCTCCCCGAACTGCAGGCCGCCGCCGCCGAACGGGGCGGGGTCTGGTGGACCTTCAGCGGCTTCGACTCCGGCGCCGCGGATGCCGAGGCGGACCTACGTCAGGCGGAGGACGCGGATCTGCGACCGTCTCCTGTCACGGACGCGGCGGGCGGGGTCGTGCGGGTCGCCGCGAACCCGGTGCCGTCCTTCCAGGGCAATGTGGAGGGCGCGACGGCCCATGTCGGTGACCTGGTGGCGAGCGGCTGGCGCGTCGTGGTCGCGGCATCCGGCACGGGTCTCGTCGACCGCGCCCGCGATGTCCTCGCCGAACGCGGCATCGCCGCGCGCGCCGCGCACGACCTCGACGAGGCGCCCGAACCCGGTGTCGCCGTCGCGGTCCTCGCGACGCTCGAGGGCGGCTTCGAGCTGCCCGACGCGAAGCTCGCGGTGCTCACCGAGGCGGAGTTCTACGGTCGCACGATCGGCGCCGACGGCCGCGTGGTGAAGAAGCTCGCGTCACGGCGCAAGAACGTCGTCGACCCGCTGCAGCTGAAGACGGGCGATATCGTCGTGCACTCCACGCACGGCATCGGCCGGTTCATCGAGCTGGTGCAGCGGGAGGTGTCCAGCGGCGGCCGCAACGCCGTCAAGACGACGCGCGAGTACCTCGTGCTCGAGTACGCGCCCTCCAAGCGTGGCCATCCCGGCGACAAGTTGTACGTCCCGACCGACCAGCTCGACCTGCTGAGCAGATACGTCGGCGGCGACGCGCCGACGCTGTCGAAGATGGGCGGCAGCGACTGGGCCGCGGCGAAGGGCAAGGCGCGCAAAGCGGTGCGCGACATCGCCGTCGAACTCGTCAAGCTGTACTCGGCGCGCATGGCCGCGAAAGGCTACGCGTTCGGCCCCGACACCCCGTGGCAGCGCGAGCTCGAGGAGGCGTTCCCGTTCGCCGAGACGCCCGACCAGCTGCAGACGATCGACGAGATCAAGGCCGACATGGAGCGGCCCATCCCGATGGACCGGCTGCTGTCGGGCGACGTCGGCTTCGGCAAGACCGAGGTCGCCGTGCGCGCCGCGTTCAAGGCGATCCAGGACGGCAAGCAGGTCGCCATGCTCGTGCCGACCACCCTGCTCGTCAAGCAGCACTTCGACACCTTCACCGAGCGGTTCGCGGGGTTCCCCGTCAAGGTGCGCCCGCTCTCGCGCTTCCAGACCGAAAAAGAGGCGCGCGACACGCTGAACGGCCTGACCGATGGCACCGTCGACATGGTCATCGGCACGCACCGCATCCTCACCGAGAAGGTGATCTTCAAGGACCTCGGTCTCATGATCATCGACGAGGAGCAGCGCTTCGGCGTCGAGCACAAGGATGCGCTGAAGAAGCTCAAGACCAACGTCGACATCCTGGCGATGAGCGCGACGCCGATTCCGCGCACCCTCGAGATGGCCGTCACCGGCATCCGGGAGATGTCGACCCTCGCCACGCCCCCCGAGGACCGGCATCCGATCCTCAGCTACGTGGGGCCCCGCAGCGACAAGCAGATCGCAGCGGCGATCCGCCGTGAGCTGCTGCGGGAGGGGCAGGTCTTCTACGTGCACAACCGCGTGCAGTCGATCCAGCGGGTCGCCGCCGATCTCGCCGAACTCGTCCCCGAGGCGCGCATCGCCGTCGCCCACGGGCAGATGGGCGAGCACGCGCTGGAAGAGGTCGTCGACGGGTTCTGGGAGCGCCGGTTCGACGTGCTCGTCTCGACGACGATCGTGGAGACCGGGCTCGACATCGCCAATGCGAACACAATCATCATCGACCGCGCCGACAAGTACGGCCTGTCGCAGCTGCACCAGCTGCGGGGGCGCGTGGGGCGCGGGCGGGAGCGCGCGTACGCGTACTTCCTCTACGACGAGATGAAGCCGCTGTCCGAGACCGCTGCCGACCGCCTCGAGACGATCGCCGTCAACAACGACCTGGGCTCCGGCATGCAGGTGGCGTTGAAGGACCTCGAGATCCGCGGCGCGGGCAACCTGCTCGGCGCCGAGCAGGCCGGTCACATCGCGGGCGTCGGGTTCGACCTGTACCTGCGGATGATCGGCGAGGCCGTCGCGACCTTCCGCGGCGACGAGGTGGAAGGGCCCGCCGAGCTCCGGCTGGAGCTGCCCGTCGACGCCCGGCTGCCGGAGAGCTACATCGACAGCGAGAGGCTGCGCCTGGAGGCGTATCAGAAGCTCTCCGCGGCCGCGTCGCCGAACGCGCGCACGAACGGGGGAGGGCAGACGGGGACGGATGCCGCGGCCAGCACCGACGCGATCGACCTCGTCGTGGACGAACTCACCGACCGCTACGGCACACCGCCGCGCGAGGTCGAGGGGCTCGTCGCCGTCGCGCGGCTGCGGCGCCGCGCCGCGCAAGCCGGGCTCACCGATGTCGTCGCCATGGGACCCAACCTGCGGGTGGCGCCGGCACCGGCATCCGATTCACTGCGCGTGCGGCTGCAGCGGCTGTACCCGAAGTCGAAGGTGCTCGCCGGCGGCGAGGCCATGGTCGTGCCGCTGCCGACGGCCGGTGGGGAGCGCGTCGCCGACGGCGACCTCATCGCCTGGGTGGGTCAGCTCATCGACCAGCTGTACCCGCTGCCGGTGGCCGACGCCGTCGACGCCTGAGCCGCGGCGCCGCCCGAGCCGCGGCGCCGCGTGCGCCTGGGGTCAGATGACGCCCTGCGCGAGCATCGCGTGCGCGACGCGCTCGAACCCGGCGATGTTGGCCCCGGCGACGTAGTCGCCGTCGTGGCCGTAGCGCTCGGCGGCGTCGAAGGCCGCGTGGTGGATGTCGGCGATGATGTCGCGCAGCTTCTGCTCGCTGTCATCGAAGCTCCAGCGCTGCCGCGACGCGTTCTGGCTCATCTCCAGCGCCGAGGTGGCCACGCCTCCGGCGTTGGCGGCCTTTCCGGGTCCGAACAGCACGCCCGCCTGCTGGAAGGCGGCCACGGCGCCGGGCGTCGAGGGCATGTTGGCCCCCTCGGAGACGGCGCGCACACCTCCGGCGATGAGCGCCTGGGCGTCGTCCTCGTCGAGCTCGTTCTGCGTGGCGGAGGGGATCGCGATGTCGACGGCGACCTCCCACGGCCGGGCGCCCTCGACGAAGCGCGCCGACGGGCGGCGCGCCGCGTACTCGGCGATGCGGACCCGCTCGACCTCCTTGAGCTGGCGGAGCAGGTCGACGTCGATGCCGGCGTCGTCGACGACGTACCCCGACGAGTCCGACGCCGTCACCGGCAGCGCGCCGAGCTGGTGGGCCTTGGCGATCGCGTAGATCGCGACGTTCCCCGACCCGGAGACGCCGACGCGCTTGCCCTCGAGCGACTCGCCGCGCACGGCCAGCATCTCCTCGGCGAAGAACACCGCGCCGTAACCGGTCGCCTCGGTGCGCACCTCCGCGCCGCCCCACTGCACGCCCTTGCCGGTGAACATGCCCGACTCGTGGCGGTTGGTGACCTTGCGGTACTGGCCGAACAGGTAGCCGATTTCGCGGGCGCCGACGCCGATGTCACCTGCGGGGACGTCGGTGTGCTCGCCGAGGTGGCGGTACAGCTCGTTCATGAACGACTGGCAGAAGCGCATGATCTCGGCATCCGAGCGGCCGTGCGGGTCGAAGTCGCTGCCGCCCTTCGCGCCGCCGATGCCCTGACCGGTGAGGGCGTTCTTGAAGATCTGCTCGAAGCCGAGGAACTTGATGATCGACAGGTTGACGCTCGGGTGGAAGCGGAGGCCCCCCTTGTACGGGCCGAGCACCGACGAGAACTGGATGCGGTAGCCGCGATTGACCTGCACCGTGCCGTTGTCGTCGACCCACGGGACGCGGAACATGATCTGACGCTCCGGCTCGACGAGGCGCTCCACGACGCCGCTGGCGACGAACTCCGGATGCCGGTCGATGACGGGCGCGATGGAGTGCAGCACCTCGTGGACGGCCTGCTGGAACTCGGGTTCATGGGGGCTGCGCGCCTTCACGGTGTCGAACACGGCGGACACGGCGGACGGCAGGGGAGAGAGGGTGTCTGTCACGGTGGAGCTTTCCGGCAGCGCTCACGGGCGGAGCGGCCTGTTTCACCCTAGCGGCGCCTCCGGGTGCCCTCGACGCGTATGACAAGCCGTCATAACCTGGGGCGCAGGAGGACACCATGCAGTTCGAGCATCTCGGGGCGCGTCCCCGCATCCATCCCGAAGCGGTCGTGGCGCCGACCGCGGTCGTCTCCGGCGACGTCACGATCGGCGCGGGCTGTCAGGTGCTGCACGGCGCCGTGCTCACCGCAGAAGGCGGCCCGATCACCCTCGACGAGAACGTCATCGTGATGGAGAACGCGCTGGTGCGAGCCAGCGCCACCCACCCCGTGCACATCGGCTCGCACGTCCTCGTGGGGCCGACCGCCAGCATCTCGGGGGCGACCGTGGCCGAGGAGGTGTTCCTCGCGACCGGCACGCGCGTGTTCAACGGCGCGCGCATCGGCCGGCGCAGCGAAGTGCGCATCAATGCCGTCGTGCATCTGCGGACGGTGCTGCCGCCGGAGTCGACCGTGCCGATCGGGTGGGTCGCCGTGGGCGACCCGGCGCAGATGTTCTCACCGGACCGGCACGAGGAGATCTGGGCGATGCAGAAAGACCTCGACTTCCCCGGCTTCGTGTTCGGCCTCGACCGGGCGACGCCGGATCTCATGATCCAGCTCACCGAACGTTACGGCGCGGCACTGGCCCGCCACGCCCTCGATCGCCGGCTGGACTGACCGCCGGCCCGGGCTCACCCGGTGTTCTGCAGTCCGGCCGAGACGCCCGATACGCTCAGCAGCAGCAGGCGCTGCCACTGCGGCAGCTCCTCGTCGCTGAGCTCGCCGGTGCGCAGCGCCCGGAGGGCCCGCAGCTGCAGCAGCGACAGCGCATCGACGTAGGGGCTGCGCATCTTGACGGCGCGCTGCAGCACCGGCTTGTTGGCGAGCAGCCCGTCGCCGCCGACGATGCGGACGACCCAGTCGGTGGTGAGCTCGAGCTCGCCGACGACGAGGTCGGCGAGATCACTCCGGTCGCCGAGATCGAGGTAGCGACGGGCGATGCGGCCGTCGGCCTTCGCGAGGCTCATGCCGACGTTGTCGATGACCGTCCGGAACAGCGGCCACTCGTCGTAGGCGCGGCGCAGCAGCTCGAGGTCGCCGACGGCCTGCAGCGCGGTGCCGAGGCCGAACCAGCCTGCGAGGTTGATGCGCGCCTGCGACCACGCGAACACCCACGGGATCGCCCGCAGGTCTTCCAGCGACTCGACCGAGAGGCCCCGGCGCGCGGGGCGCGAGCCGAGGGCGAGCAGCCCGATCTCCTCCATCGGCGTGACCGTCGCGAACCACGGCGCGAACCCGTCGGCCTTCACGAGGGAGAAGAACCGCTCGCGTGACGCGGCATCCATCGTCGTGGCGACGTCGGCGTAGCGGTCGGCGGCCTCGCTGTTGCGGCGCTCGATCGAGGGGGCGGATGCCAGGAGCACCGCCGCCGCGACCTGGTCGATGTGGCGTATCGCGATGGCCGGGTCGCCGTAGCGGGCGAAGATGACCTCGCCCTGCTCGGTGAGCTTGAACCGGCCGTCGACGGAGTGCGGCGGCTGCGCGAGGATCGCGGAGTTCGCCGGCCCGCCGCCGCGGCCGAGCGCGCCGCCGCGGCCGTGGAACAGGGTGAGGTGGATGCCGGCATCCTGCGCCCATGCCGCGATCTTCGCCTGAGCCTCGTACAGCGCCAGGTTCGCGGCGACCGGGCCCACGTCCTTCGACGAATCCGAGTAGCCGAGCATGACCTCCAGGCGCCGCTCGGTCGCCTCCAGGCGCGCGGCGAAGTCGGGATGCTGCACGATCTCGGCCATGATCTGCGGCGCCGCCTGCAGGTCGGCGAACGTCTCGAACAGCGGGATGACGTCGAGCACCGGCGGCCGGCCCCCGGGACCCACGGCGATGCGGGCGAGCTCGTGCACCGCGGCGAGGTCGGCCGCGGACTGCGTGAACGAGACGATGTAGCGCCCCGCGGCGCGCGGCCCGTAGCGATGCTGGATCTGCGCGATCGTGCGGAAGACCTCGAGCACCTCCTCGGACTGGGTGCTGAGCGGTCCGCCGGCGGCGGCCTCGGCGAGCACCTTCGCGTGCACGGCGGAGTGCTGCCGCACTTCGAGCTCGGCGAGGTGGAACCCGAACGTCTCGACCTGCCACAGCAGCTGCTGCAGGTGACCGTACGCCTGGCGGGGCGCGCCCGCGGCGGCCAGCGAGTCCTGCACGGTCCGCAGGTCCTGCAGCAGCAGCTCGGGGTCGCGGTAGGAGAGGTCGGCGTCGCGACGGCGGGTGGCGGCGATGCGGCGGGCGATCAGCAGCATGGCGCGCTTGTGCGGCTCGACCTTCGCGCGCTTGGCGGCGTCGGCCGCGCCGTCTTCGTCGGCGGCGCTGAGCCGCTGCAGCAACGCGGTCAGCTCGGCGCTCGGCGGGGTCGTGTCCGCCGCCAGCGTGAGGGTCTTCGCAATCCGGTCGGCGGAGTGCTGCAGCCCCAGCAGGATGTGCTCGGCGGCGATGGCCGCCGCCTTCTTCGTCACCGATGCCGTGACGAACGGGTTGCCGTCGCGGTCGCCGCCGACCCAGGTGCCCAGGCGCACGAACGGCCGGACGACGGGGGAGCGGCTCCCCGCCGCCGGGCCCTGCAGCGCGTCGTCGACGCGGCGGTAGACGTGCGGGACGGCCGTGTACAGCGTCTCATCGAAGACGGCCATGATGGCGCGCACCTCGTCGACGGGTGTGGGCTTCTCGGCGCGCAGCGGCGCGGTCCGCCACAGGGTGTCGATCTCCTCCAGCATCCGCCGCTCGGCGCGGCGCTCGTCGGCGCCGCCCTGCAGCGACGCGTCGTGCTCGGTCAGCAGCGCCACCAGGCGACGGATGCTGGTGGACACCGCGCGGCGTCGCGCTTCGGTCGGGTGGGCGGTGAACACCGGGTGGAAGCGCAGGCCCTGCAGCCGCTGCAGCGCCGTGTCGTCGCCGACCTCGGCCGACAGGCGCACGAACGCGGCGGCGACGGAGTCGGCGGCATCCTCTTTCTCGGGGCGGCCGTCGCGTTCGCGGAGCACGCGCACGCGCTGGTGCTCCTCGGCGAGGTTGACGAGGTGGAAGTACACCGTGAACGCCCGGGCGACCTCGTCGGCGCGTTCGATCGAGAACGACTCCGCGATGCGGGCGGCCCGCTCGAAGGCCTCGGGGGACTCGTCGGTGTAGGCGGCGATTGTCGCCTGGCGCAGCCGCTCGACGTCCTCGTAGAGGCCGGGAGACCCGCTCTCGCGCAGCACCCGGCCGAGGAGGGCGCCGAGCATGCGCACGTCGGCGCGCATGCGTTCGGGCAGCTCGTTCTCCGCCTCGTCGCGGCCGACGAGGTCGATGGCTTCGGTGCGGGTCAGTTCGCGCATCCCTCCACGGTACTGTCCCGGTGTTTCGGTCTTGTCACGGGGTAAGATGACGGCCGGGTGTGCCGGGAAGCCTGGTCGGCGTCTCGCTGCCGACCCCGAAAGGCTTCGCATGACGTTGCTGCGCTCTGCCCGCTTTCCCGCCATCCTCCTGCTGCTGGCGGCGACCCTGGGCTTGGCGCTGGCCAACACCCCCCTCGCCGACGCCGCCTTCGCCGTGAAGGACGCGTACCTCGGCGTGCCGGGCGTCTTCGAGATGTCTGTCGGGCACTGGATCCAGGACGGTCTGCTCGCGATCTTCTTCTTCATCGCCGCCGTCGAGCTGCAGTTCGAGCTCACCAGCGGACAGCTCGCCTCGCCCAAGCGCGCGGTGCTGCCGGCGCTCGCCGCCGCCGGCGGCGTGCTCGTGCCGATCGCGCTGTACCTCGCCGTCGCCGGCGGGTCGCAGGCGGCATCGGGCTGGCCGATCCCGACCGCGACCGACATCGCCTTCGCGCTCGGCGTGCTCGCGGTGTTCGGCAAGGGGCTGCCCGCCGGGGTGCGCGTGTTCCTGCTGGCGCTGGCGATCCTCGACGACATCGTCGGGATCGTCTTCATCGCCGTCCTGTTCACCTCCGACGTCGACTTCGGGATGATCCTCCTCGCGCTCGGCTTCGTCGTCGTCTTCGCCGTCTGCAGCCGGCTGCTCGACACGCGGGCGCGGCACGCGGCGCTCGCGGGGCTCGTGGTGTCGGCGCTCGGCACCTGGTGGGCCGTGTACGAGTCGGGGGTTCACGCGACGATCGCGGGCGTGGTGCTCGGCCTCGCGATGGCACAGCAGCCCGCGATGCGCGCCCGCCACGGGCTCGAACCGTGGGTGAACGGCATCGTCCTGCCGCTGTTCGCGCTGAGCGCGGCGCTCGTCGTCATCCCCGCGGTGTCGGCGCGCGAGCTCTCGCCGGCGTTCTGGGGTGTGCTCGTCGCGCTGCCCGTCGGCAAGCTCGTCGGGATCGCGCTGGCCGGCGGCGTCGCGCAGCGGGTGCTCAAGGTGCCGCGGGAGAGCGCACTGTCGGCGGGTGACCTGCTGGCCGCGGGTTCCCTCGGCGGCATCGGCTTCACGGTGTCGCTCCTGCTGAGCGAGCTGGCGTTCGCCGGTGCCCCCGGCATCCGGGACCAGGCGACCCTCGGCGTGCTGGCGGGATCGGGGATCTCGCTCGTTCTGGCCGCGATGCTCGTATCGTGGCGGGCATGGCACCACAGGCGGACGACCGCGCAGACCCCCGGCAGCTGAGCTCCGACCCGCTGCGGCAGGCCGCCGAGACCATGCACGCGGTGCGGGAGCGGTGCGTGTGGTCGCAGCGGATCACGCACGAGGACCTCGTGCCGTATCTCGTGGAGGAGAGCGCTGAGCTCATCGACGCCGTCGAGGCGGGGACGCGTGCCGATCTGCGCGAAGAGCTCGGCGACCTCCTCTGGCAGGTGCTGTTCCACTCCGCCATCGCCGCGCAGGACGAGACCGACCCGTTCGACATCGACGACGTTGCGGCGGGCGTGGTGGAGAAGATGGTCCGCCGGCATCCGCACGTCTTCGCGGATGCCGTGGCCACGACGCCCGAGGAAGTGCTCGTCCACTGGAACGCGGCGAAGGCCGCCGAGAAGCACGAGCGCCGGTCGGTGCTCGACGGGGTGTCGGAGCACATGCCCGCGCTCGCCCTCGCGCAGAAGCTCCTCGGCAAAGCCGCGCCCCTCGGCATCCGCCCGCCCCACAGACACGCCCCTGGCTCCGAGACCGAGGCCGAGCTCGGCGACGCCCTGCTGGAGCTTGTCGCTCTGGCGCGGGAGCGCGGGTGGGACGCCGAGCGGGCGCTCCGTGGGCGCATCCGGGCGCTGCAGGACGAGGTGCGCGCCGTGGAGGGTGCCTGACCCGGTACGGCCGACCTGGAAGAATGGCCCGGTGCCCACCGTGAACCCGCCGCGCGGCATGCGCGACTTCCTCCCCGCCGACAAGGCCCGCCGCGAGCGCGTGCTCGCCGTCATCCGCGAGCGCTACCGCGCGCACGGGTTCGACGAGATCGAGACGCCCGTCATGGAGGACTACGACCGCCTGCACGCGGGCATCGGCGGCGACAACGAGAAGCTCGCCTTCAACGTCCTCCGGCGGGGACTGGATGCCGATGCCATCCGCTCCGGCGCCGACGACCCCGCCGCGCTCGCCGACCTCGGCCTGCGGTACGACCTGACGGTCCCGCTCGCGCGGTTCTACGCGACCAACCGAGGACAGCTGCCGACCGTCTTCCGGTCCATCCAGATGGCGCCGGTGTGGCGTGCCGAGCGTCCGCAGAAGGGTCGCTACCGGCAGTTCGTGCAGTGCGACATCGACATCATCGGCGACGCGACCGGCCGCGCCGAGGCGGAGCTCGTCGTCGCGACCCTCGACACCCTCGACGCGCTGGGCCTCGAGGGCGGCACCATTCGGATCAACGACCGCCGTGCTCTGGACTGGATGCTGGAGTCGTTCGGCTTCACCGCCGATGAGCGCCCCGGGGTGCTCATCACGATCGACAAGCTCGACAAGATCGGACCCGACGGAGTGACCGCGGAGTTGCGCGAGCGCGGCACCACTCCCGCCGCGGTCGACGCATTCCAGGCCTTCCTCCGCCGACCGCAGACCCTGGAGTACAACCCCTTCGGCGAGCGGCAGATCCGCAAGGCGCTCCCGGAGGGCGCGCCCGACGAGGTCGTCGCCGATCTCGTCGCGATCGGCGAGGCGGTCGCCGCGGCGCGCGGCACCGACAGCCCGCTCGGCGACGTCCCGCTCGTGTTCGACCCGTTCCTCGTGCGCGGGATGGGGTACTACACCGGCACGATCTTCGAGCTCGCGCACCCGAGCGTCGACTACTCGCTCGGCGGCGGCGGCCGGTACGACGGCATGATCGGCCGGTTCCTCGGCCAGGACGTGCCCGCCGTCGGCTTCTCGATCGGCTTCGAGCGGATCGTCGACCTGCTCGAGTCCGTTTCGGATGCCGCGGCATCCGCTGTCGTCCTCGTGCACGATCGCGACGTGCCGGTCGCCGAGCTCGTCGCCCTCAAGGCCGCGCTCGTCGCGGAGGGCGCACGCGTGCGGCTCGAACAGCGCACGAAGAACCTCAAGGCGCTCCTCGAGCGCGCCGCGGCCGACGGCTACACGGCATTCGCGACGGTGTCGGCCGGTGCCCTCCGCGCCGACCTCGAGCTCAAGCCCCTGTCCTGACTGCGCGCGCGTCAGGCTCCGCGGGCGCGTGTCCACCGGCGCGTCACCCGCGGGACGATCGGCGTTCATCGGCATGAGCTGGCATGGGCGCATGACTCGTCCACGCGACGTCGTGCCCTGGCCGTCGATCCTCGGGGCCGCCGGTGGCGTCGCCGCCGTGGGGCTCGTGTTCGTCGGCGGACGCGCGATGCTCGTGCGCCAGGCGGCGCTCGCGCGGCGGCGCATCGGCAAGCCGCTCGAAGAGAACGCCCTCGACGCCGACCGGGTATGGGGCGGCCGCTTCGACGGGCCGCCGCTCAAGCTCGCCGTGTTCGGCGACTCGATCGCCGCGGGCCTCGGTGCCGAGCGCCGCAAGGACACCCTCGGCGCGCGCCTCGCGAAGGGGCTCGCCCGGGCCGAGCGACGCCGCGTGCGGCTGCGCACGGCCGCCGTCGTCGGCGCCGAGTCGTCGATGCTCGCGACGCAGATCGACGACCTGCCGGACGACTACCGGCCCGACGTCGCCGTCATCGTCGTCGGCGGCAACGACGTCACCCACCGCGTGCCGGTCTCGACGTCGGTCGCGCACCTCGACGAAGCGATCGGGCGCCTGCAGGAACTCGGTGCGGCAGTCGTCGTCGGGACGTGCCCCGATCTGGGGTCGCTGCGGCCCGTGCCGCAGCCGTTGCGTGCACTCGGCGCGCGCCTCTCGCGCCAGCTCGCCGACGCGCAGGCGGATGTCGTCGTCCGCCGCGGCGCCCGCGCGGTGTCGTTGCGCCGTGCGGTCGGACCGTTCTTCGTGACGCAGCCCGAGGAGATGTTCAGCCTCGACCGCTTCCATCCGAGCGCGCTCGGTTACCGTCGCACAGCCGAGGCGCTGCTGCCCGCCGTGCGCGCAGCCCTCAAGGACAGACGCCGGCCCGAGCCCCAGCCGAGCGCCTGACGCTCAGCCCGCCGCGGCGTCCGTCACGCGCCGCTTCTCGCGGACGTAGACCTCGCGGCGCACCCGCGCCACGACGTCGCCCGCGGCATCCGTGATCTCGGTCTCGAACCACTCGAGAACCTTCGCGCCGCCCTTGGCGCGTTCACGCAGGGCAGCGGCCTGCTCGCTCGGCACGTGGAAGTGGGCCGTCAGCACACCGCGCCCGGGCTTGAGCATCTCGATCTGCCCGCGCGTGTCCCACACGACGTAGTCACGGCCGAGCTGGTGCATCACGAGCATGAAGAAGTACGGGTCGGTCATCGCCGACAGCGAGCCGCCGAAGGCGGTCTTCACGTAGTTGCGCGTGAGCACGTTGACGTGCAACTCGACGGTCGCGTGCGTCCAGTCGTCCGAGAACTTCTTCACGCGGATGCCGCTGAACAGGTTCGGCGCCCACAGGCTCATGCCGATCGCGAGGCGGCGGGGAGTGATTCGCATTCCGCCAGTGTGCCGAGGCGGCGGATGCCGGGCACATCGATTGTGAGTCCTTCACGAGCGTTCTAATTGTACTAGAATGGCTGCATGCTCCTCCGCATCGATCCGCAGGCAGCGACGCCGCTGTTCACGCAGCTCGCCGACGCCGTGCGCGCCGAGGTCGTTGCCGGCCGCGTGCGCGCGGGGGAGCGCCTGCCGTCGGCCCGCGAGCTGGCCACGGCGCTCGAAGTGAACCTGCACACCGTGCTGCACGCCTACCAGCAACTGCGCGACGAGGGCCTCGTGCACATGCACCGCGGCCGCGGCGCCGTTGTGACCGCCGCCGCCGCGCAAGCCACCGCGCTGCACGCCGATCTCACCGAAGTCGCGCGCCGGGCGCGCGAGCTCGGCATGCCCGCCGACGCATTCGCCGCGCTCGCCCGCCACGCCGCCCTGAGCCTGGAGGAATCCGCATGACCGACCGTGCCCCGCTCGCCGTCCGTCGCTTCACTCTCGTGGCGCTCGTGCTGCCGCTCATCGTGACCGCGATCGCGGTCACGATCCAGCTGATCCTGCTGCCGCGGGTGCCCGATCCGATGGCGATCCACTGGGGCTCAGGCGGCGGTCCGAAGGGCTCGGGCCCCACGTGGCCGATGATCGTCGTGACGCTCGTCGTCGGACTCGGCGTGCCGCTGCTCATCGCACTGTCGGCGCACGCCGGGCTGCGGCGCGGCGACCGCGGGGCGACCTACCGCCTGCTCGGTGCGGTCGCTCTCGCGACCTCAGTACTCATGGGCGTACTCGGCGCGTGGACCTTCGTCGCGCAGGCCGATCTCGCGTCGTGGCAGGATGCCCCGTCGGTCGTCATCCCGCTCGTCGTCGCGTTCGCCGTCGCGGTCGTCGCGGGGGCGCTCGGATGGTTCGTTCAGCCTGACGAGCCGTATCGTCCGACGCTGCTCGCCGCGGGCGCGCCCATCGAGCTCGACGGCGACGAGCGCGCCGTCTGGCTGCAGCGAGTGCAGCTTGCGCGCGGAGCCGCGATCGCGCTCGTCGCGGCGTTCGTGCTGCTGGTCGTGGTCACTCTTGTGAGCGTCTTCGCGGACGCGCCGGCCGGCTCGGTCGTGGTCCTCATCGTCGTCACCATCGTGTGTGCCGCGGCTGTCGTTTCGACGCTGGCCTTCCACGTCCGCGTCGACGCCGCCGGTCTGACGGTCAACTCGATCGTGGGCCTCCCTCGGGTGCACGTGCCGCTGCGCGACATCGCGTCGGTCGAGGCCGTCGATGTCAACCCGATGGGAGAGTTCGGCGGATGGGGTCTGCGCTGGGCTCCCGGCGGTGGCTTCGGCGTGGTGCTGCGCTCGGGCCCCGGCATCCGGGTGCACCGGACGAACGGCAAGGTCGTCACGGTGACGGTCGAGGATGCCGCGACAGGTGCTGCCCTCCTCGGGGCCCTCGCCGCCCGCGCGAAGGCCTGACCCGCAGTCCGCTACCGGTACACCGGCCAGGCGGCGCCGGCGGCGAAGGCGACGGCGATCGCGAAGATCGTCACGACGATGACGATCACATCGAGCGGGCGGATGCGCAGCTTCGCCATGCGGATGCGGCGGCCGTTCGCGTTCGCGGCGCCGTGCGTGAACCCGCGGGTCTCGAGCGCCTCGACCGTCGTGCGCACCGACTTCGCCGTGTTGAGGAAGATCGGGTAGAACGACAGCACCGCAAGCTGCGCCCACTGGACGCCGACGCGCCACCCCAGCAGGCCCTTCTTCGCCGGCGGCGCCGTGCGCAGCCGGTAGCCCTCGAACACGATGCTGAACTCCTCGATGAGGATCGGCAGCATGCGGTATCCGTAGCTCACTCCGAACGCGAGCATGTGCGGTGCGCGGAACGCGAGCAGCGCATCCGAGAGCTTCTCGGGGTCGAGCGAGACGAACGCCGCCATGCTCGCGAGGGCCACCACGCCGAGCTTCAGGTTGAGCGCTGCCAGCGCGATGACGGTGTCGATGTTGCCGCCGAAAAGCCATGCCGCAATCGACATGTAGACGACTTCCATGCCCATCCCGAGCACGAAAAGGCCGAGAATCAGAGGCCCGACCCGCGCGAGGAAGATCGACACGACACCGATCGCGAACAGGCCCGCGAGCGCCGTGATGTTGTGGGTGAACCACGGCACGATCGCCAGCACGATGTACCAGACGACCACTGCGCGCGGGTCCATCGCCGCGAACAGGCCGCCGCGGGTCGCGTACGCCGTGCGGATGAGCTCCAGCTTGATCCACTCGACCGACAGCACGTCGTGATGCACGCGGGCCATCACACCACCTCCAGTTCCGGGCGGGCCGGGCGGGTTGTCTCCGCCACCGCCGCCGACGCTCCAGCCACCGCCGACACGCCGACTAACCCCGCCGACCGCACGGCATCCACCAACTCCGCCACCGACAGCGGCACTGGATCGAGCCCCAGCTCGCGCCCGAGCACGGCGATCTGCGGAGGGCGCAGCCGCACCCGCTCGAGCAGCGCGGCGTCCGCGAACAGCTCGCGCGGCGTGACGTCGGCGAGCACCTTGCCGCCGTCGAGCACGAGCACGCGGCTGGCCCACTCGGCGACGAGCTGCATATCGTGCGTCGCGACGACCGTGCACTCGATCGAATCAGCGAGCTCGGCGAGCATCGTCGTCACATCGTCGCGGCTCTGCGTATCCAGGCTCGAGGTCGGCTCGTCCAGCAGCAGCAGCTTCGGACGCATCGCGAGCCCGATCGCGAGCGTCGCGCGGCGCTGCTGGCCGCCCGACAACGTGCGGCCGTCGCGCTCGGCAAGCGGCACGAGCCCGACCCGGTCGAGCACACGCTGCACGATCGCGTCGGTGTCGGGCATCCGGTGCGAGCGGGGGAACAGGGCGATGTCGTCGCGGACGGTGCCCTTCAAGAACATGAGCTGCGGATGCTGCGCGAGGTAGGCCGCCGTCGTCGCCATCTCGCGCGCCGACATCGACCGCGTGCTGCGGCCGTCGATCGTGACCTCGCCCTCGCGCGCCACGATGATGCCGGCCAGCAGCTTCAGCAGCGTCGACTTGCCGGCACCGTTGCCGCCGACCAGCGCGATCCGCTCGCCCGCGTGCAGCGTCGTGTCGAGGCCGTCGAGCACGCGCGTGATCGAGCCGCCGACGGCCTTGTACCCGTGGGTCACGTTCGTCATCTCGGCGACGATGCGTCCGGGGGATGCCGAGGGGTCGGCCTCGTCGGCCCCGTCGCCCTCGAACGCCGCCCGCTCACGACCCATTGCAACGCGCCCACCGAGCAGCGCGGCCGCCTCGGCGGGGGTGCGGGGCGCGGCATCCACCCCCAATGCCCGCACAGCCTGCACGGCCTGCGGAGCGGGGATGCCGTGCTCTTCGAGCTCGGCGGTGCGCGCGAGCGCCTCGTCGATCGGCAGGTGCCACACCGGCGACCCGTGCGCCATCAGCACGACCGAGCGGGCGTAGCGGGCGACGAACTCGGCGTGGTGCTCGATCGTGATGATCGTGACGCCCTCGCGATTGAGCTCGGCGAGGCGCTCGTAGATCTCCTCGGCGCGAGCGGGGTCGAGCTCGGCGACGGGCTCGTCGACGATGATGACGGCAGGCTTCAGCGCAAGCGCCCCGGCAAGCGCCGTCAGGTGCGCCTGGCCACCGGACAGCTGCCAGATGTAGCGACCGGCGATCCCGGCGATGCCGAGGGCCTCCAGTGCGGCGTCCGTGTCTGCGGCATGTGAATCGCGCCCGAAGTTGATGGGACCGAACGCGACGTCGTCACGGACGGTGGGGCGCACGAGCTGGTTCTGGAAGTCCTGGTAGACGTACCCGACCTTCGTCGACAGCTCGGCGACGCTGGAAGTGTAGGTGTCGACCCCGTCGACCGTCACGGAACCTGCGAACTCTCCGGCCCAGTAGTGCGGGATCAGACCGTTGATGCTCTTGCAGAGCGTGGTCTTGGCCGCCCCGTTGCCTCCGACGACCGCGACGAAGTCGCCGCGGTCGATCGTGAGGTTGACGTTGCGGAGCACATCGGCATCCGCTCCCGGGTATCGGAAGGACAGGTTCTCGATGACGACGACGGGGTCGCTCACGATCAGCGCTCCTGGTTCTTGCGGTAGAGGCGGAACAGCACCAGGGCGATGCCGAGGGTCAGGACGATCGCGCCGACGCTCACCCACAGGAACCCGTCGCCGTACTGGTCGAGCAGCTCGGTCTCGACCGCGCCGATCGAGATGTCCCACGCCTCGAGGAAGGCGAAGAAGAACGACGCGATCGCCAGCAGCACGGCGACGGCGACGAACCAGCCGGCCTTGGGAGCAGCTCCCGGGATCGGCTCACCGGGAACGCGCGGGCGCACGCCCAGCAGCGGCTCGATCCTGCCGTGCAGCGCCGGGATCAGCCACATGGCGGGGATCGCGCCGAACAGGATGCCGCTGATGAGGATGTCGACGCCGAGGCCGATGCCCTCGATCGCGAGGATCGACTGCGGCAGGCCCTCGACGAACTCGGGGTCTTCGAGGCCGATCCATACCTTCGACAGGTCGACGATCGCCGACAGCGCCTTGTCGATCAGCACGACCGTGATCGCGCCGATCCAGATCTGGGTGCGCGAGCGCGGGTTCCGGATGAGCGTGCCCGCGATGTACAGCGCGAGGAACATCTGGATGAAGCCCTCGACCTCGGCCAGGCCCGAGAAGTCGCCCATCAGCAGGTCGGTGAAAATGATCTCACCGAGGGGCGCGCCCAGGGCCGCCCAGAACGGGTTGAACAGCGCCACCATCGTCAGCGGGACGAAGACGAGGTAGCTGACGGAGACGTCGATCGGGCCGATCGAGACGTCGGGGATGACCTCGAGGATGATGTTCGACAGCCCGAACAGGGCCATCGACAGCACGAAGATCATGAGTTTCTGCGGCGTTGTGAGGTCGCCCCCGGGGGCGCCGATGCCGCGCAGCGCGCCTTCGCGTCGGTAGGTGAGGTCGGTCTCGGTCACGGTCGTTCTCCTTGCGGTTCGGGATTCACGGAGCCGGAACGCGGGCTGCGTCACGGGATGTGGGGACGGGGGAGGTCATGAGGCCGGCGAGCTCGCTTGCGGAATCGACGACGTCGGTCGCGAGGCCGGATGCCAGGGCGGCGTCGAGTTCGACATCGTCGGTCGTGCCGCCGCGCACGAGCACGCGGTGGGCGATGCCGGCGGCGAGGGCGACCGCCGCATCGTTGTGCGGCTTGTCGCCGAGGAACCACGTCTGGGCGGCGTCGGCCCCCGCGATGACGAGGGCCTCGGCGACGATGCGGGTGTCGGGCTTGCGGAACCCGTTCTCGTCCGAGCACACGTACGCCGCGATGAGATGGTCGATGCCGTGCGCGGCACACTCGGCGCGGACGGCGCGGCCGCTGATGGTGTTCGACACGACGACGACGGGGATGCCCGCGGCGCGCGTCTGCTCGAGAAGATCGCGGATGCCGCTGCGGAGGCTGCGACGGCTCTTGGCTCGCCCGTACCGGTACATCAGGTCGTGCGCTTCGGCTTCGAGCAGGGCCTGCGCGCGGGGCGAGAGGCCCGCGCC
>JAEYAG010000206.1 GCA_023451265.1 Actinomycetes bacterium | reverse complement strand
CCGGCCCCCGGTGCTGACCTGTTCGTGATCAAGCCGTCGGGTGTGTCGTATGACGACCTGGCGCCGGAGAACATGATCCTGTGCGACCTGGACGGCAACGTCGTGCCGGGCACGCCCGGGAGTGATCGCAGCCCGTCGAGTGACACTGCGGCGCATGCGTACGTGTATCGGAATATGCCCGAGGTGGGCGGGGTCGTGCACACGCACTCCGACTACGCGGTGGCGTGGGCGGCGCGGGGGGAAGAGATTCCGTGTGTGATCACGGCGATGGCGGATGAGTTCGGTGGTCCGATTCCGATCGGTCCGTTCGCGATCATCGGTGACGACTCGATCGGTCGGGGGATTGTGGAGACGTTGCGCGGGCATCGCTCGCGGGCGGTGTTGATGCAGAACCATGGCCCGTTCACGATCGGGGTGAACGCGAAGGATGCCGTGAAGGCGGCTGTCATGTGTGAGGACGTGGCTCGGACGGTGCATATCGCTCGGCAGGCGGGGGAGTTGATCCCGATTCCGCAGGACGCGATCGACGCGCTCTATGACCGCTACCAAAACGTGTACGGACAGAGCGGCGTCGACCGGCGTGAAGCGAAGGAGAGCGCGTGATCATCGAAGCTATCCGTGCGGGGCGCACGACCCTCGGCATCGAACTCGGCTCAACGCGCATCAAGGCGTGTCTGGTCAGTGCCGAGGACCCTGGGGTCGTCATCGGCGTGGGGAGCCACGCGTGGGAGAACCGCCTCGACGACGGAGTGTGGACGTACGCGCTCGCCGACGTGTGGCAGGGGATCCAAGACGCCTACGCGGACCTCGTCGCCGACGTCAAGCAGCGCTACGGTGTCAAGCTCGAACGAGTGGGAGCTCTCGGTGTCTCGGCGATGATGCACGGGTATCTCGCGTTCGACGAGGCCGCCGAATTGCTCGTGCCGTTCCGTACCTGGCGCAACACCAACACGGGCACCGCGGCTGCGGAGCTCACGGAGATATTCGGTGCGAACATTCCGCTGCGGTGGTCGATCGCGCATCTTCACCAGGCCGTGCAGGACGACGAGACGCACCTTGCGAGCATCCGTCACCTGACGACGCTCGCCGGCTACGTGCACTGGCGTCTCAGCGGACGCTTCGTGCTCGGTGTGGGAGACGCATCGGGGATGTTCCCGATCGACGCGGCTACCGGTCGCTATGACGCGGCTCTGCTCGAGCAGTACGACCTGCGGTTCGCTGGACGGCTTCCGGTGGGAAGCGTTGCTGAGCTGCTGCCGGCAGTGCTCGCCGCAGGCGATATCGCCGGAGAGCTCACCGAGGCGGGCGCGCAACTCCTGGATCCGACCGGAGGGCTCCGTGCCGGCAGCGTTCTATGCCCGCCGGAGGGAGATGCCGGAACCGGCATGGTCGCGACGAACGCCGTCGCGCCGCGCACCGGGAACGTCAGCGTCGGCACGAGCATCTTCGCGATGGTGGTGCTGGATCGGCCGTTGCAGCACGCCCACGCCGAGTTGGATATCGTCTCGACTCCCGCCGGCGACCCGGTGGCTATGGTGCACTGCAACAACGGCGCCAGCGAACTCGCCGCGTGGGCGCAGCTGTTCGGGCGGTTCGCCGATGCCGCGGGACACCGCCTCGACGACGACATCGTGTTCGAGACCTTGCTGCACGAAGCGCTGGCAGGCGAAGCGGATGCCGGTGGGCTGCTCGCCTACAACCACCTTGCGGGCGAGCCAGTGGCAGGGCTGACCGAGGGGCGCCCGCTGTTCGTGCGCCCGCCGGGGAGTCGGCTCGATCTCGCGAACTTCATGCGCGCCCAGGTCTACGGCGCGTTCGGCACGCTCGCGCTCGGCATGTCGGTGTTGGATGCCGAGGGTGTCGCCCTTGACCGGATGTTTGCGCACGGTGGCATGTTCCGGACGGCGGGGGTCGCGCAGCGGTTCCTCGCCGGGGCGCTGAACACTCCCGTGTCCGTGGGTGACACGGCGAGTGAGGGCGGCGCGTGGGGAGTTGCCGTTCTGGCGGCGTACGCGCTGCACAGTCGGCAGGCCGGTGACGGCATCTCGCTCACCGCCTATCTCGCTGACCGCGTCTTCGCGGGGGCGACGGCCGTTACGGCCGACCCCGATCCCGCCGATGTGGTGGGTTTCACGATCTATCTCGACCGTTATCGTGCTGGCCTCGCTGTTGAAGCCGCCGCGGTGCTCCACCTGTAAGGAAAATGTTCATGACTCTTCCCACCACTCTTGAGAACTACACCGTCTGGTTTGTGACCGGCAGCCAGGGGCTGTATGGCGAGGAGACGTTGCGGCAGGTTGCCGAGCAGTCGCAGGCGGTTGCGGCGGGCCTGGGCGGTTTGCCGGTGAAGGTCGAGTGGAAGCCCGTCCTGACGGATTCCGATGCGATCCGCCGGCTCGCGTTGGACGCGAACGCCGATGATTCGGTGATCGGTGTGGTGGCGTGGATGCACACGTTCAGCCCGGCGAAGATGTGGATCACGGGTCTCGATCTGCTGCGCAAGCCGCTGCTGCACCTGCACACGCAGGCGAATGTCGAGCTGCCGTGGGAAGACATCGACTTCGACTTCATGAACCTGAACCAGGCCGCGCACGGCGACCGCGAGTTCGGGTACATCCAGACCCGTCTCGGGGTGCCCCGCAAGACGGTCGTGGGGCACGTGTCGAACCCGGTCGTGACGGGGCAGATCGAGGATTGGCAGCGTGCCGCCGCGGGCTGGCAGGCGGTCCGCACGTTGAAGCTCGCCCGGTTCGGGGACAACATGCGGTACGTCGCGGTCACCGAGGGCGACAAGACCGAAGCCGAACTGCGGTTCGGGGTGCAGGTCAACACGTGGGGGGTCAACGAACTCGCTGACGCCGTCGCTCAGGCATCCGACGCCGACATTGACGCGCTCGTGCAGGTGTACCTCGATTCCTATGACGTGGCCGACGAACTGTTCCCCGGTGCGGCACGGCACCAGTCGTTGCGGGATGGCGCCGCGATCGAACTGGGGTTGCGGTCGTTCCTCGAGGCGGGCGGGTTCGGGGCGTTCACGACGTCGTTCGAGGACCTCGGTGCGTTGAAGCAGTTGCCCGGTCTTGCCGTGCAGCGGCTGATGGCCGAGGGGTACGGGTTCGGTGCCGAGGGGGATTGGAAGACCGCGATCCTCGTGCGGGTCGCGAACGTGATGGGTGCGGGGCTGCCCGGCGGGGCATCGCTGATGGAGGACTACACGTACGACCTTGCGCCGGGGGCGGAGAAGATCCTCGGTGCGCACATGCTCGAAGTGTCCCCGTCGCTGACCACCCAGAAGGCCCGGCTCGAGATTCACGCGCTGGGGATCGGCGGGAAGGATGACCCGGTGCGCCTCGTGTTCACTGCTGACCCGGGCCCCGCGGTCGTGGTCGCGATGAGTGACATGCGGGACCGGTTCCGGCTCGTTGCGAACGTGGTCGAGAACGTTGATGCCCCTGACCTGCCCAGGCTGCCGGTGGGGCGTGCGGTGTGGAAGCCGGCCCCCGATTTCGCGACGAGTGCCGCGTGCTGGCTCAACGCGGGTGCCGCGCACCACACGGTCATGTCGACCGCGGTCGGCATCGAGGTGTTCCGCGACTTCGCGGACATCGCACAGACCGAACTCCTCGTCATCGACGACGACACCACGGTCCGCGGTTTCCAGAAAGAACTCCGCTGGAACGCCGCGTACTACCGACTCGCACAGGGACTTTAAGAGGACGGTGAGGCGGCACCATGACGACACCGGCCAAGCGCCCGACGTTGTACGACGTTGCGGCGTTGGCCGGGGTGTCACACATGACCGTTTCTCGAGCGATCAACGGAAACGCTGCGCTGCGCGGCGATACGCGCGCCCGCGTGCTGGCCGCGGTGGAGCAGCTGGGCTACCGCCCGAACGTGGCCGCTCGCAGCCTTGCGACGAGGTCACTCCCGATGCTCGGTCTGCTCGTCGAGGCGCCCTTCCTCGGGGGCACGGAACAGACGCTGCTCGCATTCCACCGGGCCGCGCAGTCGCAGGGGATCGGCGTGCACACCGAGTTCATCTTCCGGGAGGATCCCGAGGGGGATACGAACCGCATCGTGCGCGGGTTGGAGTCGGCCGGTCTTGCGGTGATCTGCGCGCTGGCATCCACTCCTCGCTTCATCGCGGCACTGGGCGCCGCGCAGACGACGCTCCCGCTGATCGTCGCTACGGATCACACGGTCACCGCGGACGAACTGGCGGATGCCGCGGGCGCCGCACTTCTGGCGGAGGCGCTCGAAACGGTGAGGGTGGCAGCTGCGTTGGAGAGTTGGAGCAGCGTGGCCACCTGCTGTCGGATGTCGTCGACGAGTGCATCGACGCTCAGCGCGGCGCCTGCCGAGGGTGTCAGGGTGAGGAACATGATCGCCGAGGCGATGCGCGCGACGCGGGCGGCCCGCTCGGCATCCACACCGTGGTGCGCGGTGAGCATGGCCGCGATGCTCTCCTCCGTGCGGCCGACGATCTCGAGCGCCGCCGCGTGGTACGGCTCGGTGGGGTCGCCGAACACCATCTCTTTGAGGTAGGTGCGACCGTTCTCGACGTGCGTGCGGTTACACTCGACGATCGGCCGCAGGTACGCCATCACGGCATCCAGCGCCGTTGTCGCGTGCTGCGCGGCTGCGCCGCCACGAGCGAGCGCATCGGCGTAGTGCGCGTTCTGTACGAGCAGCAGCAGCTCGCCCTTGGTCTTGGCGTACAGAAAGAGTGTTCCCGTGCCGATGTCGGCGGCATCGGCGACCTGCTGCGTCGTGATCTCGTCGATCCCGCGTTCCGCGAGCAGCGCGCTCGCGGCGGCGGTGATGCGCTCGAGCTTCTCTTGCTTGTTGCGCTCCCGCTTGCCGGCGGGCTGCTGTGCGGCCATCGTGTCTGCTTTCGGAATAGATTCTGAGTACACTCAATTATGAGTAGAGTCAGTTGTATTCTACCCAAGGAGTCACCATGCCCGACCTCAGCGGATCAGTCGTCCTCGTCACCGGCGCGAACGGCGGAATCGGAACGCACCTCGTCCACCAGGCGCTCGAGCGCGGCGCGCGCAAGGTCTACGCGACCGCCCGCACTCCGCGTGAGTGGAACGACGAGCGGATCGTCCCGCTCGCGTTGGACGTCACGGACGCCGCATCGATCGCGGCCGCCGCCGAGGCGGCATCCGATGTCACCGTCCTCATCAACAACGCGGGCGTCTCGCCGTCGACCGCAAGCCTGATCGACCTGCCAGAGCCCGAGTTGCGCGCCACCATGGAAGCCAACTTCTTCGGCCCGCTGCTGCTCGCGCGGGCATTCGCGCCGACGCTGACCGCGGCGCAGGGCGCTGCGCTCATCGACATCCACTCCCTGCTGAGCTGGTTCGCGACGGCCGGCGTCTACAGGGTCTCCAAGGCGGCGCTGTGGTCGGCGACCAACGCGCTGCGCCTCGAGCTCGCGCCGCGCGGGGTGCACGTCGTCGGCGTCCACGTCGGCTGGGTCGACACGCCAATGGCGGGAAACGCGGCGGGGCCGAAGCTCGCGCCGGAGGAGCTCGTTCGCCAGGTGTTCGACGCCGTCCAATGGGACGAGTTCGAGGTCCTCGCCGATGAGGGGAGCGTGCGCGTCAAGGCGGGGCTGGCCGCACCGATCGAGGCGCTGTACCCGCAGCTGGGGAGTGCGTCATGAAGGCGTTCGCCATCGACGGGTACTCCCGCCCGCTGCGGCTGACCGAGGCATCCGAACCCGTCGTCGGAGAGCACGACGTCCTTGTCGACGTGACAGCGGCAAGCGTCAACCAGCTCGACCAGAAGATCACTGAGGGTGCGTTCAAGGCGTTTCTTCCGGTCGAGTTCCCGCTGGACGCGGGGCTGGCGGAGGGGGGCGGGCGCGTGTGAGCGCCGGTCCGGCCCTTCTGCCGGAGCCGATAGTTTCGACTCATGATCAAAGTCGACTACGCGCGAGACCCTCGGTCTCCGCGTGGACGCTGTCGACTACTTGGTGGGTAAATCGTGGGCAAACGTATGACTAAACGAGGCACCACTCGCGAAAGCGACGAAAGGTCGGGTCCCGCGTGAAATCAAGGCGAACGCCGTGCTGGACATTGCTGACATGTCGTTGCGTATGGGTTCAATCCCACCGTCACCGCCATAAATCCCTGATCAGAGGGTTTTTTTGATTCCCATTCAATGGGAGTAGGTAAACACGCTCCGGTTTAGCGGAAATCAGACACCCGAGATCGTCGTCATGACGCCGATCTCGGGTGTTCTTGTTGGGTAACGAATTAGGCAATGTCTGTTGCCCGCGGCTGAGACGGAGTCGCGCGTGGCGTTTAATGACGCGCCCGTAACCTAACGGCGGTGTGGTTGGGTCGGCGCTAGGGGAGCACTAGCGTCTCGGGGTCCCGACATGAGATCAGCCTGGATGCCGTGCGCGCTGCATCCATCGCAGTCGGACGTGTAAGCGCGGACATGGCGTAGTTGCTTGCGTTGGCCACGCCTGATTTCGAGGTCAGCGCTTGGTGCAATGAAGTGGCTTCGTCGTTACGTACCTACGTCGCCTCTTCGCGTTGGCCGCTGGCGCTGAGGCTCTCAGTTGCGTCACCGATCGCCAGTGTGGTCAGCTCCAGCATCCGCTCGTACGCGGCGTCGGCATCCTTGGCGGCGATGGCGTCGAGGACGGAGCGGTGGATGTCGAGGAAGACGTCGTCGTGGCGGTGCTCGAACGCGAGTCGATCGCGGGCGTGAAGGGCCGGTTCGAGGATCACCTCGAACCGCTCGAGCAACTCATTGCCGGAAGCGACGAGAATGGCGTTGTGGAACGCGGCGTCGGCCTGGGCGGCAACTGCATGGTCAGAGGTGGACGCCTCGAGCCGTTCGTAAGAGTGCCGGATCTGGGCGAGTTCCTCGTCGGTGCGATGGAGGGCGGCCATCCGTGCTGCCGAGGGTTCGATAATGCGCCGCACTTCGCCCAACTCGGTGACCAGACGTGCGTCGGGCTTGCCCATCGCGCGCCATCGCATGACATCGGGGTCGAGCAGCTGCCATCGAGCACGTTCGGTGACGTGGGTCCCGAGGCGGGGTCGCGCGTCCACCAAACCTTTCGCTGTGAGAACTTTGAGAGCTTCGCGGAGGACGGTCCGGCTCACATCGAGTTCTTGAAGCAGCGCCTCGGGATCGAGGAGCGTCCCGGGTTCCAACTCTGCGCGCATGATGCGACGGCCGAGCTCGTCTACGACGAGACCGTGCAATCCGCGTCGAGAGTAGCTAGTCACGGTCCGAATTGTAGCTCCCACTGTCTCGTTGCGGTCTCGCGTCAAGCGGCCAGGTGCATATCTGCTCGAGATCCGAAACGAATCCTGTTGACATCACTGTGCGGCATTAGTAGTTTTATCGTACTAATGAACCGGATTCGTCCGGCGAACAGTTTGTCGAGACTCTCACGCTCCGACATGGGAGGTCCTCCACAGGTGGATTCGTCTCGATAACGGCAGGGAATCACAGCACGCAAGAGCAAGTGGACGAGGAGGTCCCATGAAGTCTCGATCTGCAGTAAACCTCCCTCTGGGAGTGGTAGCGACGGCGGTCCTCGCATTGACGTTGTCCGGATGTTCCGGCGGCGGCACAGAGGGTACGACCGACGACACCGCCGACAAAGGCCTTCCGATCGCCGGAGAGGCGGTCACCTACGACCCGAACACGCTGGTCAACGATGGCAAACCGATTGCCCTCGACTGGTGGGTGTGGGGTAACGCCGAGGGGTGGCAGTCTCTGGCTGACTCCTACAAGGAGATCCACCCGAACGTGTCGATCACGGTCGTCAACCAGCCGTATGACGACTACTGGACCAAGCTTCCGTTGGAGTTGCAGGGCACTACGGGCCCCGCAATCTTCAACATGCATAACCAGTTCACCGACAACCTGCTGCCGTACATGGCGCCGTACGACATCCCGGTTGCAGACCTCGAGGCAGACTTCACGGGGGCGGCGAGCCACGTGATCGACGGAAAGATCTACTACGTCGATCTCGGTCTGATGAGCGGCGCGATCTATTACAACACCGACGCGTGGGCGGCGGCAGGGCTCACGGACGCGGACATTCCCGAAGACTGGGATCAGTTCCGTGAGGTCGCGAAGAAGCTGACGATCCGTGACGGCGACAAGCTGACCCAGGCGGGCTTCAACTTCAACGGCAGCGGCAATGCGTTCCAGTCGGGGATGGCCTACCAGCTCGGACAGAACCTGTTCGAAGATGACGGGACGACGCCGGCCCTCGACAACGAGGCAAATCTGGAGGTCGTCAACCGCTTCTTGGACTTCTACGCGGACGGGTCGGGCGATCCCGACTTTGGCACGGACGCGGGCGAGTCCTTTGGGCAGGGTCAGTCGGCCATGATCTACAACTGGGGCTGGTACGCGGGAACGGTGAAGGATACGTACCCCGACCTGAACTGGTCTACGTTCCGGACACCCGTACCGAAGGGTGAGGACCCGCTTTACGCATACGACCGGTCGAACGGAGAGTCGACCTTCGGCATCAACGCCAACGCGGATGAAGCCTCGCAGGCCGTGGCGCAGGATGTCCTCCGCTACTTCCTGACGAACAAGGACTTCATGGTCGACATCTGCGTTCAGTACGGAGTGTTCCCGACATACAAGCCCGCCGCGGACGACCCGAAGCTTGCGGAGAGCCCGGCGCTGACGGCGTTCGGCGACGTCGAGAAGTACGTCTGGCCTGGTCCGGTGCCTGGCGCGGTGTGGACAGTGCAGCAGAAGATGTGGGAGGACATCCTCTATAACGACGTCGCGCCAGCGGACGCCCTCGCGACGGCGCAGGCTGCTGCCGTCAAGGACATCGCCGGGTTGAACTTCGTGTCACCGGAGAGTCTCTACCCGGGCTTCGATTCGCGACGCTGAGTCTCCACAGAGAGGAAGGGGGAGGACCGCCGAAAGGGTTCGGTGGTCCTCCCTCCCATGAAACATGGCAACTTCATCGACGGAACAGACGGGCATCGCCCGACGCAAGGTTCGGCGTCCGCGGGACGAGGTGATGCTCCGGAACCTCACCGTCGGCGCGATCATGGCCTTCATCGTGGTGCTATTGATCTTCCCCATCATTACGGCGATATGGGGGAGCTTGCACGACTGGAATCCGCTCAACGGAAAGTTCGACTGGATAGGCACCGACAACTACATCGAGTTGTTCGCCGATCCGGTACTCGCACAGACGACGATCAACACCGTCCTGTTCGTGACATGCTCGATCGTCGGACGAGTGGTCCTGGGCTTGGCCATCGCCTACGCGCTCTTCTCTAGGCTCACTCGATTCAAGAGCTTCTTTCGCGTCGTGTTCTATATGCCGACGATCACGGCCACTGTGGCGGTGGCATACGTGTGGAAGCTCATGTACAACCCGCAGTTCGGCGTGATCAACTCGATTTTCGGACTGGACATCAACTGGCTGTTCGATCCGCACTACGCCATGTTCGCCATCATCGCGATGACGATCTGGAAGGACTTCGGGTTCGCGGTCATCCTGCTCCTCGCGGGGATGTACTCCCTCCCCGAGGATGCACTTGAGGCAGCTGAAGTCGACGGTGCTAACGCATGGCAGAAGTTCTGGTATGTCACCCTCCCGCTCCTGCGGCCGATGCTCTTCTTCGTCGTGCTGACCTCGATGATCGGCTACCTGCAGTCGTTCGTGAGCATCCTCGTCCTGACCGAGGGCGGCCCGGGGCGGTCGACCGAGATCATCTCGTACACGATCTTCGATGAGGCGTTCGCAAACTACAACTTCGGTTACGCATCGGCCATCGCAGTGCTGCTGCTCGTGGTCACCGCGGTGCTCACCGCGCTCTCGTGGCGCTTTAACCAGTCCGGGCAGGCGTCGGAGAAGCGTCGGCGTCAACGACGCCGTGACCGCAAGGAAGTGGGGGCGTGATGTCCATGATCTCTCGACCGACTTCTCAGCCGACGCAGCGACCGACTCCGCCGGCGGCTGTGCTGCCGAAGCGCCGGCGGAGCGCACGACGGACAGCGGGCGAGATGGCGGCGAACGTCGTGCTCGCCGTGATCGCGCTCGCCACGGCGTTCCCGTTCGTGTGGATGATTCTGTCCGCGTTCAAGTCCAACGCCGAGATCGCGAGCCTCGACCAGACGCTGTTTCCGATCGAGTGGACGCTGGAGAACTTCGTCAACATCCAGGACCGGTTCGATTTCTTGCGCCTGTTCGCCAACAGTGTGTTCCTGTCGGTCGCCATCACCGTGATCTCGGTGTACACGAGCCTGCTCGGCGGTTACGTGTTCTCGAAGTACCGCTTCCGCGGACGGGGAGTGCTGTTCGCCATCATCCTCTCCACCATGATGATCACCTGGGCGGTCGTGATCATCCCCCGGTACACCATGTTCCGCGCGATCGGACTGACCGACAGCTACGCCTTCGTCATCATCCCCGCCGCTATCAGCGCCTTCGGCATCTTCATGATGCGGCAGAGCATGGATGCCATCCCCGACGAGATCCTCGAGGCGGCACGCATCGACGGCGCCTCCGAGTTCCACATCTTCCACCGCATCGTCATGCCGATGAGCGTCAACGCGATCTCAGCATTGGCCATCTTCCAGTTCCTGTGGGCTTGGGAGGACTACCTGTGGCCGTACCTGATGCTGTCGACTCCGTCGAAGCAGGTGCTCGCAGTCGGGCTGACGACGTTCAACGGTCAGTACTCGACGGACTATGGCGGGTTGTTCGCCGCCACTGCCCTGTCGACAATCCCCGTGATCATCGTCTACATCATCTTCCAGCGGCGCTTCATCGCGGGTGCCGCCGCCGCCGCGATCAAAGGCTGAGCCATCCCTTTCGTCCCTCATGTCATCGTGTCGTCGCGCTCGACGACACCGTCCACCCCAGGAGTGCACGTGCACAGCAGTACTCGTAATGCCCTCGACCGCGTCGATCGCTTCTGCGGCGAATGGATCGAGCCCGCGCTGCTCCGGCGCGAGCAGCCACTGACGATCGAGAGTCGCCTCGTCGACGACGAGCCGATCAGCTTCTCCGAGGCGGTCGCCGGTCGTTTCGAGCGGCACGACCTCGGAAGCCCGTGGGGTAGACCCTGGGGAACGACCTGGTTCCATGTCACTGGAAGCGTCGAGGACGACGTGTCCCGGGGTGGACGTCAGGAAATCGAAATCGATCTTGGATTCACCTCGCAGCAGCCCGGCTTCCAGGCCGAGGGGGCGGCGTGGGCGGCGGACGGCCGACTCCTCAAGGGGATATCGCCGCGCAACTCCTTCGTCCGTCTCGGCGACGTGCTCACGGCCAGCGGTGCGATCGACTTCTACATCGAGGGCGCCTCAAATCCGGACGTTCCGGGCAACCAGTGGACCCGGCCGACTGTCTATGGTGACAAGGCGACATCGGGCGACGCACTGCTGTATCGGCTCGTCCGCGTCTCGGTGGTGGAGATCGACACCGTGGTGGAAGCGCTCCTCGCCGATGCCCGGGCGCTGCGCGGGCTCGTGGAGGTGCTCCCCGAGGACTCGCCCCGTCGTGCGGAGGTCGTCGCCAGCCTTCAGGCGATGTGCGACGCCGTTGATCCGGACGACGTGCGCGGCACGGCGCGGGCCGGGCGCGACGCGCTCGCCGCGGCGCTCGCGGCACCGGCGTCAGCCAGTGCGCACCGCATCCACGCGGTCGGCCACGCGCACATCGACTCCGCCTGGCTGTGGCCGACCCGGGAGACGGAGCGCAAGATCGGACGCACGGTCGGGAACGTTCTCACCCTCATGGAGGAGGATCCGGATCTCGCGTTCGCGTTCTCGTCCGCCCAGCAGTACGCGTGGGTAAAGGCGCGCTACCCCGACCTGTACGAGCGGCTGAAGGAGCGAATCGCCGAGGGACGGATCGTGCCAGTCGGCGGGATGTGGGTCGAGTCGGACACCAACATGGTGGGCGGCGAGGCCCTCGTGCGTCAGTTCCTCGTGGGGATGGGCTTCTTCGCGAAGGAGTTCGGGGTGAGTCCCAACAGCGTCTGGCTGCCGGACTCATTCGGGTACACCGGCGCGTTCCCCCAGATCGCGCATCTGGTCGGCATTGATGACTTCCTGACCCAGAAGCTGTCCTGGAACGACACGAACCGGATGCCGCACCACTCCTTCTGGTGGGAGGGCATCGACGGCACACGCGTGTTCACGCACTTCCCCCCGATCGACTCCTACAACTCCCGACTCACCGCCGCGGAGCTCGACCGTGCGTCGCGCCAGTTCTCGGAGAAGGGCGCGGCGAACACGTCGCTGGCGCCATTCGGGTACGGCGATGGAGGCGGCGGCCCGAACCGCGAGATGCTCGCGCAGGCGAAGCGAACCGCGGATCTCGAAGGGTCGCCGCGGGTCATCCTGTCTACCCCGGATCACTTCTTCGAGACGGCCCGCGCCGAATACGCCACCGCCGCGCCGTCGTGGGTCGGGGAGCTCTACCTCGAATACCACCGCGGTACCTACACGTCGCAGCAGCGGACCAAAAGCGGCAACCGCAGGTCGGAGCATCTGCTCCGCGAAGCGGAGCTGTGGGCGACGACCGCCGCAGTGCGCGCCGGTGCGCCGTACCCTCACGACGTCCTCGACAACGCGTGGAAGGTCGTCCTGCTCCAGCAGTTCCATGACATCCTTCCTGGCTCGTCGATCGCCTGGGTGCATCGCGAGGCCGAGGAGAACTACGACGAGGTCGCACGGTTGCTCGAGAGCATCGTCGAGGACGCGCTGTCCCCCCTCGCCCTGGCGGGCGACACGGGTCTGGTGGCTAACGCCGCAGCGGCGCGCGTGCGGGGGGTGGCTCCGCTGTCGATCGGCCGACCCGCTGCAGGTGCAGCCGAACTCCGGGCGTCGGGTGACGGATGGGTGCTCGAGAACGAGCGCATCGCGGTCACCGTGGATGCTGCGGGGCACATCACCTCTCTCTTCGATCGAGACCACGACCGCGAGGTGATCCCTGCCGGGACCCGCGGTAACGTCTTGCAGCTGTTCCGCGACATCCCCAACAACTGGGAAGCGTGGGACATCGAGCTGCACTATCGACGCAACCTCACCGAGCTGTTCGAGGCGGACGCGATCGAGGCGGTGGCCACCGCGGCAGACGGACCAGCGCTGCGCATCAGTCGGACCTTCGGGAGCTCGAGCGTCGAGCAGCTGCTGTGGATCGCCACCGGAACCGATCCGACCGTGCACGTGGAGACCCGGGTGGAGTGGCACGAACGACAGAAGCTCCTCAAGCTCGCCTTCCCCGTCGACGTCCTGACGGTCACATCGGAGTCCGAGACCCAGTTTGGATATGTTTCGCGCAGCACCCACGAGAACACGTCGTGGGATGCGGCGCAGTTCGAGACCGTGGCCCACCGGTGGGTCCGCGTTGAGGAGCCGGGCTATGGCGTCGCGCTCTCCAACGACGCGACGTACGGCCACGACATCACGAGGATCCGCGTCGGGGATCGCTCGGCCACGCAGCTGCGCGTGTCGCTCCTTCGGGCGCCGCTGTTCCCGGATCCCGACGCCGATCAGGGCACGCACCGCTTCCACCACGCGCTCACGGTGGGGGCCACGGTGGGTGACGCCTACGCACACGGCTACGAGCTGAATCTCCCGCCCCGGCCGGTGGCGGCCGGGGATGCATCCGCAGCGGATGCCGCACGCCCGCTGTTCGGCGCGCACCTCGACGATCAGCCGTTCTTCGTGGAGTCCGTCAAGTTGGCGGAGGACCGGTCGGGTGATGTGATCGTGCGGCTGTTCGAGCCTCACGGCGCCCGCGCCCGCGGTGTCCTGCCGCTCGACTTCGCCCATGGGGGCGTCGACAGGGTGGATCTGCTCGAGCGCACCCTCGAAGCGGCCGAGATCGCAGACGGTCATGTGACCGTCGCGCTGCGCCCGTTCGAGATCGTCAGTTTCCGGATCCGGCGATGAGGCGACGGTGAACCGAGAAGATCAGATGATGCCGAGAGGGTGCGGACAACGATGACGCAGGAGAGCACGGCGCAGATCGTCGTCGACGCCACGGGCGAGGTCGTCTCCGTCGAGACGGCCACCTACCGGTGGGAGTGGCGCCGAGAGACCGACAGGATAGTGATCGGCGACTCCCGCGGCCTGCAGATCGCGGCGGGCAGTGCGCAGCCCGCCGTCGTCGTCGCGCACCGGGCCCTGGAGTGCGGGCCCGGATCAGTACGGCGGGCGTCGGTCGATGGGAACGCCGTGACCCTCGTATGGGACGAGGTCAATGGGTCGGCACGGCTGGAGGTCGTCTGGACCTTCGAGGAGGAGACCTTCACTCACGGCGAGATCCTGTACTCCGCGACCGAGGCGGACAGTGTCGATCGCGTCGTCTACTTCGCCGCGTGGGAGGACGGGGAGCCAGTTCCCGGGCTGAGCGTCGAGTACGTCGTGCAGCCCGGCGTTGCCGTCTCGTCCTCGCTGAGTCCGGTAGTCCCGACGATCCTCCGCCTTCGAATGCGGTCCTGGCTGGGGCGAGGCGGGTTCGATGACAAGGGAACGACGTTCCAGCAGTGGGCGCTCCCGGTGCACTACTTCGGCGGCTTCAGCTATACCGGACGGCCCGAGCACAAAGGCGCCGCCATCGACGCCAAGTCGGACGCCTTCTGCGCCGGTCTGCTCGACCTCCCCGTCGGCGACCTGCACATGCAGTACCGCGGGGAAGCCGTCAGCCCTACGCTCGCCCTGCATGGCGGCGTCTGGTCGGGATTTGAGGCGGTCCCCGACGGGATGAGGTTGGGTGCGCCTCTCCTGTGGGCCTTCGGCCACGACTACCGGGAGGCGATCGCCTCCTACTACCGGGGCGTCGTGGCTCACGGTGCAGCCGTTCCCCGCCGCCACAGCGATCGGAAGAGTGCGCTGCTCGGAGCATCGCAGTTCAACACGTGGGGTGCGCAGATGGCGGAGGGCGCCCACGCCGTCTTCCTGTCACAGGAGGCGCTGGAGCAGATCTACGACGACATGCGCGCATCCGGAATGCGACCCGGGATCCTCGTCATCGACGACAAGTGGGAGGGGGAGTACGGGCTCCTCCAGCACGACGAGCAGCGCTTTCCCCGGTTCCACGAGTTCCTTGACCGAGTGAGGGGGGACGGGACGGCCTTGGGGATGTGGGCGGCATTCCTCCGCTGCGATCACCCGGAGTCTCACGGCCTCACCACGGCGGACATGCTCGCCGACAGGAACGGCCAGCCGCTGGTCATGGGCAACACCGACTGGGGCGGGGTTCCCTACTTCCTGTTCGATGCATCCCGGCCGGCGGTGCAGGAGGTGCTCCACCGGCGCGCGACGGCATTTATGGAGACCTACCGGCCCGACCTCATTAAGTTCGACTTCGGATACGAGATCCCGTCGCTGGCCACCACGGCACCCCACGACCGTTCGTGGGCGGGCGAGACCTTCCTCCGCAACACCCTCAACGTGATCGTCCGTGCTCTGCGCGCCGTCAACACCGACGTGATCGTCATGTACTACTGCCTCTCACCACTGCTCAGCGAGTACGTAGACCAGCACAGCACCGACGACATGTGGCCGAGCCTCGGAGAGTACGAGGTGGAAGCGAACCGTCGCGTCTTCTTCAGCTCGCTCCTGGGCCCGCTCGGTGTGTCGAGCTACGGGTCCGGAGGGTATGAGTGGGCGGGCATCCGCGATATCTGGTTCGACAGCATCGCCAGCGGCGCGATTGGCTCGCTCGGCTCGTTCCGCGGCGACCAGAGCAACCGGCTCCCCGAGCAGGACGACATGGCCGTGTTCGCGGGGCTGTCCGCGATCGCGAGGCCGACGCGGGGGCCGTTCGCGGTGACGACGACCGGCACCCGGATACATCCCGGTTCCACCACCGCCCACGCGCGCTCCTGGATCCGTACGGAGTCGGGCGAGCCGGTCCTCGCTGCGCTGCGCCCCGAACGGCGAGCAGGGCGCGCCATCTCGGAGCATGTCCCGGGCGTGCTCGAATCCGATGTCGAAGCCGTCGTCTCGTCGCTCGAGGAGTCAGGACTCGCGACGGCGGGTCGTGTCGGCATCGTCCCCTTCGGTGAGGGCATCGTGCGCCTCACCCGAGCCGCCGCCGGACCGGTCCGCGCGGTCGCGCACCGCTTCCGCGACGAGCCGGTCGAGGTTCCCGTGTCATGGGACGGTGTCACCTTCAGCATCGCCGTCTCGCCCCGTGTGCGGGGTGAGCTGGTCGAATGGATCGAATGCGACTTCCGCGAGCCGGAGCGTTCCCCGTGAGGGTCACGCCGCACTCCTCCTGGCTGTTCACCGGCGACAGCATCACCGACGCCGGTCGCGTTCGACACGCGGCGGACGATCTCGGCGACGGATACGTGCGACGGATCGCCGCACGGGGTGCGGCGTCGGACGAGAGGCCGACCGTGCGCAACACCGGAGTGGCGGGAGACCGTGCGGTCGATCTCCGCGCGCGATGGGAGGCGGACGCCATCGCGCACGGACCGACGGTGCTCACCGTGCTCGTCGGTGTCAACGACATGTGGCGTCGATACGATTCGGACGATCCAACACCGGCCGAGGCGTTTGCCGATCACTACCGAGCGATCCTGACGCGGACACGCGCGGCGCTGCCTGACTCCCGGATCGTGCTGATGGAGCCGTTCCTCCTGCCGGTGACACTGGAACAGGAGCGCTGGCTGCGGGAGGACCTCCGCGAGAAGCAGGCGATCACGCGCGCGCTCGCCGACCAAGCAGGAGCAGACTTCATTTCTCTGCAGTCCTCCCTCGCCTCCCATGCGGAGACCCACGGTGCTGCGCGCATCGCCGAGGACGGGGTACATCCGACTGCCGCAGGCCACGACCTCATCGCCGACCGCTGGTGGCGGACCATCGGAGAGCGCGCATGAGTGGCGGAGTGCTGCTGGCTGCGGGGGAGACGATGGCGATGATCGTTCCGACTCGCGCGGAGCCGTTCGAGTCGGCGGAGCTCTACCGGGTCGATGCGGGGGGAGCGGAGTCCAACGTCGCCTCCCACGTCGCTGCGCTCGGCCATCGCGCGCGGTGGGTGAGCCGCGTGGGCGACGACGCGCCAGGCCGGCGCATCGTCGCGACGCTGCGCACGCGGGGGGTGGACGTGTCCGGGATCTTCATCGATCCTCAACACCCGACGGGTATTTATCTGAAGGATCCGGGCCGAGGCGTGCAGTACTACCGCGACGGTTCGGCGGCATCCTTCCTCGACGAGGAAGAAGCGGATGCGATCCGGCTCGCCGATGTGGACGTCCTACATCTTTCGGGTATCACCGCCGCGCTCGTCGGCCCTGCGCCCCGCTTTTTGCGGGCGCTTGTTGCCCGGGCTCGACGCGAAGGGGTGACGGTGAGCTTCGATGTCAACCACCGAGCCTCGCTGTGGCCAGCCGGGGCCGCGGGACCGGTGCTGCGCGACCTCGCCGCGCAGGCTCACATCGTGTTCGTGGGGCGCGACGAGGCGGAGGCGCTCTGGCGGACGACGGATGCCGCCTCGATACGCGCGTTGCTCCCCGACGTCCCCGAGTTGGTCGTCAAGGACGGTGAGGTGGGGGCATGGTCCTTCTGCGGCTCCGGTATGGAGTTCGCCCCTTCCCCTGCGGTGGAGGTGGTCGAGATCGTCGGTGCCGGCGACGCCTTCGCGGGTGGTTACCTGGCGGCGCGTCTGTCGGGCGAGTCGGTCGCGCGGCGGCTGCAGGCCGGGCACGCGCGTGCGGCTCTGACACTGGCCACGACGACGGACTTCCCGGAGGCGGAGCCGGGCTTCGCACATGAGGCCGCAGGAGGAGCCCGCTCATGACCTCATCGGCCTTCGACAGCTTGTTCGCCCGCGCGCCGATCATGGCGATCCTGCGAGGGATGGGAGTCGAACGATCGCTCCGCCTCGCGGACCGGGCGTGGGACCTCGGGATCGACTCAGTGGAACTGCCGCTGCAGACCTCCGAGGATGAGCGTGCACTGCGGGCGGTTGCCGAGCGCGCGCGAGTGCGAGGGAAGAGCGTCGGGGCAGGGACGATCGTCTCCCCCGCGCAGATCCCGATCGCCCGCGGTGCCGGCGCCACTTATTTCGTCTCACCCGGGTTCGACCCCGCCATCGTCGCGGCCGCGCAGGAGGCGGGGGTTCCGATTCTGCCAGGGGTCGCAACTGCCAGCGAGGTCCAGCGCGCTGCGGCATCCGGCCTCACCTGGCTAAAGGCGTTTCCGGCACAGTCGCTCGGAGCCTCCTGGTTTGGGCACATGCGAGGGCCGTTCCCCGATGTGCGCTTCGTCGCCACGGGGGGAATGGATGCACACAACGCGGGCGACTTCCTCACCGCGGGGGCAAGCGTCATCGCGGTCGGCTCTGCACTCGAGGACGAGCGTCAGCTCACGCTCCTCGCGGATCTCGTCGTCGCCCTCGGGCGTCACCCGTCGTCGCTTGATCGCGACGAGAAGCTTAAGTACTCTCATACTACTTTTTACGGAGGAGCTGTTCGATGACGACGACAACCGATGACCACCTGCACGTGACCCGAGAGGGGCACGTGGCACACATCGAACTGAACCGACCCGCCAAACTCAACGCGATGACGGTCGCGATGGATAAGCGCCTCAACGAGTTGGTGTTCGAGCTCAACAACGATCGCGACGTGCGTGCAGTCGTCCTTTCGGGGGCGGGCGATCGTGCGTTCTCCGCGGGCAGCGACATCACCGACCTCGATTCCTACGGTGACAACTGGAGTTATCGCAACCGGTTCGATGCGCGGGCCGACTACGCCCGCGCGATCTGGCTTCTTCGCAAGCCGGTCGTGGCGGCGGTGAACGGCTACTGCATCGGTGGAGGCCTGGAGATGGCGAGCGCCTCCGACATCCGCATCGCGGCCCCCTCGGCGACTTTCGGGGCGGGCGAGATCCGCTGGGGCTGGCATGGCGGATCGGGGCAGACGCAGTTCCTGACCCGGCTCGTCGGGGCCGGGCACGCCTCCCGCATCCTCATGACCGGGGAACGCATCGACGCACAGGAGGCGCTGCGCATCGGGCTGGTCCAGGAGATCGTCGAGCGCGATCAGCTGCTCGAGACGGCGATGGGACTGGCGACAACGATCTCCGAGCGCTCTCCGATCGCCATCGAGCGCACCAAGCACATGATCCGGGTCGCCCAGAACGTGCCCCTCGACACGGCCCTGCTCATCGAGAACGACTCGTTCTCCTACCTCATGATGACCGAGGACGCTGCGGAGGGCCGAGCGGCGTTCGCGGAAGGCCGCGAGCCGAGGTTCGTCGGCCGGTGAGCGGGATCGACACCGCACCGGTCTTCCGTGAAGTCGCTCCGCGCACGCACCGCATCGATGTGCCGCTCGGGGAGCGATTCGTCAGTCTGTACCTCGTCGTCGGAGAGGATGCGTCGCTGCTCTTCGACGTCGGGACCACCGGAATGATTGACGAGTACGTGCTTCCCGCGATGCGAGCGCTCGCCGTCGAGTCGGCCTCCGTGCGCCACGTAGTCCTCTCCCATTGCGACGTTGACCACTTCGGAGGCACCGCGGATGCGCGAGCCGCCTTCCCGGCGGCGCGGATCGTCGCTCACGAGCGGGACGCCGACGCGATCCAGGACTTCGCGACGTACGTCTCGGAGCGCGCCGACGGATTGGGCAGGTTCGGGTGGAGGGAAGACCCGGACACCCTCGAGTGGGCGCGCTCGGTGACGGCGGAGGCGACGCTCGACGGCACGGTGGCCGGTGGGGAGGAGATCGACCTGGGGGACGTCGTCGTGCGGATCCTCCACGTCCCGGGTCACACGGAGGGCCACCTCGCCCTCCACATCCCCGCATCCGACGCACTGCTCGTCTCCGACGCGGTGTTGGGGGCGTCTGTGAACAACGCCGACGGCACGCCGGCGTTCCCTCCCACCTACCGCTTCGTCGACGACTACCTGGCGTCGATCCGGATGCTCGACGGGCTCGGTGTCGGGATGCTCCTGACGGCCCACTACCCCTCGATGTCGGCTCACGAGACCCGCAACTTCCTTCGGATCAGCGCTGCGTTCGCCGTTGAGACTGAGGCGATCGTACGCGAGGTCATCGCTTCGAACGCGGGGGTGACCTTCGCGCAGATCCTCGATCGTGTCGGCCCGGTCGCCGGGCAGTGGCCCGTCGAGGGGACCGCCGGTGCTCTCGCCTACCCCGTCGCCGGTCACCTCGAGCGACTCGAGGCGCGGGGGCTGGTGCGCAGCGGCGACTCGGACGGCGTCCGCCGCTGGTGGCCGCGATGACGGTCGCCGTGCAGCATGGTCTGCAGGCGTACGACGCCACCACGCATGCGGCCGACGCGCTGCGGGAAACGCCGCGTGCGGGGAGCGGGGCCACCCACCTCACCGGCAGGGCCCTGGTGGAAGCTGCTGCCGACGTCCTGTTCGACCTGCGCTTCTCGACCTGGGGATTCGGCGACTCGGTCGCCTTCGAGGCGCTCGTCGACGCCAGCGCTGTCTTGGGCGACGACAGGTGGGTGCGCTTCGCGCACGGGTGGAGCCGCGCGTGGGCCACCCGATCCCGCCCGTTCGCACGGTTGGATTGCACGGCTCCGGGCGCCGCGATGGTGAGGGTCGCGCGACTGTTCGATGACACGCAGCTGATGACCGAGTTGCGGGCGCTCGCCGACTTCCTCGTCGATCGGCCCCGGGTGCGGGGGATGTTCGAGACATGGACGTCGTCACCGCTGCTCGCGCCGTACTCGCAGGCAGATCTAGCTCCCATCGATCAGCGGCTGCTCGACGCGCCGCCGGCCGGCGCGTTCATCGACTGCCTCCATTTCGATCCCCCGTTTTTCGCGGCGCTCGGTAGGGCCCTGGAGAACGAGGGGCTCGTGCGCCTGGCGCGGGAGCAGGCCCTCGAGTACGTGGACGCGCTGCAGGGCAGCGACGGACTGTTCGGCCACTTCGTGCTCGCAGGCGACGATCGTGTCTTCGGTCGCGGATGGGGCCGTGGACAGGGATGGGCGCTCCTCGGACTGCTTGATGTCATCGACGCCCTCGGAGACGCGGCGGACACAGTCGGGCTACGTCAGGCCGCTGCCCGGACGGCGGAGGCGCTGCGCGCGCTGCAGCGCGACGACGGGCACTGGTACGCCGTGGTCGACCGGGCCGACTCCGGCGAGGAGGCATCGACCGCCGCCTTTATGGCGACGGCGTTTCGTCGTGCGGCGGCGGCAGGGATCGGTGACGCGGACGCTCTGCGCGCATCGGCCGGCCTCGCGCGGGATGCCGTCGTGAGAGACCTCGACGAGCACGCCCGTCTACGGGGCGTCTCGGCCGCCGTCTACGCCTCCACGGAGATCTCGCACTACGCTCACGTGCCGCGCGGCTATGTCGTACCGTGGGGCCAAGGTCCGGCGGTCCTCACTCTGCTCGACCCGGAGGAGGGCGGATGACGGGGCGACAGGTTCTCGTGACCGGCGCGGGCAATGGCATCGGTCGCGCGGCGGCGGCGGCCTTCGCGGCCGTCGGCGACGACGTCATCGTCACCGACATCGACGAGGCGGCCTCGACCGCGGTCGCGGAGGAGATCATCCGCGCCGGAGGACTCGCGACGGCGCATCGACTCGACGTGTCCTCGGATGCCGAATGGTCTCGCCTCGTCGAGGGACTTGACCGCACCGGGCGTCGGGTGTCGGTGGTGGTGAACAACGCGTTTGCCCTCGAAGTCGCGGCGGCGCACCGACTGGATGAGGCATCGTGGTCGCACCAGCTCTCCGTTTCGCTGTCGTCGGTCTATCGCTCGATGCGCGCGTTCCACGACGCGCTGGTCGCCACCGCGGGCGTCGTCGTGAACGTCGCTAGTGTGCATGCGCTCCAGGGATTCCCCGGCCACCCCGCCTATGCGGCCGCCAAGGGTGGCATCCTCGCCCTCACCCGACAGTTGGCCGTCGAGTACGCCCCGACGATCCGGGTAAACGCCGTCGTGCCGGGCTCCATCGACACGCGGGTGTGGGATGCCGTCAGTGACGCCGCACGGGCGGACGCGGCGCAGCGGATCCCGCTCGGACGGCTGGGGAGCGCACGAGAGGTGGCGGCGGCCATCGTGTTCTTGGCGTCGCCCGAGGCGTCGTACATCACAGGCACCTCGCTCGTCGTCGACGGCGGGCTCACCGGCGCCGCCTCCGCGACGTGAACGGCTCCGCGGTTCCGGCCGAGTCGGCTGTGGTGACGGTGCGGGGCGGCGGCTTGACCGCGGCCTTCGCCCCTGGCCGGGGTGCGAAGATCGTCTCGCTGCACGACGGCATCCGGGAGTGGCTCGCGCAGCCCGCGGCGGGCGCTGCGCCGCCTGCGCCGGGTACCCCCTTCGTCGAGGCCGAGATGGCGGGCTGGGACGAGTGCGCGCCGTCGATCGTGGCCTGCACAGTCGGGGGTAGGGACATCCCCGACCACGGATCCCTGTGGGACGCGGAGTTCGCCTCGAGCGGGGCGACCGCTACTTACCACGGCGCGGGCTTCTCGTTCTCCCGGACCGTCGAGGCGGCTCCGGAAGGACTCGTGCTGCGGTATCGCGCGAGGAGCGACGGAACAGCGGCGCCGTTCCTGTGGGCCGCGCATCCTCAGTTCGTCGCACCGCCGGGCACATCGGTGCGGCTGCCAGTTCCCGATCCCGTCGTCTTCGACGTTCTGGCGCCCGTGCCTCGCGAGACCAGGTGGTCGGGCGAGACGGCGACGATCGACACCGTCCCGGTCGGCGGATGTCGCAAGATCTACCTCGACCCGGCGGTGCGGATCGGAGCCGCGGAGCTCGTGCACCCGGATGGTCGCGTCCTGTCGCTGGAATGGTCCCAGGAGGCCCCGTACCTCGGCGTGTGGTTCGACCGGGGTGCGTTCAGCCGGGAACCGGTCATCGCGCTCGAACCGTCGACCGGCTACTACGACTCGCTCGCCATCGCCGTGGCGTCCGATCGGGTCAGCGTCCTGGAACCGGGTCGGACTTTGGAGTGGTGGGTGGCCGTGAGGGCATCCGGATCGCCGTGAGTGCGGATTCTCGTTGACATCCTCCGAGTAATATTACTAATGTAATATTACTTATTACACGAGGTGGGAGCGGATGAAGGCACTTTCCGGACTGCGGGTCATCGACGCCACGCAGATGCTCGCGGGGCCGATCGCGGCGATGCGACTCGGCGACCTCGGAGCCGACGTCATCAAAGTCGAGGCACCGGGCACGGGGGAGTTCAACCGCACCCACGGGTATGGCGGTGTGGACCTCCGCGGCCACACAACGACATTCCTCGCGTTGAATCGGAACAAACGCTCGCTCGCCATCGACCTAAAGTCCGATGCGGGTCGAGAAGTGTTCTACGACCTCGTTCGGGAAGCCGACGTGGTGCTCCAGAACTTCCGCGTCGGCACCGTAGAACGCCTGGGCATCGACTACGAGACGCTCCGGAAGATCAACCCGCGCCTCGTCTACGCCTCCATCACGGGGTACGGTCCGGACGGCCCCGGCGCGGGCCGGCCAGGGCAGGACCTCGTCATGCAGGGATACTCGGCATCCATGTGGTTCGTCGGGAGCGAGAGCGACCCGCCCCAGCCGGGCGGAATCCCCGCGATCGATGCGATGACCGGTTACCAGACTGCCATCGGCGTCCTCGCCGCGATCGTGAGCCGCGCGTCCACCGGCGCGGGTCAGCATGTCGAGGTCGACATGCTCTCCGTCGTTCTCGACGCCCAGATCCAGGAGCTCGTGACGTTCCTCAACACCGGGCTGACCCCGCAGCGCAAGGCCGAGCCCACCGCGCACGCGTGGATCCCGGCGCCCTACGGCGTCCACCAGACCAGCGACGGGTGGATGACCCTTGCGATGTGTCCCCTCGACGTGCTGGGAACCGTCATCGGCAACGAGTTCATTGCGGGTCTGAGCTACGAGGACGGCGTCGCCCACGCGGACGACGTCTACCGGGCACTCCGTCCGGCGCTGCGCGAGCGGACGACCGCGGAGTGGATCGAGATCTTCGATCGCCACAACATCTGGTGCGGCCCCGTCTACCGGTACGGAGACCTGGTCGTGGATCCACAGGTCGTCCATCGCGGCCTGATTACGCAGAGTGAGCATCCGGAAGCCGGCGCGGTGCGCACCGTCGACGTGCCGATCCGACTGTCGGAGACACCCACCTCGATCGGCACGGCGGCGCCGTTGCTGGGACAGCACTCGGAGGAGATCCTCCGAGATGTGCTCGGCATGGATCCTCAGCGCATTCAAGTTCTCATCGATGCGAAAGTGATCGGCGTCCCAACTCCATGATCCAGGTCGCTGTCCTCGCCATTATTCGCGAGCATCGAGTTCATGGTCGAGGTCATGGGACCTAACCGATGACCTGGTCGAGACTGCGCTCCGTGCGGTGTGCAGGTATCAGAGAGGGTTGCTGGATAGCTCCGTTCGTCGCAGCTCCCTGAGGGCTGCAACTGTCCATTCGGTGAGCAAAACGCGGGTAAACATGAGAGCAAACGGGGTCGTGCTCGGGACAGCGCTGAAAGGTCGCGACCCGCGTGAAATCAACGAAAACGCGGGTGGGGACACTCCTGAAATGTCGTTGAATATGGGTTCAAATCCCACCGTCACCGCCAGCGTCCTGAGCCGCGACATCGTTCTCGAACGAGTCGCGGCTCAGGTC
>JAEYAG010000242.1 GCA_023451265.1 Actinomycetes bacterium | reverse complement strand
GTGCGGCGCGTCAGTCCTGCACGACGCGGGGGGTGAAGCCCGCCTCCTCGAGCACGCTGATGACGTGCGCGCGGTGCTCTTCGCCGCGCGTCTCGACGCTCAGCTGCAGGATGACCTCGCTGATCTGCAGACCCTGGCCGTGCCGGGTGTGCAGCACCTCGATGACGTTCGCCCCGGCGATGGACAGCAGCTCCGAGACGCGGGCGAGCTGGCCGGGCCGGTCGGGCAGCGGGATCTGCAGGGTCATGTAGCGACCGGATGCCGCGAGCCCGTGCGCGACGACACGCTGCAGCAGCAGGGGGTCGATGTTGCCGCCGGACAGGATCACCGCGGTCGGACCGGTCGCCGTGACCTTGCCGGACAGGATCGCCGCGACACCGACGGCGCCGGCCGGTTCGACGACCTGCTTCGCGCGCTCCAGCAGCACCAGCAGCGCCCGGGCGATGTCGTCGTCCGTGACGGTGACGACCTCGTCGACGAGCTCGCTGATCACCTCGAAGGGGATGTCGCCGGGCCGCGCGACGGCGATGCCGTCGGCGATCGTCGGCGAGGTCTCGACCGTCAGCGGCTCGCCTGCCGCGAGCGACGACGGATAGGCGGCGGAGTTCGCGGCCTGCACGCCGATGACGCGCACCGTGCGGCCGGCCGCGGCGGCGCGGGCCTTGACGGCCGCAGCGACGCCCGCGATGAGCCCTCCCCCGCCGATGCCGACGATGACGGTGTCGAGCTCGGGCACGGCATCCCACAGCTCGAGGCCGAGGGTTCCCTGCCCGATGATGACGTCGCGGTGGTCGAACGGGTGGATGAGCACGGCGCCGGTGCGTTCGGCGAACTCGGCGGCCAGCCGCAGCGGCGTCTCGACGGTCGCGCCCTCGAGGATCACCTCGGCGCCGTATCCGCGGGTGGCGAGGAGCTTGGGGACGGGGACGCCCAGCGGCATGAAGATCGTCGCGGGGATGCCGAGCTTCTGCGCCGCAAGCGCGACGCCCTGCGCGTGGTTGCCGGCCGAGGCGGCGACGACACCGCGCGCGCGCTCGGCGGCGGTCAGGCGCGAGAGCCGGTACGTCGCCCCGCGGATCTTGAAGGATCCGGTGCGCTGCAGGTTCTCGAGCTTCAGGTACACCGGCGCTCCCAGCACCTCGGTGAGGTGCTCGGAGACGTCGAACGGGGTCTTGACGACGACGCCGTCGAGCACGGCGGCGGCGTCCTCGAACTCCGCCAGGGTCGGGATGTTCACGCGGGGGTCCTCCTGCTGCGGGGCACGGTGCTCCAGATGAGATCGACGTCCTCGGGCGAGACCGGCGGCCCGACGCCGTCCCGGCGGCGACCGAGATAGACGGCGACGACGTTGACGAAGGCCGCCAGCGGCACGGCGAACAGGGCGCCCGGAATGCCGGCGATCATCGCACCGCCGGCGACGACCAGCACGACGGCGAGGGGGTGCACCTTGACGGCCGATCCCATCAGCAGCGGCTGCAGGATGTGCCCCTCGATCTGCTGCACGGCGAGGACGACGACCAGCATCCACAGCGCGATCCACGGCCCGTTGTAGACGAGCGCGAGGAAGACCGCGAGGGCGCCGGTGACCACGGCTCCGACGAACGGGACGAACGCCCCGAGGAAGACGAGGACGCCGATCGGGATCGCGAGGGGCACCTGCAGCAGGAACGCGCCCAGCGCGATGCCCGTCGCGTCGATGGTCGCCACGAGCAGCTGCGTGCGCGCATAGGTGACGACGGTGCGCCACCCGGCGCGGCCGGCGCCGTCGACATCGGCGCGCGCACGCCGCGGGAACAGGCGCACGACCCACCGCCAGATGCCGGCGCCGTCGGCGAGGGTGCACAGCAGGATGAACAGGGCCAGCACGGCGCCGGTCACGACGTGGCCGACGGTGGAGCCGACGACCAGCGCACCCGACCAGAGCAGCTCCACCTGCTGCTGCAGGAAGGCCCCCGCCTGACTGAGCAGGTCGTCGATCTGCGTGGAGGTGAGGTGCAGCGGTCCGTCGATGAGGTACTGGCGCAGTTGCGCGATGGACTCGACGGTGCGCTCGCGCACGCTCGCCCACTGCCGTGTGATCTGCCACACGGCGAGCCACATGAGACCCCCGACGATCGCGATCGTGCCGATCACCGATACCACGATCGCCAGCCACCTCGGCACGCGGTGGCGCAGCATCCAGGTGAACGCCGGCCACAGCAGGGCCGTCACCAGAAGGGCGACCAGCAGCGGGACGACGAGCAGCTTCAGCTGGATGACGAGCCAGATCAGGATGCCGACGGCCACCGCCAGCACGACGAAACGCCACGCGTAGGCGGTGGCGACCCGCAGTCCGCGGGGAAGGCCCGCGTCGATCTCGGTCGTGACGGTGCGATTGCGGATCGCGTCGAGGAAGGTGCCGCGATCGGTGTCCTTCGCCTTGTCCCCGGAGCCGCTCATCCCGCCAGTCTAGGACGCCGCATATTCCGCGCCGGGTGCGGGGAGCCCGGGCGGCGCCGGGCCGTGTCGCCGGCCGCCGGGCGGCGGCGGGGCGTGTCGGCGGCCGCGCCTAGGCTGAGGCG
>JAEYAG010000211.1 GCA_023451265.1 Actinomycetes bacterium | reverse complement strand
GCCGTGCCGAGGCCGCAGTCGTAGTCGAGGTCCGGCAGCGCGGCGGCCAGGGCGACGCCCATCGCGATCCCGACGCTCGTGTCGAGCGCGCTGGAGACGACCGCCGGAAGTCCCGCGTCGGCGACGATCTCGAGCGCGCGCCGGACGCCCCCGAGCGGCTGCGCCTTGACGACGATGAGGTCGGCGGCGCCGGCGCGGGCGACGGCGACGGGGTCATCGGCCTTGCGGACGGACTCGTCGGCGGCGACCGGGATGTCCCAGTCGGCGATGCGCTCGCGCAGGTCGGCGAGCTCGGGCACGCTCGCGCACGGCTGCTCGAGGTACTCCAGGTCGAACTCGGCGAGGGCGTGCACCGCGTGTTCGGCCTCGTCGACGTTCCAGCCACCGTTCGCGTCCAGGCGGATGCGGCCCTCCGGCCCCATCGCGGCGCGGACCGCGCGCACGCGAGCGACGTCGTCGGCGAGTGTCTGGCCGCGTTCGGCGACCTTGACCTTCGCGGTGCGGCAGCCGTCGAATCGGGCGAGGACTGCGGGGACGGATGCCGGCGCCACCGCAGGCACGGTGGCGTTGACGGCGACGGCGTCCCGCACCGGCGCGGGCTGTGGATGCCACCCGAAGTCGATGGCGGCGGCGAGCCACGCCGCGGCCTCGGTGTCGTCGTACTCGACGAAGGGGGAGAACTCCGTCCAGCCCTGCGGTCCCTCCAGCAGTAGCGCCTCGCGGGCGTCGATGCCGCGGAAGCGCGTGACGAGCGGGAGGGAGACGACACGCGCCGTGGCGCGCAGGTCGGACAGCGCGGGGAAGCTCACGGCATCCATCCTGCCCGCTGTCACCGGTGGAATGGTGGGTGTGTGCTTGACGATAGTGTGTGACGCACAGTATCGTGTGAAGCATGACCGAGAATGAGGCGCGGGAGACCCACCTGCAGGAGCTGCGGCGCGGCACCGTCGTATTGGCCTGCCTGCGGCTGCTCGCCGAGCCGGGTTATGGGTACGGGCTGCTGGAGGACCTGCAGCAGCGCGGATTCGACACCGATGCCAACACGCTCTACCCCCTGCTGCGCCGACTGGAGAAGCAGGGACACCTCACCAGCGAGTGGAACACCGACGAGGCGCGGCCCCGCAAGTTCTACCGCACGTCGCCCGCCGGCCACCGCCTGGCAGAGGCGCTCACCACCGATTTCGACGCGCTCGCCGCCGCGATCGCCGCCCTTCCCGTTCCGTCCGAGGAGAACTGACATGACCGCCACCCTGACCGACCGCTACGTCCTCGCGGTCACCCGCAGCATCCCCGAGCAGCAGCGCGCCGATGTCGCCGACGAGCTGCGCGCGTCGATCGCCGACCAGCTCGACGCGAGGATCGAGGCCGGCGAACCGGCGGATGCCGCCGAGCGCGCCGTCCTCACCGAGCTCGGCGACCCGGACCGGCTCGCCGCCGGCTACGCCGACCGCCCGCTCTCGCTCATCGGCCCGCGCTACTTCCTGGAGTGGAAGCGCCTGCTCGTGCTGCTGCTGTGGATCGTCGTGCCGCTCGCGGCGTTCGGCATCGCCCTCGGCCAGACCCTGTCGGGCGCGCCCTTCGGAGCGATCATCGGCGGCACCATCGGCGGCGCCATCTCCGTCGGGGTGCACCTCGCCTTCTGGACGACGCTCGTCTTCGCTCTCGTCGAACGCTCCGACGAGGCGCGCACGCCCCTCGCGCCGTGGACTGTCGACCGCCTTCCCGCGGACACGCCCTACACCGGGGCGCGGTTCAGCGACATGATCGCGAGCGTCGTGTTCCTCGCGATCGCGGCGGCCGCGCTGCTGTGGGACCAGCTCGTTGGGGCGGTGTACCTCAACGGCCAGTGGATGTCGCTGCTGTCGCCGTCCCTGTGGCCCTGGTGGGTGGGCGGGCTGCTCGTCGCGATGGGCGTCGACGCCGTGCTGCAGATCATCGTGTTCCTGCGGGGGCGCTGGACCTTCGCGCTCGCCGCGTTCAACACGGTGCTGAACATCGTCATCGCGGTGCCGGCGGTGTGGCTGCTGTCGCAGGGGCGACTGCTCAACCCGGAGTTCTGGACCCTCGTCATCCCGAACGGCGAAGGCGACAAGGTGTTCGGGATCATCTCGGTCCTCACCGGGTTCGCGATTGCCGGGATTGCGGTATGGGACATCGTCGACGCGTTCCTCAAGGCCCGCCGGACCGCCCGTGGGAGAATCACCCGGTGACCGCGCCCGTGACCTCGCCCCGCTTCGCTCTCGACATCGACGGCGTGCCGCGGACCGAGCGGGCGCAGGCGCTGCTGGATGCCCTGGCATCCCGCGTCGTCATCGCCGACGGGGCCATGGGCACGATGCTGCAGCGGCACGACCTGCAGATCGAGACCGACTTCGCCGGGCTCGAGGGCTGCAACGAGATCCTCAACGACACGCGCCCCGACGTCGTCGCGGCGATCCACGACGCGTACTTCGCGGTCGGGGTGGATGCCGTCGAGACCAACACCTTCGGGGCGAACTGGTCGAACCTGTCGGACTACGGCATCGACGAGCGCATCCACGAGCTCGCCGAGTCGGGGGCCCGGATTGCGCGGGAGCGCGCCGAAGCGGCCGAAGCCGCAGACGGCCGGATGCGGTGGGTGCTCGGCTCGATGGGCCCCGGAACGAAACTGCCCTCGCTCGGTCACACCACCTACGCCCATCTCAAGGAGACGTTCGCGCTGCAGGCCGAGGGCCTCATCGACGGGGGAGCGGACGCCTTCCTCGTCGAGACCAGCCAGGACCTGCTGCAGACGAAGGCCGCGATCAACGGCTGCAAGCAGGCGATCGTCGCCCGCGGCGTCCGCCTGCCGATCTTCGTCGAGGTCACCGTCGAGACGACCGGCACGATGCTCATGGGCTCGGAGATCGGCGCGGCGCTGACGGCGCTCGAGCCCCTCGGCGTGGATGCCATCGGACTCAACTGCGCGACCGGCCCCGCCGAGATGAGCGAGCACCTGCGGCACCTGTCGAAGCACTCGTCGGTCACGATCGCGTGCATGCCCAACGCGGGCCTGCCGGTGCTGGGCGCCGACGGCGCGCACTACCCGCTGACGCCCGCCGAGCTCGCCACCGCGCACGAGCAGTTCGTCCGCGAGTTCGGGCTGGGCCTCATCGGCGGCTGCTGCGGTACGACCCCCGAGCACCTCGCCGCCGTCGTGGAGCGGCTGGGCCGCCACCGGTCGTTGAGCGAGGAGCGCAGCGACGAGACGAAACGTGGTGACGACTCCGGGTCGGCTTACGACGTTTCGTCTCGCTTCGCTCGCTCAACGACCGATGAGCCCGGCGTGGCCTCCCTCTACCAGCACGTCCCGTTCCGTCAGGACGCGAGCTACCTCGCGATCGGCGAGCGGACCAACGCCAACGGCTCCAAGGCGTTCCGCGAGGCGATGCTCGAGGGCCGCTGGGACGACTGCGTCGAGATCGCGCGGAACCAGATCCGCGTCGGGGCGCACCTGCTCGACGTGTGCGTCGACTACGTGGGTCGCGACGGGGTCGCCGACATCCGCGAGGTCGTCTCCCGCTTCGCCTCGGCATCCACGCTCCCGCTCGTGATCGACTCGACCGAGCCCGCGGTGATCCAGGCGGGCCTCGAGCTCATCGGCGGCCGGCCCGTCGTGAACTCCGTCAACTACGAGGACGGCGACGGCCCGGCATCCCGCTTCGGTCGCATCATGCCGCTCGTCAAGGAGCACGGCACCGCCGTCATCGCCCTGACGATCGACGAGCAGGGTCAGGCGCGTACGACCGCCGACAAGGTGCGGATCGCGTCGCGGCTCGTCGACGAGCTCGTCGGCGACTGGGGCCTGCGCACGTCGGACATCATCGTCGACTGCCTCACTTTCCCGATCGCGACGGGACAGGAAGAGACCCGCCGCGACGGCATCGAGACGATCGAGGCGATCCGCGCGCTGACGGCGAAGTACCCGGGCATCAACACGACCCTCGGCGTCTCGAACGTGTCGTTCGGCCTGAACCCGGCGGCGCGGAGCGTGCTGAACTCGGTGTTCCTGCACGAGGCGACGCAGGCAGGACTGACGAGCGGCATCATCGACGCCGCGAAGATCGTGCCTCTGGCATCCCTCGACGAGGCCCAGCGGAAGGTCACGCTCGATCTCGTGTGGGACCGGCGCGAATGGGATGCCGAGGGCAACCTCACCTACGACCCGCTCGCCACCATGCTCGACCTGTTCGCCGGCGTCGACACGGCCGCGCTCCGTGATCAGCGGGCGGCGGAGCTCGCGGCGCTGCCGGTGGGCGAGCGCCTCGAGCGCCGCATCATCGACGGCGAGCTGAAGGGTCTGGAGGCCGACCTCGACCTGGCGCGGGCCGGGGGCACGAGCCCGCTCGCCATCATCAACGACCACCTCCTCGAAGGCATGAAGGTCGTCGGCGAGCGGTTCGGCTCGGGGCAGATGCAGCTGCCGTTCGTGCTGCAGTCCGCCGAGGTCATGAAGACCGCCGTCGCCCTCCTCGAGCCGCATATGGAGCGCACCGACGAGGCCGGCAAGGGGACGATCGTGCTCGCGACGGTGCGCGGTGACGTGCACGACATCGGCAAGAACCTCGTCGACATCATCCTGACCAACAACGGCTACACCGTGATCAACCTCGGCATCAAACAGCCGATCGCCGACATCATCGCGGCCGCCGAAGAGCACGATGCCGACGTGATCGGCATGAGTGGCCTGCTCGTGAAGTCGACGGTCGTCATGAAGGAGAACCTGCTCGAGCTGCAGGCGCGGGGTCTGGCGGGCCGCTGGCCAGTGATCCTCGGCGGTGCGGCGCTAACCCGCGCGTACGTGGAGCAGGACCTCGCCGAGCTCTTCGACGGCGAGGTGCGGTACGCGAAGGATGCCTTCGAGGGGCTCGCGCTCGTGGAGCCGCTCGTGCGCATCGCGCGCGGCGAAGCGCGGGATGCCGTGGGCCTGCCGCCGCTGAAGAAGCGCATCCACGCGGCGGGCTCTCGCCTGACGCTCACGGAGCCCGAAGCGATGCCGGCGCGCAGCGACGTGGCATCCGACAATCCCGTTCCGGCACCGCCGTTCTGGGGGACGAGGATCGTCCGCGGGATCGCGCTCGCCGACTATGCCGCGTTCCTCGACGAGCGCGCGACCTTCATGGGGCAGTGGGGACTGAAGCCCGGCCGGGGCGAGGACGGGCTGAGCTACGAGCAGCTCGTCGAGACGGAGGGCCGGCCGCGGCTGCGGTACTGGCTCGACCGCATCCTCGCCGAGGGGATGCTGGACGCGTCGGTGGCGTATGGGTACTTCCCGGTCGTCTCGGAGGGCGACGACGTCGTCGTGCTCCATCACGGCGACGACCCGACGGGCGTGCTGGGGGTGCCGGGGCTGCTCGCGCCGGACGGGGGGTCAGGCGGCGCGATCGGCACCGACCGCCTGCGCTTCCACTTCCCGCGGCAGCGCCGCGACCGGCACCTGAACCTCGCCGACTTCGTGCGCTCGCGCGAGTCCGGCCAGGTCGACGTGATGCCCGTGCAGCTGGTCACCGCGGGAGCGGCGATCGACGCCGTGACCGCGAAGCTCTTCGCCGAGAACCGCTACCGCGACTACTACGAGC
>JAEYAG010000207.1 GCA_023451265.1 Actinomycetes bacterium | reverse complement strand
GCCGTGCCGCCCGCTCCCCCGTACGCCGCCCCGGCCTACCAGCCGCCGACCTACCAGGCTCCCGCCTACCCGCCGCCCGCGTATCCCGGCGCCGCGCCGCAGCCGGGGTACGCCCCTCCGGCCGGCTATGCCGCCCCGCCGGCGCCCGGCTATGCGGCGCCGTACGGCTACGCCCCGGCACGCAAGACCAACACGCTGGCCATCGTGTCGATGATCGCGGCGATCGTCGGCTTCATCTGGGTGCTGCCGTTCATCGGGTCGCTGGCCGGCGCCATCATGGGTCACCTCTCGCTGGGACAGATCAAGCGCACCGGCGAGGGCGGTCGCGGCATGGCGCTGACCGGCGTCATCCTGGGCTGGATCGGCGTCGCCATCACCGTGCTCATCGGCATCTTCTTCATCATCGCGATCTTCTACGGAGCCGCCAACGGCGCCCGCTACGGCAGCGCCTGACCGGGTCCGCCCCGCCGCCGCGCGGCGTAGGCTGAGTGCACCGTGAAGAACACTGCTGCCCAGTCTGCGACGTCGTTGCCGCGCGCACCGCGCGACGACGCCCACACGCGCATGACGAAGTACTTCACGATGATGGCGATCCGCGTCGCGTGCTTCATCCTGATGGTCGTCGTCACCCCGTACGGCTGGTACACGTGGCTGTTCGCCGTCGGGGCGTGCTTCCTGCCGTACGTGGCTGTCATCGTCGCCAATGTCGCCGCCGCCCCGGCCCGACGCGCCGTGCCCCCTGAGCGGGCGATCGCGCCGGCCCCGCCGCCGGCTTCCGCCCCGGAATCGTCAGGAGTGATCCGCATCCACGAGACCGACACCGACCCGCCGCCCTCCGCACGGCAGGACGACCAGTGACGGCGCTCGTCTGCTCGCGCGCAGGATGCCGGGACGCCGCGGCCTGGCTGGTCCGGTGGCGCAACCCCCGCATCCACACCGCCGACCGGCGGAAGGTGTGGTCGGCGTGCGACGCGCACGTGGACTACCTGCGCGACTACCTCGCGGCCCGGGACTTCCCGGTCGAGGTCATCGCGTACGAGCCCGGAGTCGCATCGTGAACCGCCGCACCGCCCTGCGCTGGACGGGGTATGTCGCCGTGGCCATCGCGTTCGCCATCACCTGCGCGTTCCTGTCCAACTGGCAGTTCACGCGCAACGCCGAGCGTGAACGCCAGCTGGGCCTCATCGCCGCCAACTACGACGCCACCCCCGTCGCGCTGCGCGAGCTGATCCCGGCCGGAGGCGAGTTCGATCCGGCCGACCAGTGGCACCCCGTCACGCTCGTCGGCGAGTACCTGACCGACGACACCCTGCTCGCACGCAACCGCGCCCACGGCGGCACGAGCGCGTTCGAAGTGCTCGTGCCGTTCCGCACCCTCGACGGCGACGTGTTCCTCGTCGACCGCGGCTGGGTGCCTCCCGGCGACGATCAGCCCGAACCCGACTCGATCCCCGCGGCCCCCACCGGGCAGGTCACCGTCGTCGCCCGGCTGAAGCCCGGCGAGCCGCTGCCGAACTCCGGCCGCTCGGCGCCGGAGGGTCAGGTGCCGACCATCAACCTGCCGCTGGTCGCGGAGACGACCGGCCAGGACACGATGGTGACGAGCGCCTATGGGCTGATGGTGTCGGAGGATCCGACGCCGACGACGGCTCCGAACCCGCTCGAATCGCCCTCGGACGACCCTGGCCCGCACCTGTCCTACGCGATCCAGTGGATCCTCTTCGCCGTCATGGGGTTCGTGTTCATCTGGTACATGATCCGCACCGAGATCCGGCATCGGCGCGAGGACGCCGAAGACGCGGCCGCCGCGAAGGTGCAGACGCCCGTGTCCGGCGGTACCGGCATCGCGGATGCCGACGAGGCGGCGGTGCCCGCGGCATCCGCCCGCTCGCGGCGCCGCGAAGGCCGCAAGCGCGATCGCGACATGGTCGACGAGGACGCGCTCCTCGACGAGCTCACGCCGCGCTGAGCGCCCGCGTCACGCCGGTTCACCTGACCGCGTCACGCCAGTTCAATCAGGTCGACGTAGTCGCGACCCCAGATGTCCTCGACGCCGTCGGGCAGGATGAGCACGCGCTCGGGGTTCAGCGCCTGCACGGCACCCGAGTCGTGCGAGACGAGCACGACGGCGCCCTCGTAGTGCGCGAGCGCGCCGAGGATCTCCTCGCGCGACGCTGGGTCGAGGTTGTTCGTCGGCTCGTCGAGCAGCAGCATGTTCGCGCTCGAGACGACGAGGGTCGCGAGCGACAGGCGCGTCTTCTCGCCGCCGGAGAGCACACCGGCGGGCTTCAGCACGTCGTCTCCGGTGAACAGGAACGAACCGAGCACCTTGCGCGCCTCGGTCGCCGTGATGTCGGGCGCCGCCGACATCATGTTCTCGAGCACCGAGCGGTTCACGTCGAGGTTCTCGTGCTCCTGCGCGTAGTAGCCGATCTTCAGGCCGTGCCCGGGCTCGAGGATGCCGGTGTCGGGCTTGTCGACGCCGGCGAGGATGCGCAGCAGCGTCGTCTTGCCGGCACCGTTCAGGCCCAGCACGACGACCTTCGAGCCGCGGTCGATCGCGAGGTCGACGTCGGTGAAGATCTCCAGCGACCCGTACGACTTCGACAGGTTCTTCGCCATGAGCGGGGTCTTGCCGCACGGCGCGGGCTTGGGGAACCGCAGCTTCGCGACGCGGTCCTCCTGGCGGACCTCCTCGAGGCCCGAGAGCATCTTCTCGGCGCGCGCGACCATCTGGTGCGCGGCGGCGGCCTTCGAGGCCTTCGCGCCGAAGCGCGCGGCTTGCAGCTGCAGCGCAGTCGCCTTCTTCTCGATGTTGGCGCGCTCCTTCTTGCGGCGCTCCTCGTCGGCCACCCGCTGACGCAGGTAGTTCTTCCAGTTCATGTTGTAGACGTCGATGACCTGACGCATGGCGTCGAGGTAGAAGACGCGGTTGACGGTCTCGCCGACGAGCTCGACGTCGTGGCTGATGACGATGAGCCCGCCCTTGTAGTTCTTCAGGAACTCGCGCAGCCACACGACGCTGTCGGCGTCGAGGTGGTTGGTCGGCTCGTCGAGGATCATCGTCTGCGCGTCGGAGAACAGGATCCGCGCGAGCTCGATGCGGCGGCGCTGACCGCCCGACAGGGTCTTGAGGGGCTGGTCGAGGATGCGGTCCGGCAGTGACAGGTTGTGCGCGATGGATGCCGCCTCGGACTCGGCCGCGTAGCCGCCGAGCGCTTCGAAGCGCTCCATGAGGTTGCCGTAGCGGCGCATCGCCTTCGCGGCGACCTTCTCGTCGGCATCCCCCATCTGCAGCGACGCCTCGTGCATCTGCAGCGCCAGGGTGCCGAGACCGCGGGCGTCGAGGATGCGGGTACGGGCGAGCATCTCGGGGTCGCCGGAGCGGGGATCCTGCGGCAGGTAGCCGAGTTCGCCGGAGCGCTCGACCTTGCCGTCGGCGGGAATGAGGTCGCCCGCGAGCACCTTCGTGAGGGTCGTCTTGCCGGCACCGTTGCGGCCGACGAGGCCGATCTTGTCGCCGTCGGACACCCGGAACGACACGTCGGCCATGAGCGTGCGGGCACCCACGCGGATCTCGAGGTCGTGCACGGCGAGCACAGCGGACGTCCGTTCTTCGTGTGGTTCGGGAGGGCGGCCGATGGGCCAGCCAACCAGTCTACCCGCGGTCGAGGAGGCTCAGCGCGCGGCCGCGACCGGCTGGCGCAGGATCGTCCGCAGCTTGTCCGGCGCCGTGCGACGGGCGTCACTCAGGTAGATCTCGTGGTGGTGACCGGTCATCCGCAGGCCGCGCTCCGGGATGACACGGTCGTGCAGCTCCGCGAGCACGGGGGCTTCGTCGTCGTAGCTGCCGACGTGGAGGGTCTGCACACTGAGCCCCTCGTCGAGGGTGTCGAGCCGTACGGCGTGGACACCGTCGACGCCCTTCGCGCCGGCCGCCTCGCGAGCGCGGTCGACGTGTTCACGGGTCAGCCAGTCGGGCACGAGGATCATGAGGGTCCACTGCCAGCTGCTCTTGTCGCGGCGGGTGGTGAACAGCGCGGGATCGTCGGCCCACCACAGCCCCTCCAGGGGCGGGACGACATAGTCGCGGTCGAGTTCGCGTTTGCTCGCGAACTTGAGGGCGAAGGCGACCGGATAGAGAGCCTCTAGGGCCTGCCGATAGGCCGGGGCCGTGTTCGGGTCACCCGCACCGTCGCACATGAGGTACTGCAGCGGCGGCACCGTGACGAGGTCGAAGCGCCCTCGACGCGCGGCATACGTCGGGATCTCCTTCTTGAGGTCGACCTTCATAGGTCGAAACTACCGCTGTGCGACTCTCCACAAACTCCTCTCACAAGCACGATGGACGCCGTCCAAGAACCCGGGCGGTCCAGCCTCTAGGCTGAGTCGCGACACCCCGGCGTCCTGAGCCGGCCCCACGACTTTCGAAGGAGTGCGCATGTCTCTCGCTGCCCCCATCCGCCGCCCCGTGCTGGCCGACCTCATCGCCCGCCCATCCGATCGGGCGCGCGCCATCGCCCTCGACGCCGGTCTCGTCGTCGCCGGCGCCACGGTCGTCGCGCTGCTCGCTCAGGTCGAGGTGCCCCTGTGGCCGGTCCCCATCACGGGCCAGACCCTCGCCGTCGTCGTGGTCGGCGCCGCGCTCGGCGCACGCCGCGGCGCTGCGGCCCTCGTGACGTATCTGCTCGCGGGCCTCGGCGGCCTCCCCGTCTTCGCCGGGTTCACCGGCACAGTCGCCGCCGTGGCGAAGCCGAGTTTCGGGTTCGTCATCGGCTTCGTGTTCGCCGCGTTCGTGGCCGGCTGGTTCGCCGAGCGCGCGTGGGACCGCCGACCGCTGCTGGCCTTCGTCGGCTTCGTCGCCGCCAGCGCGATCCCGTTCATCTTCGGCATCCCCTACATGGCGTTCATCCTGAACGTCGTCGGCGGTGGCGCGTTCGGCATCGGCGAGATCCTGCAGTTCGGCCTCTGGCCGTTCATCGTCGGCGGACTCATTAAGGCGGCGCTGGCCGCGCTGCTGATCCCGGCGGCCTGGGCGGGTGTCCGAGCCGTCGATCGCCGCAAGAACGGCTGATCTCAGCCACCGTCACGACAGGCCCCGCCTGCGCCACAGCGCGCCGGCGGGGCCTTTGTCGTGGCACGGCGTCCTTCAGGCGGACTGCAGCGAACTGGCGCATTCCACCGCCGACGATCTAAAGTAAGCCTGCCCTTACTCGGGCACTCCCCACAGCATCGAAGGGATTCCCCTTGCCTCGACTTCGCACCGCCGTCGCCCTCACCGCCGCGGCCGCTCTCCTCCTCACTGGCTGCGCGAGCAGCAGCACCCCCGGCTCCACCGCGTCGGGAGACGCGGGAGCCGGCTCCGACAGTTTCCCCGTCACCATCACCCACGCCCTCGGCGAGACCACGATCGAGGCGAAGCCGGAGCGGGTCGCCACGATCTCCTGGGGCAACCAGGACGTCGCCCTCGCCCTCGGCGTCGTGCCCGTCGGCATGGACACGCAGGTCTGGGCCTGGACCGGCACCGCGAAGCCCGGCGTCTACGAGTGGACGAGCGACAAGCTCGACGAGCTGGGCGCCGACCTGCCCCCGCTCTTCGATGCGACCGACGGCATCGAGTTCGAGGCGATCTCCGACACCGCGCCCGACGTCATCCTCGCCGCCCAGTCCGGGCTCAGCGCCGAGGACTACGAGACGCTGTCCGGCATCGCCCCGGTCGTCTCCTACCCCGACATCCCCTGGTTCACGCCGTGGCGCGACCAGATCACCCTCAACGCCGAAGGCCTGGGCCTGAAGTCCGAGGGCGAGGCACTCGTCGGTGACCTGGAGCAGCAGATCGCGGATGCGACGGCGGACGCCGGCTTCGCGGGCAAGAGCGCCGCGTTCTTCTACATGAGCGCCGCTGACCTGTCGAGCGTGTCGCTGTACACGGGTGGCGACTCGCGCACCGCGTTCCTGCACGACCTCGGGTTCGACCTGCCGCAGGTCGCCGTCGACGCGGCCGACGCCGGCTCGTTCTACCTCGACTTCAGTGCCGAGAACGCCGACCAGCTCGCCGACGTCGACGTCATCGTCACGTACGGCGACGACACCCTCCTGCCGGCCCTGCAGGCCGACCCGCTGTGGAGCACGCTGCCCGCCGTCAGGAACGGCGCCGTCATCGCCGTCGGCGAGGGCGACGACTACAGCGCCGCCGTCAGCCCGACCGCGCTCTCGATCCCGTGGGTGCTCGACCGTTACGTGGGCGACCTCAAGGACGCGGCAGCGAAGGTTCAGTGACCGTTTCCGTCGCGCCACCGCGCCGCGCGTCCGCCCCGAGGGGGGACGCGCGGCGCAGTGTCGTCGTGCTCGTGATCGCGGTGGCAGCCGTGGTCGTCTCGATCATCCTGTCGCTGTCCTTCGGCTCGCGACCCGTGAGCATCGACCAGATCATCGCGGGCATCGGGGCCTGGCTGCGCGGCGAGACCCCCGACGACATCGGCGCGCTCGCGGTGCAGAGCCGTGTCCCCCGCACGGTGCTCGCCCTTCTCGCCGGCGCCGCACTGGCGCTGTCCGGCGCACTCATGCAGGCGATCACCCGCAATCCGCTCGCCGACCCCGGCATCCTCGGCGTCAACACCGGCGCCGCCCTCGCCGTCGTCATCGGCATCGCCTTCTTCGGCGTCTCGAGCGCCCTCGGCTACCTGGGCCTCGCTCTCGTCGGCTCCTTCCTCACCGCGTTCTTCGTGTACTTCGTCGGCTCCGTAGGCCCCGGCGGCACGACCCCGATCAAGCTCGCGCTCGCGGGCGCCGCAACGACCGCGGCACTGTCGTCCCTCGTGTCCGCAGTGCTCCTGCCCCGCCAGAACGTCATGGACGAGTTCCGCTACTGGCAGATCGGCAACGTCGGGCGCGCCGACTGGGAGACCATGGGCATCATCGCGCCCGTCCTCGCGATCGGCACCATCGTCGCCCTGCTGTGCGCCACGTCGCTGAACGCCCTCGCCCTCGGCGACGACGTCGCGACCGGCCTCGGCGTCCCGGTCGGCCGCATCCGCGTCATCGCCGCGATCGCCGGTGTCACCCTCTGCGCCGCTGTCACCGCCGTCGCCGGCCCCATCGGCTTCGTGGGCCTCATGGTGCCGCACGCCGTGCGCCTCGTCTCCGGTGCCGACCAGCGCTGGCTGCTCCCCCTGTCCGCCCTCGGCGGCGCGGTCCTCCTCACTCTCGCCGACACGATCGGCCGCGTCATCGGCTCGCCGGGCGAGGTCGAGGCCGGCATCATCACCGCATTCCTCGGCGCACCCGTCCTCATCGCGATCGCCCGCCGCACCCGGATGAAGGCCCTCTGATGACCACGCTCCTCGCCCCGCCGACGGATGCCGCGGTCGCCCGCCTCCGCGCGGGTCGCCGCAACAGGGCGCGCCGCCGCATCCTCACGATGAGCGCCCTCGGCATCCTCATGGTCGTGCTCTTCGGCGCGATGCTCGTGCTCGGCAACACGATCTACCCGCTCTCGGACGTCCTCGCGGTCCTCGCCGGCCAGAAGGTCCCCGGCGCCTCGTTCGCCGTCGGCACGCTGCGCCTGCCGCGCGCTCTCACCGCCGTGCTCGCCGGCGTCGCGTTCGGCGTCGCGGGCTCCACCTTCCAGACGATGCTCCGCAATCCGCTGGCGAGCCCCGATGTCATCGGCATCACATCGGGCGCGAGCGCCGCCGCGGTGCTGTCGCTCGTCGTGCTGCACTGGAGCGGCGCGGCCACGATGGGCCTCGCCCTCGTCGCGGGCATCGCCACCGCGGCGATCATCTATTTCGCCGCGCGCGGCGGGGAGTCGACCGGCGGCCGGCTCATCCTCATCGGCATCGGTGTCGGCGCGATGATGGATGCCGTCGTCTCCTACCTCCTCCTCCGCGCCGCCGTGTGGGACCTCCCCGCCGCGATCCGGTGGCTGACCGGCAGCCTCAACGGATCGCGCATGGAGGACGTGCCTCCCCTCGCTCTCGCCGTCGTCGTGCTGGTGCCGATCGTCGTCCTCCTCGGGCGCGACCTCGGCGCCCTCGAGCTGGGCGACGCGTCGGCGACCGCGCTCGGCGTGCGAGTGGACCGCACCCGCATCCTGCTCGTCCTCGCCGCCGTCGCACTCGCGTGCTTCGCGACCGCGACGACGGGGCCGATCGCTTTCGTGGCGTTCCTCGCCGGCCCCATCGCGGCGCGGATCGTCGGCTCCGGCGCGCCGGTCATCCTGCCGGCGGCGCTCACCGGCGCCGTCCTCGTCCTCGCGGCCGACCTGCTCGGGCAGTTCGCGTTCGACACCAAGTTCCCCGTGGGCGTCATCACCGGCATCCTCGGTGCCCCGTATCTCATCTACCTGCTCATCCGAACGAGCCGTCGCGGAGGATCGTCATGACCGCACAGCACGCGCTGACCACCGAGGCGCTCGTCTCGGGGTACGGCGCCACCCGCATCGTCGACGGAATCGACCTGCGCGTCCCCTCCGGCGGCATCAGCGTCATCGTCGGCGCCAACGCGTGCGGCAAGTCGACGCTGCTGAAGACCATCGCGCGGCTCATTCCGACGCAGTCCGGCGCCGTGCTCCTCGACGGCAAGCGCATCGACAGCATCCCGACGAAGGAACTCGCCCGCACCCTCGGCCTCCTCCCGCAGCAGCCGATCGCCCCGGAGGGCATCGTCGTGGCCGATCTCGTCGGTCGGGGCCGCCACCCCCACCAGAAGCTCTTCCGGTCGTGGACCGCCGACGACGACCGCGCCGTCACCGAGGCGCTCACCGCGACCGGTGTGCTCGACCTCGCCGACCGCGCGGTCGACGAGCTGTCCGGCGGGCAGCGTCAGCGCGTCTGGATCGCGATGGCGCTCGCGCAGGAGACCGATCTGCTGCTGCTCGACGAGCCGACGACGTTCCTCGACGTCTCGCACCAGATCGACGTGCTCGACCTCCTCACCGACCTCAACCGCACGCGCGGCACCACGATCGTCATGGTGCTCCACGACATCAACCTCGCCGCCCGGTACGCCGACCACCTCTTCGCCCTCAAACAGGGCCGGCTCATCGCGGACGGCGCGCCGGCGGACATCGTCACGAGCGACCTCGTGCGCGACGTCTTCGACCTCGATTCCGTCGTCATCACCGACCCCGTCTCGGGTGCGCCGATGGTGCTGCCGCGCGGCCGGCACCACGTGCGATCCGCAGATCACGCCACCCCCCACGCCACAGGAGGCACCCGATGACCCGCACGCGTCCCGCCAGCCGGTTCTTCCGCGCGGAGGTCACCGCGATCACCGACCTCACGCCGAGCTTCCGGCGGTTCACGTTCGGGGGTCCCGACCTCGCCGACTACGGCGACCCCGGGCTCGACCAGCGCATCAAGATCGTCTTCCCGACCGCACGCACCCCCATCGACGCGATGCCGACCGCGGAGGACTGGTGGACGCAGTGGCGGGAGATGGACGAGGACGCCCGTCCGCCGTTCCGCACCTACACGACGCGCTACGTCCGCAACGACGCGGCCGAGGTCGATGTCGACATGGTCTCCCACGACGTACTGGGACCGGCGTCGGCGTGGATCGCCGACGCGAAGCTCGGCGACGAGGTCCTCATCTTCGCTCCGACCACGGCGCACACCGGCATCAGCTACGGCATCGACTTCGTCCCGCCGGCGCAGACCGACGACATCCTCCTCGCGGGCGATGAGACCGCCGCGCCGGCCATCGCCGCCATCCTGGAGCAGCTGCCGCCGCAGACACGCGGCGTCGTCGTGCTCGAGGTGCCGCATCCGGACGACGCCGCCTACCTGCCCGTCCACCCCGGCTTCGAGTACCGGGTGGCGGCGCGCGACAGCGCCGACCGCCACACCCACCTCGTGGCGGCGGTGGAGCAGACCGCCACCCGGCTCGTCCCTGCCGGGCGCGGCGCGGAGGTCGAGGAGATCGACATCGACCAGGACATCCTGTGGGAGGTGCCCCGCACCGCGAAGGGCGGCGCCGCCCTCAAGAGCGCGCCCCTGTACGCGTGGCTGGCCGGCGAGGCCGGCGCGATCAAGACCCTGCGTCGGCACCTCGTCACCGACCACGGCATCGACCGTCGCGCCATCGCGTTCATGGGCTACTGGCGGCTCGGCCGCGCCGAGGTGTAACCGGGCGCGCTGTCGCGGTCCGGGCTCAGCGCGTCTCGCCGGCGTGCCCGAGCCGCAGTCCCGGCACGAGCGCGAGCACCGCGAGGGCCGCCGCGATCACGAAGACGGCCGGGAAGGCGGCATCCGTCGCCGTCAGCGCGACGAAGGTCGACCCCATCACGGCGATGGATGCCGACGCCCCGATGGAGTCGGAGATCGACAGCGCCGACGAGTTGAAGCCCTGGTTCTGTGGCGTCGAGTAGGCGAGGGTGAGCACCGTCAGCCGCGGGTACATGAGCCCCATGCCGGCCCCCGCGAGCGCCCAGCCGGCGATGACGACCCACGGGGCGAGCGCGAACGCGGCCGTCGCGGCGGCCACGAGCGCGGCGGCGGCGAGCAGCGTCGTGCCGATCAGGGTGATCCGGGCGTTGCCGAGCCGGTCGCCGACGCGGCCCTGCACCTCCGCGCCCGTCGCCCACAGCAGCGCGGCGGAGGTGAGCCCGAGACCGGCGCCGGTCGCGTCGAACCCGTAGTGGTCGATGAGGAGGTAGGGCACGTAGATTTCGGCGCCGAACAGCGCCCCGGCGATGAGAGCGCGCATGAGGACGACGCTCGGCAGGCCGCGCCGCGCCCGCAGTGTCCCCACAGGCAGCAGAGGCCGCGCGGCGAGCACGATCGCCGCGAGGGACACGACGATGACGACGGGGGCGGCACCCTGCGTCTGTCCGGCCATGCTCAACGCGACGGCGCCCGCGGCGACGATCGTGGCGCAGCCGAGCCGGGCGGCGATCGGGTCACGAGAGGGGTGTGCCGTGTCGAGCGGCACATCGTGCAGGCGCAGGTAGACGAGAGCGAACGCGGCGAGCGTCAGGATCGCGACCCCCAGGAACACCCACCGCCAGTGGAGCTGCTGCGCGACGACACCCGCGAGGAACGGCCCGAGGATCGCGGGGATCACCCACGCGGCGGAGAACGCCGCGAACACCCGCCCGTGCAGGACGGCGGGATAGACCCGAGCGACCACGACGTATAGCGCCACGGTCTGCCTCCCGTGCCGAGCCCCTGCAGCAGGCGCCCCGCGACGAGCACGTCCATCGACGGCGCGAACCCCGCGATGAGAAGCCCCGCCACGAACAGCGCGACCGCCGTCGTCAACGGCAGCGTGGTGCCCTGCCGGTCGCACCACGCCCCGACGGCGACCATGCCGATGACGCTCGTGGCGAGAGTGCCCGCGAACGCGACGGCGTACAACGCCGCGCCGTCGAGGTCGGCGCTGACGAGCGGCATGACCGTCGTGACCGCGAGCGACTGCGTCGCCGCGAGGAACACCATGGCGACGGCGCCGAGCGTCACCCAGATGTGCTCGGGCGCCCAGATCCCCGCCGCGCGCGCCGGTTCCGGCGTGCTCACGCCCGCGCGAGGGCCCCGATGCGCGTCACGGCGTCGGTGAGCACCTCGGGAGCGCAGCCGAAGTTGAGCCGGACGAACCCGACGCCCTCGGCTCCGAACTGCGGGCCGTGGTGGAGCGCGACCTTGGCGTCGCGCTGGATGCGGACGGCCGGGTCGTCTCCCCAGCCGTACGCCGACAGGTCGATCCACGCCAGGTAGCCGGCCTCGGGCATGCGGTAGACCGCCTGCGGCAGGTGGGCTGCGAGCAGGTCGGCGAGCAGCCGGCGGTTGCCGTCGAGGCGCGCCCGCAGGGAGTCGAGCCAGTCGTCCGAATCGCCACCGAATGCGGCGACGCCGGAGATGGCGCCGAACAGGCCGGTTCGCCACTCCACCTCGGGCGGCAGGTTGCGCACCACCGCCGCGGTGTCATCGGCCGCCGTGATCATGACGGCGCACTTCAGCCCCGCCAGGTTGAACGCCTTCGAGGCGCTGGTGACGGCGTAGCCGACGGATGCCGCGGTCGGCGACGCCGCGAGGAACGGCGTGTACGGGGTGTCGTCGTACGCCAGCGGCGCGTGGATCTCGTCACTGATGACGACGGCACCGTGGCGTGCGACGATCTCGGCGAGCGCGGCGAGCGTCTCGGGCCGGTGCGCCGTCCCGGTCGGGTTGTGCGGGTTGCACAGCAGCACCGCGCGGGCGCCGGCCGCCAGCGCGGCGTCGATCCCGTCGAGGTCCAGCTGCCACCCGGCGCCGGTGTCGACGAGCGGCACGGTCTCGACCCGGCATCCGGCCTCTTCGATGCACATCGCGAACGGCGGGTAGACCGGCGGCGTCGTCACGACGGCATCCCCCGGGCGCGTCGTCGCGCGCAGCAGCTCGACGACGCCCATCATCACATCGCCGGTCGGGCGCACACGGGCGGCGTCGACGGTCCAGCCGAACCGGCGCTGCGCGAAACCCGCGAACGCCTCCGCCAGTCCGTTCTCACGCGGCGTGTAACCGGTGTCGCCGATCGCGACCGCGTCGGACAGCGCGGCGGTGATCGCCGGGGCCAGCGGGAAGTCGGTCTCCGCGACGAACAGCGGCAGCACGTCGGTGGGATAGGTCCGCCACTTGCTGCTCGAGCGTCGCCGCAGCGTCTCCACCGGAAGGGCGTCGAGGGGGATGGTGCTCATCGGTCGAGCCTACCGAAGGGTGCTCGGGGCTTCGACTCGCTGCGCTCGCTCAGCCTTGAGTCGCAGCCGCATCAATGCGCTTCGCGCAGTGATCCGGCTCGACTCAAATCGCGAAGCCGAGCGCGCGCATCATGTCGCGGCCGTCGTCGGTGATGCGCTCGGGGCCCCACGGCGGCATCCACACCCAGTTGATGCGGAACCGCTCCACGACCTCGTCGAGCGCCTGCGCCGTCTGCTCTTCGAGCACGTCGGTCAGCGGGCAGCCGGCGGACGTCAGCGTCATGTGGATGACGAGCGCGTCGTTCTCGTCGTCCCAGCCGAGGTCGTAGATGAGGCCGAGGTCGACGACGTTGATCCCGAGCTCGGGGTCCATGACGTCTTTGAGCGCCTCGGTGACCTCGTCGTACTTCTCGGGGCTGAGGGTCGCGGTCATGCTTCGATCCTAGGCCTCGATCACGTCGGAGGGCTCGAGGTAGCGATCGTAGCCCTCGTTCTCGAGACGCTCCGCAAGCTCGGGTCCGCCCTCCTCCGCGATGCGGCCCTTGACCATGACGTGTACGAAGTCGGGCTTGATGTAGCGGAGGATGCGCGTGTAGTGCGTGATGAGCAGCACGCCCAGGTCGGTGGCCTCCTTGGCGCGGTTGACGCCCTCGGAGACGATCTTCAGCGCGTCGACGTCGAGGCCCGAGTCGGTCTCGTCGAGCACGGCGATCGCGGGCTTGAGCAGCTCGAGCTGCAGGATCTCGTGACGCTTCTTCTCGCCGCCGGAGAACCCCTCGTTGACGTTGCGGGCCGCGAACTTCGGGTCCATGCGGAGGGCCTTCATGGCCTCCTTGACGTCCTTGCTCCACGCGCGGATCGCCGGCGCCTCGCCGTCGATCGCCGTCTTCGCGGTGCGCAGGAAGTTCGTCACGGTCACGCCCGGGATCTCGACCGGGTACTGCATCGCGAGGAACAGGCCCGCCCGCGCCCGCTCGTCGACCGACATCGCGAGGACGTCCTCGCCGTCGAGCGTGATCGAACCGCCGGTGACGGTGTACTTCGGGTGGCCGGCGATCGTGTACGCGAGCGTCGACTTGCCCGAGCCGTTGGGCCCCATGATCGCGTGGGTCTGACCGGTGCGCACCGTGAGCGTCACACCGTTGAGGATGGGGGTGGTGCCGGCATCCGTCTCGACCGTCACGTGCAGGTCGCGGATCTCGAGAACAGCCATGTCTTCTACCTTCTTCAGTTCACTTCTTTGGTCACGTGCGGGTCGATGAGGATGTCGTCCCCGTCGATCGTGACTTCATAGACGGGCACCGGCTCATAGGCCGGCAGGTTCAGGGGGCGGCCGGTGCGCAGCGAGAACGCCGACCCGTGCGCCCAGCACTCCAGCGTCTCGCCCTCGACGAACCCGTCGGACAGCGAGATGTCGCCGTGCGTGCAGGTGTCGCCGATCGCGTGCACCTCGCCGTTGGAGTCGAGCACGACCGCCATCGGGACGCCGTCGATCTCGACGCGCACCGCGGTGTCCTGCTCGAGGTCGCTGAGGCTCAGCACTTTCTGCGCGGTCATGCGGATGCCTCGACGGCACCCTGGGTGAGGGCGAGCTCCGCCTCGATCGCGGCGATGAGCTCGTCCTGCAGAGCGGGGATGTCGATCTTCTGCACGATCTCGGTGAGGAAGCCGAGCACGACGAGGCGCCGGGCCTCGTCCTCGGCGATCCCGCGCGCCTGCAGGTAGAACAGCTGCTCGTCGTCGAAACGCCCGGTGGCGCTGGCGTGCCCGGCGCCGCGGATGTCGCCCGTCTCGATCTCCAGGTTCGGGATCGAGTCGGCCCGCGCGCCGTCGGTGAGCACCAGGTTGCGGTTGGCCTCGTAAGAATCGGTGCCCGTGGCATCCGGTCCGATCAGCACGTCGCCGATCCAGACGCTGCGCGCCGAAGCGCCCTGCAGCGCGCCCTTGTACAGGACGTCACCGACGGTGTTCTCGCCCTTGTGGTGCAGGTACACCTGGCTCTCCAGGTGCTGGCCGGCGTCGGCGAACGACAGCCCGTACAGCTGCGCCTGCGATCCGGTGCCGGCGAGCTCCACCGAGGGGTTCACGCGCACGACGCCGCCGCCGAAGCTGACGACGACGTGACGCAGCAGGGCGTCACGACCGACACGCGCGGCATGCGCCGAGGCGTGCACTGCCGCATCGTCCCACTGCTGCACCGTCACGACCTCGAGCTGGGCGCCATCGGCGACGACGATCTCGACGTTCTCGGCGAGAGCGGCGGCGCCGGTGTGACGCAGCAGCACGGTCGCCCGCGCGTGCGCCTGGGCCTCGATGACGAGGTGCAGGATGCCGCGACGCGCCGCGTCGGCACCGGCCACCTCGACGACGACCGGCGCCTCGAGCTCCGCCTCGGCGGGAATGCGCACGTGCACGGCGCCGTCGGCACGGCGGGAGGCGATCGCGCTCGGCAGGTCCTCGGGGACGAGGACGGTGCCGCGCGGCGCCTGGCCCTCGCGCAGCGGCGCGCCCAGCTCGGCGCCCGAGGCCGTCACGGTGACGGTGATCGCCTCGTCGTCGGCGGGCTCGTCGCGCAGCAGCGCGGCGATGCGGTCCAGCGGCGTGTGCTTCCAGTTGACCTCGCGGCCGGTGGGCGCGCCGAAGTCGGCCGGGTCGAACGAGGTGGGGCGCTCGGAGCGGGTCTGCACCGGCACGTCGGCCGCGGCGGCGGCCAGCCGGGCGGCAGGGTCGATGTGACCCTCCGCAGCCGTTCCGGCGGGGGTCTGGGTCGCTGTCGTCATCAGCCGACGGATCCTTCCATGCCCATCTCGATGAGCTTGTTCAGCTCGAGGGCGTATTCCATGGGCAGCTCACGGGCGATGGGCTCGATGAAGCCGCGGACGATCATCGCCATGGCCTCGTCCTCCGGCATCCCGCGGCTCATGAGGTAGAACAGCTGCTCCTCGCTCACCTTCGACACGGTCGCCTCGTGGCCCAGCTGCACGTCGTCGACGCGGATGTCGATCGCCGGGTATGTGTCGGACCGCGACTTCGTGTCGACCAGCAGCGCGTCGCAGCGGACGGTGTTCGCGGAGTGGTGCGCGTTCGCGTCGACCCGCACCTCACCGCGGTAGCCGGCGCGGCCTCCGCCGCGGGCGATCGACTTCGAGACGATCGAGGACTGCGTGTACGGCGCCATGTGGATCATCTTGGCGCCGGCGTCCTGGTGCTGACCGGGTCCGGCGAAGGCGACCGACAGGGTCTCGCCCTTCGCGTGCTCGCCCATGAGATAGATGGACGGGTATTTCATCGTCACCTTCGAGCCGATGTTGCCGTCGATCCACTCCATGGTGGCGCCCTCGTGGGCGACGGCGCGCTTGGTGACGAGGTTGTAGACGTTGTTCGACCAGTTCTGGATCGTCGTGTACCGCACCCGGGCGTTCTTCTTCACGATGATCTCGACGACGGCCGAGTGCAGCGAGTCGGACTTGTAGATCGGCGCGGTGCAGCCCTCGATGTAGTGGACGTAGCTGTCTTCGTCGGCGATGATCAGCGTCCGCTCGAACTGGCCCATGTTCTCGGTGTTGATCCGGAAGTAGGCCTGCAGCGGGATCTCGACGTGCACGCCCTTGGGGACGTACACGAACGAGCCGCCCGACCATACGGCGGTGTTCAGCGCGGCGAACTTGTTGTCGCCGGCGGGGATCACGGTGCCGAAGTACTCCTCGAAGAACTCGGGGTGCTCGCGCAGCGCCGTGTCGGTGTCCATGAAGATGACGCCCTGCGCCTCGAGGTCCTCACGGATCTGGTGGTAGACGACCTCGGACTCGTACTGAGCGGCGACGCCCGCGACGAGACGCTGACGCTCCGCCTCCGGGATGCCCAGCTTCTCGTACGTGTTGCGGATGTCCTCGGGGAGGTCCTCCCACGACTGCGCCTGCTTCTCGGTGGAGCGTACGAAGTACTTGATGTTGTCGAAGTCGATGTCCGACAGGTCGGCGCCCCAGGTCGGCATGGGCTTGCGCTGGAACAGCTGCAGGCCCTTCAGCCGTGTCTTCAGCATCCACTCGGGCTCGCTCTTGAGCGCCGAGATGTCGCGGACGACGGCCTCGGTGAGCCCGCGTTTCGCGCTGGCACCGGCGGCATCCGGGTCATGCCACCCGAACTCGTAGACGCCCAGTCCCTCGAGTTCCGGTCGGTCGATCAGCACATCCGACATGGCTTTGCCTCCTTCGTGCCCAACGGTGTCATCCGCTCCGGCATTCCGTCTTCCTCGGGAGTGGGCGAGGAGTGGGATGCCGCTTCCAGGGCCGCGTGAGTGTCTTTCACTGACACGGGGTTCGTCCGGGGCCCGCGGGTCGCGCGCCTAGACTGTCAGTGGGCGTGACGCGTCTCGCGCGCCGCCGTTCCCACCTCGTCAGTCTACAGCAGGCACCCCCGCACGGGGCGTGCTCAGCGCCCTTCGGGCGCCCATCCGGGAGGCGACCTCACATGTCCGCGCAGCAGACCTCCGCTCCCGCCGAGCCCGCGTCGACCGATGCCGCCGGGCTCGTCGCGCGACTGCGATCCCGCCTGCCCGACCGCATCACGCGGGCCACGCGCGTGCTCGCGTGGCTCGTGCTGATCAGCAACATCGTGATCGTCGGCACCGGCGGCCTCGTCCGCCTCACCGGCTCCGGCATGGGCTGCGAGACCTGGCCCTACTGCACCGCGGAGTCGCTCGTCCCGACCCGTGAACTCGGCATCCACGGCCTCATCGAGTTCGGCAACCGCACCCTCACGGGCGTGCTCGTCGTCGTCGCGCTCCTCGCGTTCCTTTCGGTGGTGCGGATGTGGCGCACCCGTCCGGAACTCCCCCGCCTCACCCTCGCGGTGGGTATCGGCATCATCCTGCAGGCCGTCATCGGCGGCGTGACGGTGTGGCTGCACCTGCACCCCAGCATCGTGGGGCTGCACTACCTGGTGTCGGCGGCGCTCGTGGCGCTGTCGGCCGTGTACGTCGCGCGGGTCTACGCGCAGCCCGGCCCGCGGCGCCGCGCGGTCCCCCGCCGGTACGCGATCCTCACGCACACGACGAGCGCCGCCGTGCTCATCACGGTGGTCATCGGCATCCTCCTCACCGGCTCCGGACCGCACGCCGGCGATGACGAAGCCGCGCGCAACGGCCTGGACCCGATCTTCTGGCAGCACGTGCACAGCTGGCCCGCGTACGTGCTGTTCGCCCTCACGCTGGTGCTCTTCGCGGCCTCGTTCCGGATGCCGCGGGTGCTGCGCCTGCCGCTGTGGACGGGTCTGCTGCTCGCCGTCGAGATCGTGCAGATCGCGGTGGGGCTGTGGCAGGCCCGCACGGGCCTGCCGATCGTGCTGGTGAACATCCACATGGTGCTCGCGGTGTGCCTGGTCGCGGCGATGACCGCGGTGGTGATGCACCTGAAGGCCCCGCTCGCGGTGCTCCCGGGCGCGGCGAGTTCCACAGCAGGCTCATAGCCGGCGCATCAGCCGTACCCTGGTGGTTCGCAGATAGTCGATGAGTCGCCGTGTGCGCGGTGACGTGACAGAAGGAGCCCCTCCATGCCCAACACCGCCCCCCGTCTGAGTCGCAGCATCCCGTTCTGGGTGCTCGTGGGCGGATCCGTCGTCGCGATCGGCGGCGGCACGTACCTGCTCGTCGACAAGCTCAGCACCATGGCCGCCACTCTCACCGACGGCACCGCGACCGGCGTCGAGGTCTACGCCGGCCAGATCTGGGCCGTGCTCGGCGCGATCCTCGTCGGCGCGGGCCTGGTCGGTCTGGCCCTCGCCCTGACCGTCGGCGCCGCGCGGACGCTGGTCCCCGCTGCTCCCGTCGAGGTCGTCGAGCCCCCGGCGTGGGAGGACGAGGTCGTCGTGGCCGAGACCACCACGGTCGAGAGCGCTGTCGCCGAGCCCGAGTCGCCCACCCCCGTCGTGACCGAGCCCGCCGCCGCCGCTGAGGTCGACGCCGCAGCCGCGGACGCGGACGCCGCAACCGAGGCCCCGGCATCCGCCGCCCCGGAGACGCCCGCGCGCTGAACCGCACGCAGTACGACGGAGATCTGCAGTTCTTCGGACGATCTCACCCGATTCGCTCCGAAGAACTGCAGATCTCCGTTGTTGTTTCCCAGTGGTGAGCCCTGCTCATCGGGCCAGGTGGAGTCCCGCGGCGACCGCGCGCATGACGGCATCCTGAACGGACGGCCACTGGTCGACCACCTGGGAGTAGGTGAAGCGCAGCACGTGGTAGCCGCGCGAGCAGCACGGCGTCATGGCTGTTGTCCGACGCGCGCTGCGGGCCGACGTGATGGCCGCCGTCGAGTTGCACCACGAGCCGGTCGCCGATCAGCAGATCCACGCGGTGCCCGTGCAGCCAGATCTGCGCCCGGATCGGCAACCGCAGCCACGCGAGCCGCGTGCGGAAGAGGGTTTCGAGCCCGGAGTCCGAGTACGGCGTCGCGCGCTCGAGCACCGCGCGGGCGGATGCCGGCAGCTCGAGCGCTCGAAGTGACGGAAGGTCCACGAGCCCCTTCTGCAGCGCCGACTCCCAGATCACCAACGCGCGCTCGAATGGCTGACACGCGGCGACGAGCGCGAGCACGTTCTCGAGACCATCCTCGAGGGCGTCGGGCGGGCGGGGCACGACCGGCCGCGCCCAGTGCACCGTCGCGAGCGTGGGCTTGCGCCCGGCCGCGTTCGGAGCGGCCGCGACATGGCAGCGATCCTCGTGGAGCACCCAGAGACCGATCCGCCGCGCTTGCGTGATGCACGAGAGCACGACCCCCCACCGCGCCGCAGCGCGCAGCTCCGGGTCTGCGCCGGGCACCGCGACCCAGTCCCGCCGCAGCCGGACGAGTGCGCCGTCGTCGACGGCCCGCTCCACCGCGTACCGGGAGTGCCCCGCGCTCAGGAGAGACCGGACACGCGCGACCCCGCCGCGTGACTCGACGGCGGCCACGAGGGCGACCACCAATGGCGCAACTGCCGATGTGAGCATGAAAGCCTGCATCCGCTCACTCTGCTCACCCTTCCGCGCTGCGGGAGACCAAATCCCGGCATCCGTGGACAACCTCGCGAACTGCGCGGTTGGGGAGAGCGCGACGCGGCCGGACTCAGAAGGGCAGCAGCGGGTCGATCGCGATCGCGAGGAAGAGCAGCGTGAGGTAGGTGATCGAGGCGTGGAACACGCGCATCGGCTTGATCTGCTCGCCGCGCGCGGCACGGGCGTACAGCACGTGCGACTCGAAGATGAACCAGCCGCCGAACACCACGGCGGAGACGGTGTAGACGAGCCCCATGCCGGCGACCGGCACGAGCAGCAGCGACGATGCGACGGTCGCCCACGCGTACAGGATGACCTGCAGGCCGACCTGCAGCCCGTCACGGGTCGCGCCGAGCATCGGGACGTCGGCCTCCTGGTAGTCGCCCTTGTACTTCATCGACAGCGGCCAGTAGTGCGGCGGCGTCCACAGGAACACCAGCAGGAACAGGATGAACGGCGGCCAGTCGAGCGACCCGGTGACCGCGGACCAGCCGATCAGCACTGGGAAGCAGCCGGCGATGCCGCCCCACACGATGTTCTGCTCGGTGCGACGCTTGAGGATGATCGTATAGATCACGACGTAGAAGAAGATGGCGACGACGCTGAGGGTCGCGGCCAGCCAGTTCGTGGTGAGGAGCAGCCAGACGGTGGATGCCGCCGCCAGCGTCCACGCGAAGATCAGCGCACCGCGCGGCGAGACCTCACCGGTCACGAGCGGCCGGTTCTCGGTGCGGTGCATGTGCGCGTCGATGTCGCGGTCGATGTACATGTTGAACGTCGCCGCCGAGCCGGCGCTCATCGCGCCGCCGATCACCGTCGCGAGCACGAGCCACAGGTTCGGCATGCCGTTCTGGGCGAGGATCATGACCGGAACCGTCGTCACCAGCAGCAGTTCGAGCACGCGGGGCTTGGTGAGGGTGATGTAGGCCCGGACGGTGCGGCCGATGCTCTGCCGGGTCGCGGTGACCTCGCTCGCCCGTGTCGTCGTGATGTCCATCGCCCCTGCCGTCCGATCGTCGCCCCAAGTCTAGGTCATCCGTCCTCGTCGGACGGCGTCATGAAGCGCTACGCATGGCCACTGGGGTATGCCGCTTCGATATGCTGAAGGCACCTGCGCGCGCGACGCCGACCTCTCCCCCGGAATTGATCCTGCGGTCGCGCACGTGCCCCGACGAAAGGCGAAGAGTGTCAGATCTGCAGTGGGACGAGATCGATCGGCGCGCGGTGGACACCGCGCGCGTGCTGGCGGCGGATGCTGTGGAGAAGGTCGGCAACGGCCACCCCGGCACGGCGATGAGCCTCGCGCCGGCGGCGTACCTGCTGTACCAGCGGGTGCTGCGCCACGACCCGACCGACACCCACTGGATCGGCCGCGACCGCTTCATCCTGTCGGCGGGCCACTCGTCGCTGACGCAGTACGTGCAGCTGTACCTGGGCGGGTTCGGTCTGGAGCTGAAGGACCTCGAGGCCCTCCGCACCTGGGGTTCGCTGACCCCGGGCCACCCGGAGTACGGCCACACGAAGGGTGTGGAGATCACGACCGGTCCGCTGGGTCAGGGGCTGTCGTCGGCGGTCGGGTTCGCGTACGCGGCCCGCTACGAGCGGGGCCTGTTCGACCCGGAGACCCCGGCCGGTGAGAGCCCGTTCGACCACTTCATCTACGTCATCGCCGGTGACGGCGACCTGCAGGAGGGTGTCACCAGCGAGGCGTCGTCGCTCGCGGGTCACCAGGAGCTCGGCAACCTGATCGCGATCTACGACTCCAACCAGATCTCCATCGAGGACGACACCAACGTCGCGTTCACCGAAGACGTCGCGAAGCGGTACGACGCGTACGGCTGGCACGTGCAGACGGTGGACTGGAAGCGCACCGGCGAGTACGTCGAGGACGTCGCCGAACTGTACGCGGCGATCCAGGCCGCGCAGGGTGTGACCGACAAGCCGTCGCTGATCATCCTGAAGACGATCATCGGGTGGCCGAGCCCCGGCAAGCAGAACACCGGCAAGATCCACGGCTCCGCCCTCGGCGCCGACGAGCTCGCCGCCACCAAGAAGGTCCTCGGCTTCGACCCCGAGCAGTCCTTCGTCGTCGCCGACGACGTCATCGCCCACACCCGCGCCCTGAGCGAGCGCGCCGCCGAGGCGCGCGCCGCGTGGCAGGCGGACTTCGACGCGTGGGCTGCGGCGAACCCGGAGCGCAAGGCACTGCTGGACCGCCTCGAAGCGGGCGAGCTGCCCGCAGACCTCTCCGCCCCGACCTTCGAGGCCGGCAAGGACGTGTCCACCCGTGCCGCGTCCGGTCAGGTCATCAACGCCCTCGCCGCCCAGCTCCCCGAGCTGTGGGGCGGTTCCGCGGACCTCGCCGAGTCGAACCTGACGACCATCAAGGACGCCAAGAGCTTCATCCCCGCCGAGTGGTCCACCCACGAGTGGTCGGGTGACCCCTACGGGCGGGTGCTGCACTTCGGCATCCGCGAGCACGCGATGGGCGCCATCGTCAACGGCATCAAGCTGCACGGACCCACCCGCCCGTTCGGCGGCACGTTCCTGATCTTCAGCGACTACATGCGCCCCGCCGTGCGCCTGGCGGCCCTCATGGACATCCCGTCGGTGTTCGTGTGGACGCACGACTCGGTCGCCCTCGGTGAGGACGGTCCCACCCACCAGCCCATCGAGCAGCTGTCGACCCTCCGCCTCATCCCGAACTTCACCGTCGTGCGCCCCGCGGACGCGAACGAGACGTCTGCGGCGTGGCTGGAGATCGTCCGCCGCGCCTCCGGCGGCCCGGTCGGCATCGCCCTGACCCGCCAGAACATCCCCGTCTTCCCGCGCGGCGAGGACGGCTTCGCCACGACCGAGGGCGTCGCGAAGGGCGCGTACGTGCTGGTGGATGCCGACGGCACCCCCGACGTCATCCTCATCGCGACCGGCTCCGAGGTGCAGCTCGCCGTACAGGCGCGCGAGACCCTCGCCGCCGAAGGCATCCAGGCCCGCGTCGTGTCCGCCCCCTCGCTGGAGTGGTTCGCGGAGCAGGACGCCGCCTACCGCGAGAGCGTGCTCCCGGCATCCGTCACCGCCCGCGTCTCCGTCGAAGCCGGATCCACCCCGCTGTGGAAGACCGTCGTCGGCGACCGCGGCCGCTCGGTCGGCATCGACCACTTCGGCGCATCCGCCGACTACAAGACCCTGTTCGAGAAGTTCGGCGTCACCGCCGACGCGGTCGTGGAAGCGGCTCGCGCAACTGTCAAGGAGAACGCATGAGCACCCCCACTCAGGACCTGGCCGACGCCGGCGTCAGCATCTGGCTCGACGACCTGTCGCGCTCGCGGATCACCTCGGGCAACCTCGCCGAGCTCATCGAGACCCGGAACGTGTCGGGCGTCACGACGAACCCGACAATCTTCCAGAGCGCGATCGGCAACACCAGCGACGATTCGTATGCCGGGGCCCTCGCGGACCTCGCCGGACAGGGCGCCGATGCCGACGCCGCGATCTTCGCGCTGACCACCGAGGACGTGCAGGCCGCCGCCGACATCTTCCGCCCCGTCTACGACGCCACCGGCGGAGTCGACGGACGCGTGTCGATCGAGGTCTCCCCCGACCTCGCGCACGACACCGCCGGCACGGTCGCCGAGGCGAAGAAGCTGTGGGCCAAGGTCGACCGCCCCAACGCGCTCATCAAGATCCCCGCCACGAAGGCCGGCCTGCCCGCGATCACCGAGACGATCGCGGCCGGGATCTCGGTCAACGTGACGCTCATCTTCTCCCTCGAGCGCTACGCCGCGGTCATCGACGCGTACCTCGCGGGCCTTGCGCAGGCGAAGGCGAACGGCCACGACCTGTCCGGCATCCACTCCGTCGCGTCGTTCTTCGTCTCCCGCGTGGACACCGAGGTCGACAAGCGTCTCGCCGCGATCGGCACCGAAGACGCGCTCGCCCTGAAGGGCCTCGCCGGCATCGCCAACGCGCGCCTCGCGTACGAGCTGTTCGAGCAGCGCTTCGCCGAGCAGTCCGCCCAGGAGCTCGTCGCCGCCGGTGCGAACCTGCAGCGCCCGCTGTGGGCCTCCACCGGTGTGAAGGACCCGGCCCTGCCCGACACGCTCTACGTCACCGAGCTCGTCGCTCCCGGCACCGTCAACACGATGCCGGAGAAGACGCTGCAGGCAACGTTCGACCACGGCGTCATCGCCGGAGACACCGTCACCGGCACGTATGCCGCGTCGCACCAGGTCTTCGCCGACCTCGCCGCGGCCGGCGTCGACCTCGACGACGTGACACAGCTGCTCGAGGACGAGGGCGTGGAGAAGTTCATCGCCTCCTGGCACGACCTGCAGCAGACCGTCGCCACTGCGCTGAGCGCCGCGGAGAACGACCGGTGAGTTTCGAGATCCACGTCTCGGGTCATGTGCGGGATGTCGTCGAGCGGGAGCTCCCCGGCCTCGTCGACAGCCTGATCGCCAGCGGCATCACCGCCGGCGACGCCGACCTGTGGGGCCCGGAGGCTGCCGCCGAGGCGGCACGGCGCCTGGGCTGGGTGAACGCCGTCACGGCATCGCGCCCCCTCGTGCCCGAGATCCTGGCGCTGCGCGAAGACCTGGTCGCGCGCGGACTCACGCGCGTCGTGCTCGCCGGAATGGGCGGCTCGTCGCTCGCACCCGAGGTCATCGCCCAGACCGCCGGCGTCCCGCTGGTCATCCTGGATTCGACCGACCCCGGGCAAGTGCTGGCCGCGATCGACGGCGACGCTGAATCGGGCGGCCTCGCCCAGACAGTGCTGGTCGTCGCGTCCAAGTCGGGCTCGACCGTCGAGACCGACTCGGCGCGCCGCGCGTTCGAGGCGGCGTGGAGCGACCTCGGGATCGACCCCGCCGAGCGGATCGTCGTGGTCACCGACCCCGGCTCGCCGCTCGAGGAGTCGGCGCGCGCCGCGGGCTACCGCGTCTTCACGGCGGATCCGAACGTCGGCGGCCGCTACTCCGCCCTGACGGCCTTCGGCCTGGTCCCCTCGGGACTGGCCGGTGTCGACATCGCGGAACTCCTCGACGAGGCGGAGGCGACGCTGCTCGAGGTCGCCATCGACGACCCGCGCAACCC
>JAEYAG010000071.1 GCA_023451265.1 Actinomycetes bacterium | reverse complement strand
CCGCAGGCGCACGGGTAACCTTGAGGCATGTTCTTCGGCCTCGACTGGGACAAACTCGTCCTGATCCTGATCGTGGCCGCACTCCTGGTGGGACCCGAGCGCCTCCCGCGCTACGCCGAGGCGCTCGCCCGGCTGACGGTGCGCGTGCGCGAATGGCTGAGCGGCGCCAAGACGCGGGTGAAGGAGGAGCTCGGCGATGACTTCGACGACGTCGAGTGGCGAAAGCTCGACCCGCGCCAGTACGACCCGCGGCGGATCATCCGCGACGCGCTGCTCGAGGATGCGCCGGTCCCCACCGTGCAGGCCGCCGCGGTCGGCACGGCGATCGCCGCGACGGCGACGACGCCCCTCGCGGCCGCGTACGACCCCGAGCGCGACATCCCATTCGACAGCGAGGCCACCTGACGCGCGCCGCGCGTCGCCCGTGGACAGCGCGCGTCAGCGCGGGGTGAACGGCAACGGCCGACCGGCGAGGCCCCGCGGATGCTTCGCGAGCGCGTCGGCGACGCGGGCGATCTCGACGGCGGCGGGGTCCGTCGGGTCGGCGACGACGACGGGCACGCCGGCGTCGCCCCCGCGGCGGAGCGCCGGGCTGAGCGGAACCGAGGCGAGGAGAGGAACCGCCCCGGCATCCGGCCCCGCCGCGGTCGACAGCGCCGCGGCGACGGCGGCCCCCCCGCCGGACCCGAACACGTCGAGGCTCGTGCCGTCCGGCAGGGTCATCGCGGCCATGTTCTCCACGACCCCGATGACCTGCTGTCCGGTCTGCGCCGCGACGAGTCCGCTGCGCACGGCGACGTCGGATGCCGCGGTCTGCGGTGTCGTGACGACGAGCACGTCGGCGTGGGGGAGCAGCTGCCCCACCGAGATCGCGACGTCACCGGTGCCGGGCGGCATGTCGATGAGGAGGATGTCGAGGTCGCCGAAGAACACGTCGGTGAGGAACTGCGACACCGTCCGGTGCAGCATCGGACCCCGCCATGCCACCGCCGCCGAGGCGGGCTGGTCGCGCGGCAGGAACATGCCGATCGAGATCGTCTTCACCCCGTAGGCCACCGGCGGCAGCATGAGGTCGTCGATGCGGGTGGGCGCGGGCGGGCGGCCGTCGTCGTCCGTGAGGCCGAGCAGCGCCGGGATCGAGAACCCGTGCACGTCGGCGTCGATGAGGCCGACGGCGAGGCCTCGCGCGGCGAGGGCGACGGCGAGATTGGCGGTGAGCGTCGACTTGCCGACGCCGCCCTTGCCGCTGGTGACGGCGACGACCCGGGTGAGACTGTCGGGGTCGAACGGCATCTGCCGCGCCGCGCGGCCGCCGCGCAGCCGCTCGGTGAGCGCCTGGCGCTCGGCCGGTGTCATCACCCCGACCGCCAGGTCGACCGAGTCGATACCCGGGACGGATGCCGCGGCATCCGTCACCTCGCGGGAGATCCGGTCGGCGGCGGGGCATCCCACGATCGTGAGGGCGATCCGCACGTGCGCGACGGCCCCGGAGACCTCGACGCCGCGCACCATGTCGAGGTCCGCGAGCGGCCGGCGCAGTTCCGGATCGGTGACGGCGCCCACGGCCGCGCGGACCGCGGCGGACAGGTCGCCGGTCACGGCTCGCGGGTGCCGGCGGCGGGGTCGGGGGTTTCGCGGGCGTCGTCGAGCTGGGCGAGCAGGGACTTCAACTCCTGACGCAGCACGTCACGGGTGACGACCTGGCTGGAGACGTCGGTCAGCGCCATGCGCAGCGCGACGACCTCGCGGGCCAGGTACTCCGTGTCGGCGAGGTTGCGCTCGGCGCGCTGGCGGTCCTGCTCGATCTGCACGCGATCGCGGTCGTCCTGCCGGTTCTGCGCGAGCAGGATCAGCGGAGCGGCATACGACGCCTGCAGCGACAGGATCAGCGTCAGCAGGGTGAAGTTCGTCTCGGCGGGGTCGAACTGCCACTGCCGATCCGCCGTTGTATTCCAGATCAGCCATACCGCGACGAAGACCGTCATCCCGATGAGGAATCCGCTCGTGCCCATCGCCCGGGCGAACGCCTCGGAGAAGCGCCCGAACCGGTCGCGCGAGGGCTGCGGCGCGCGCCGCGTCCCGCGCCCGAGGGGCGCATCGAGAACCGGTTGCCGTTTCTTCCGCGCCATCACAGCCGCACCCCCGGCCGTGTCGAGGCGGGGCCGGATGCCGCGGCATCCGCCTCATCGCCGTCGTGAGAGCGCCAGTCCTCGGGCAGCAGGTAGTCCAGCACGTCATCGACGCTGACGGCACCGACGAGGCGGTGCGCCTGATCGACGACGGGGACCGAGACGAGGTTGTAGCTCGCGAGCAGCCGCGCCACCTCGGCGGCCGACGCGGTGACGGGCACTGGATCGACGGTGTCGTCGATGATCGCGCCGAGCCGCTCGTGCGGGGGGTAGCGCAGCATCCGCTGGAAGTGGACCGTGCCCAGCAGACGCCCGGTGGGGGTCTCATACGGCGGGAGCGTGACGAAGACGGCGGCCGCGAGGGCGGGGTGCAGCTCGTGGCGGCGGATGAGGGCGAGCGCCTCGGCGACCGTGGCGTCGGCCGAGAGCACAATCGGCTCGCTCGTCATGAGCCCGCCGGCGGTGTCGGGGCCGTACTTCAGCAGGGCGCGCACGTCCTCGGCCTCCTCGGGCTCCATGAGCTCGAGCAGCTCTTCGCGCTGATCCTCCGGCAGCTGCGCGAGGACGTCGGCGGCGTCGTCAGGCTCCATCTGGTCGAGGATGTCGGCGGCGCGCTCATCGCCGAGGGCCTCGAGGATGTGGACCTGCTCGTCCTCGGGCATCTCTTCGAGGGCGTCGGCGAGGCGGTCGTCGGAGAGCTCCTCGGCGACCTCGAGCAGACGCTCCTCCGGCAGATCGAGCAGCGTGTTGGCGAGGTCGGCGGGTTTGAGCTCGGAGTAGGTGGCGACGAGCTGCTCGACCGATTGCGACTCACCGGGGGACAGGTGCTCGCGCACATCCGTCCAGTTCGCGAACGTCGTCGGTCCCTTCGCGAACGGCGAGGCGCTGGTCTTGGGCTTGCGCAGGAACAGCTGGCCGATGTCCCATTCGCCGAGGCGGTCGCGCTCGATGGCGACGTCCTCGATGACGGCCTCGCCGGAGCCGTCGGTGAAGTACACCTTGCGGCCGAGCAGCTCGGTCATCACCCGTACCTCGCCGCCGCGCTGCTGGAAGCGGCGCACGTTGATGAGGCCGGTCGTGATGACCTGGCCGGACTGGATGGAGGTGACGCGCCCGATGGAGAGGAACACGTGCCGGCGACCGGGGATCTCGACGACGAGACCCACCACCCGCGGCGGATCGTCTTTTCGATAGATGACGACCACGTCACGGACCTTGCCGAGCCGGTCGCCCGCGGGGTCGAAGACGGTGCAGCCGACCAGGCGTGCCACGAAAACCCTCTGCGTACTCACTCGTCCAGCGTAGTCCGGGAGCCATCGGCCGGACGGGGACGGTGCAAACACGGCGTGACAAGATGGGACCGTGAGCATGATGGGCGGCATTCCTCAGGAACACGGCGAGAAGATCGCCGACTACGCGACGTATCAGGCTGCCCAGAAGGCCGTGTCGCAGCTCGTCGAGGCGGACATCCCCGCCCGCGACATCGCGATCATCGGCCACGGCCTGCGCTCCGTCGAGACGGTCACCGGGCGCCTCGGCTACGCCGCCGCGGCCCGGTCGGGCGCGATCAACGGCATCCTGCTGGGTCTGCTGTTCTCGGCGATCTTCGTGCTCGGCACGCCCAACGCCGCGATCCAGCTGTTCGTGGGTGTCATGTTCGTCGGCATCGCGCTGGGCATGCTCATGAGCCTCATCACGTACGCGATCGTGCGCCGGCGCCGGGACTACACGTCGGTGACGCAGGTGCTCGCCGACCGCTACGAGGTCACGGTCCTGCCCCGCAGCATCCACCGCGCCCGCGAGATCGTCGGGCGCGCCGTCGCCCCGGCGGCCCCGGCTCCGGCCGCCCCGCACGCCCCGCAGCCG
>JAEYAG010000019.1 GCA_023451265.1 Actinomycetes bacterium | reverse complement strand
ACGCCATCGCGCGCGTGCAGCGCACCAGCCGGCTGTTCGACATCGACGCGGTCTTCGACGTGCCCGAGTCTCCGCAGGGCCGCCCCGTCATCGTGCAGGCCGGCGACTCGCCCGACGGGCGCGACTTCGCGACGGCGCACGCCGATGTGATCTTCTCGCTGCACACCGAGTTCGAGGATGCCCAGGTGTTCTATCGCGACGTCAAGGGGCGCCTGGCCGCCCACGGTCGTGACGAGGACTCGTTGAAGATCCTGCCCGGGGCGACCTTCGTGCTCGGCGACACGGATGCCGAAGCCCGCGAGCGCTCGCGTGAGATCGCGCTCGCGCAGGTGCGGCCTGAGACCGCCATCACGTATCTCGAGCAGATCTGGAACCGCGACTTCAGCGGCTACGACGCCGACGGCCCCCTGCCCGACGTCGAGCCCGACACGGGCTCGGAGAGCGCACAGGGGTTCGCGAACCGCCACGCCGCGATCCGCGGGCGGATCGCGCAGCTGCGTGAGGTCGCGGCGAAGGAGAACCTCAGCATCAGAGACCTCGTCATCCGCCTCACGGCGAACCACACCTTCGTGGGCACGCCTGAGCACGTCGCATCCGAGATCGACCGCTACGTCCAGGAGCGCGCGAGCGACGGCTTCACGCTCATCGGGCACCTGAGCCCGCACGGCTTGGACGAGTTCACCGAACGCGTGGTGCCGCTGCTGCAGGAGCGCGGCTCGTACCGCAGGTCCTACGAGGACGGCGCCACCCTGCACGACCTCCTCGGCCTGGCGCCGGTGACCTCCCGCGAGCCCGCGGTCCGGTGAGCGCCCGGGATCTTCGAGTCCGGGAGCAGCCCGGCTCGGCGGTCCGCGTCGTGGTCGTCGGCGCGGGTCCGCGCGCCGTCATGCTGCTCGAACGGGTCATCGCCCGTCTGACCGGCCCGGGGGCGGGGCCGGCGCCCGATCTGGAGATCACGCTCGTCGATCCGCACCCGCCCGGCGCGGGGCGCATCTGGCGCGTGGATCAGTCGCCGCTGCTGAAGCTCAACTCGATGGCGCGCGACGTCACCGTCTTCACGGACGACACCTGCACGATCACCGGGCCCGTGCGTCCGGGGCCGTCGCTGATCGAGTGGATCGAGCGGGTGCGCTCCGGGGATCTCGACGACCCGGTCCTGACGGCCGCCCTCGCGACGGATGACGCGCTCGCCGCCGAGGCCGCAGGGCTGCGCGGCGAGGACTTCCCCACGCGCCGCCTGCAGAGTCACTACCTCGACTGGTTCTGGCGGACGACCGTCGCGTCTGCGCCGGACGGCGTCGTGGTGCGGTGGCGTCGAGGGACGGTCGCGAGCGTCGCGCGTCCTGCGGGCACAGGTCCGCATACCGTGACCCTCGCCGACGGCGCCGTGCTGACGGCCGACGTCGTGGTCTACGCCCTCGGCCACAACGGGCGAGAGCCGGCGGCGCCGACGCGGAAGCTCATCGCCGACGCGGCATCCGCCGGACTCGCCTACGTTCCCCCGGACTTCACGGCCGACGCCGACCTCTCGGGGCTGGAGCCGGGGGAGGACGTCATCGTGCGCGGCATGGGGCTGGCCGCGGTCGACGCCATCGTGCTCCTCGCGGAGGGCCGCGGAGGGCGATTCGCGGCCGGCCCCGACGGCGGCCTGCGCTACGAGCCGTCCGGGCGCGAGCCTCGACTGCACCTCGGTTCGCGTCGCGGCGTGCCGTACCGGTCGAAGGTGGGCTCGGCGATCCAGGGCGCCCCCCCGGTGCTCGAGGCGCTGATCCCCGACGCCGTGGCCGCCCTCGTCGGCCGGCCGGGGCCGGTCGACTTCACGCGGGACATCTGGCCGCTGATCGTCCGAGAGCTGGTCTTCGCGCACTATCGCGAGCTGGCGACGGGCCACCCCGATCGCGTGCTCGTGCCGTGGGAGGAGTTCCGCGACACGCTGCGGCGGGTCGCCGACGATACGGACGCGCTGCGTCGCGCGGTGGCGGACGTCGTTCCCGACCCGCTCGATCGGTTCGATGTGCCCGCCCTCGACCGTCCGCTGCACGGTGAGGCCTTCGCCGACGCGGAGGAGCTCCAAGCCCGCGTGCGGCAGCACGTCCGCGACGACCTGACGCTGCGCACGGCACCGGAGCACAGCTCGTCGCAGGCCGTATTCCTCGGACTGCTGCTGTCGTTCCTCGCGCTCTCCGACGTGCCGACCGATCGGTGGAGTGCGCGTTCGCGCGCCGAGACGCTGCCGGTGCACTGGCACACCTTCTTCAGCTACGTGGCATCCGGCCCGCCCGCGCATCGCCTCGAGGAGCTGCTCGCGCTGGCGGATGCCGGGATCGTTCGCTTCCTCGGACCCGACGTCGCGGTGCGGATCGAGCCGGCCCGCGGTTTCGTGGCCTCGTCGCCCGTCGTGCCCGGCGAGGTCGTCGCGCGGGCGCTCGTGGATGCCTGGCTCCCCGGGTCGGGCGCGGCCGTGAGTGACAACGCCGCGCTGCGCGAGCTCGCCCTCGTGCACGGGCGCGAGCTGCGTGTCGCCGACGACGAGTTCACGGGTTCGCTCGGCCGCATCGAGGTCGACGACGTCGGCCGCGTGGTCGCGGCGGACGGTACCCCGCGGGACGACGTCTTCGCGATCGGGCCCTTCACGAGCGCGACCGAGGCCGGCGCTTTCGCCCGTCCGCGGTCGGATTCGCTGTCGTTCCGCCAGACCGACCGCGTCGCCGCCGGGCTCGTGGCCGCGCTCCGCGCCCACGCGGAGCGCGCTTCGTCCGTGCTGGAGCCGGCCTGACCATGCTGACGAGCGAATTCGCGGAGACTCTGCCGGAGCTCGCCCGCGACGTGCGGGCGAGGTCCGCCCCCGCTCCGCGCGTGCTGGCGCTGAACACCGATCTCGCCCGGCACCTCGGCCTCGATGACGAGACCGCGCGCACGCCGGAAGGCATCCGGCTGCTCACCGGCGAGCGTCTTCCCGCGGGGGCGCGTCCGGTCGCGCAGGTGTATGCGGGCCATCAGTGGGGCAGGTTCACCCCGCTCCTCGGCGACGGACGGGCGCTCCTGGCCGGGGAGTTCGTCACTCCGGCGGGCCGCGTCGATCTGCACTTCAAGGGGATCGGCCCCACCCCGCTGTCGCGGATCGACGGCAATGCCGCCGTCGGCCCGATGCTGCGCGAGTTCCTCTTCGGCGAGGCGATGCACGCGCTGGGTGTGCCGACGACGCGAGCGCTCGCCGTCACCGCGACCGGTGCGACCTTCGTCCGTGACGGGGTCGAGCGCCCCGGTGCGGTGCTGGCGCGCACCGCGCGCAGCCACCTGCGGATCGGCACGGTCGAGTACGCCGCCGCTGCCGAATCCGCGAGCGGAGAGCCGGGGCTGCTGCGACGTGTCGCCGATCACGCGATCGCGCGGCTGTACCCGGAAGCCGCGGCTGCTGCGGAGAGGTATGAGGCTCTGTACGAGCAGATCGTCGGCGCGCACGCCCGCCTGACCGCGCAGTGGATGGGGCTCGGCTTCGTGCACGGGGTGCTCAGCACCGACAACGTCACCCTGTCGGCCGAGACGATCGACTACGGTCCGTGCGCGTTCCTGGATCGCTACCGGCCGGACAGCTGGTTCAGCTCGATCGACGCGCACGGACGCTACGCGTACGACCGTCAGCCCGAGATCATGGCGTGGAACATCGCTCGGCTCGGCGAGGCGCTCGCCCCGCTGTTCTCGGACCCGGACGCCGTCATCGCGCGCGGCATCGCGCACTTCGCCGATCGCTACGCCGGGGAGCGCACCGAGGTGTTCCGCGCGAAGCTCGGACTCCCGCCCGCCGCTCCCGCGGCCGCGCTCGCGGACGGGCTCCTCGCGCTGCTCGAGGCGGAGAGCATCGACGCCACGGTGTTCTTCCGCGCGCTCGGCCGTGCCGCCGACGGGGAGGACGCCGTCGTCACCGGGCACGTCATCGACACGGGGCGGCTGCGATCGTGGCTCGCGAGGTGGCGGGCATGGCATCCGTCGTCGGAGGTGATCCTGCAGACCAACCCCGTCTACATCCCCCGCAACCACCTCGTCGACGCCGCCCTCGAGGGCGCGGAGCGCGGCGACCTGACCGCGTGGCGTGCGCTCCTCGCTGCCGTGCGCCGGCCCTTCGCCGAGCGCTCGGACCTGCCGGACGACTACCGCTTCGGCGCGCCCGACGGCGCACCGGCCCACGTCACCTTCTGCGGAACCTGACGCGATCCGGTCTCGCCGCGTGCAACAGTTCGACACATCCCATACCGCGCAGCCGACGAGGAAGACACCATGGACGTCATGAGCCTGATCCCCGCACTGTCCGTGTTCGCCCCGACGGGCGCGCGGGAGGTCGTCCGATGAGCGGCTTCGCGACCGAGCAGGTGCAGCGCGGTTACACGCCCGGCACGGCGCAGAACACCGTCGCGACGCCGATCTACCAGACCACGGCGTACGAGTTCGCCTCCCTTCAGGACGCCGCCGACATCTTCGCGCTCCGGAAGTTCGGCAACCTCTACAGCCGCGCCGCGAACCCGACCCAGCTCGTGTTCGAGGAGCGGGTCGCGGCGCTCGAGGGCGGGACCGCCGCCGTCGCCGTCGCCTCGGGGCAGGCCGCGGTCGCGCTCGCTCTGCTGGCCCTCGCGAAGTCCGGCGAGCACGTCGTCGCGGCGCGGCAGCTGTACGGCGGCACGGTCGACCTGCTGCAGGACACGTTCGCCGACTGGGGCATCGACGTCGACTTCGTCGACCAGGACGACCTGGATGCCTGGCGGGATGCCGTGCGCCCGGCCACGCGCGCGCTGTTCGCCGAATCGGTGACGAACCCGACGGCGCAGGTGCTCGATGTGCGCGGCGTCGCCGAGATCGCCCACGCGGCGGGCATCCCGCTCGTCATCGACAACACGGTGGCGACCCCGTACCTGCAGCGGCCGGGCGAGCACGGCGCCGACATCGTCGTCCACTCCGCCACCAAGTACCTCGGCGGACACGGAACCTCGATGGGCGGGGTGATCGTCGACCTCGGCACGTTCGACTTCGGCGCCGATCCCGCGCGCTGGCCGCAGCTCACGCAGCCCTACGCGCGGATCCCCGGGGTCGTGCTGTGGGAGCGCTTCGGCGCCAGCGGGCAGGCGCTCGCGGTCCTCATCAAGACGAAGTACGTGCACGACCTGGGCCCCTCGCTGTCGCCTTTCAACGCGTTCCAGCTGCTGCAGGGCCTCGAGACCCTCGACCTGCGGATCGCCCGGCACGCGGCATCCGGGCTCGCGGTCGCGCGCTACCTCGAGGGCCATCCGGCAGTCTCCGCCGTGCACCACCCCGGCCTCGCGTCGAGCCGGTGGGCGGATGCCGCGCGCGACTACCTGCCCGACGGCGCTCCCGCCGTGTTCTCGTTCGACCTCGCGCCCGCCGGTGACGGAGCCGATGCGGACGCGGACCGCGCGCTCGTGCACCGCGTGGTCGACGGCCTCCGTCTCGTCAAGCTCGTCGCCAACATCGGCGACGCCCGCTCGCTCGTCGCGCACCCGGCATCCATGACGCACAGTCACCTGACCGCGGCCCAGCTGGCCGAAGCCGGCATCTCGCCCACCACCGTGCGGCTCTCGATCGGGCTCGAAGACCCGGCGGACATCATCGCCGACCTCGCGCAGGCGCTCGCCGCAGCCACGGATGCGCTGGGGCCGCAGCGGGGGGAGGTCGCACGATGAGCGCCCCCCGGCAGGCTCAGCGACCGCGCAGAATCGTCACCGTCTCCGGCAGCCTCCGCGACCCCTCGACCACGTCCGTCCTCCTCGCGGCGATCGCGGCCGAAGCGGCGCAGCGCGACGGTGAGGACGCCGGTGCGCAGGTCGAGACCGTCGAGCTGGCGCCCCTGGCATCCGACCTGGCCGTCGCACTGACCGGTGGTGGGGCGTCCGCGGCGGTGGAGGCTGCGCTCGCGGCGGTCGGGAGCGCCGACCTCCTCATCGTCGCGACGCCGATCTACCGGGGCTCCTACACCGGGCTGTTCAAGCTGTTCTTCGATCTGGTGCACCAGGATGCCTTGGTCGGCACGCCCGTGCTGCTCGCCGCTGGAGGCGGGAGCGATCAGCATGCGCTCGCGATCGACCACGAGCTGCGGCCCCTCTTCGCGTTCTTCGGCGCGCGCACCGCGCCCGTCGGCGTGTACGCCCGCCCCGGCGACTACCTGCGCGAGTCTTCCGGAGCGCGCGTGGACCCTGCGGGAGCCCTGCCGGGCGCGATCGCGCGAGCCGTGGCATCTCTGTAGGCGTGCATCGGCCGGAGGCGACTCGCGCTCGACAACCGCGCGCGCCTCGCCTAGGGTGATGATGTGTCCCTGACCTGTCGCTGTTGTCGCTGAGCCTTCCCGGCTCTCCTCGACGACCCCGACAGCCCGCCGCACGTCTGCGCGCTCTGCGCCCGCGGCCACACCCCAGGACCCTCCATGCGCTACGCATCGCACATCGCCGACCTCGCCGGCAACACGCCCCTCGTCCGCCTGAACGCCGTGACGGCGGGAGACCCCGGCATCCGCGCCACCGTGCTCGCCAAGATCGAGTACCTCAACCCCGGCGGCTCCGCGAAGGACCGCATCGCCTCGCGGATCATCGACGCCGCCGAGGCGTCGGGCGAACTCCGCCCCGGCGGCACCATCGTCGAGCCGACGAGCGGGAACACCGGCGTCGGGCTCGCGCTCGTCGCGCTGCAGCGCGGCTACCGCATGGTGTTCGTCGTGCCCGACAAATTCGCCGGCGAGAAGGTCGCCGTGCTGCAGGCCTACGGCGCCGAGGTCGTCATGACGCCGACGAACGTCCCGCCGGAGCATCCGGACTCGTACTACAGCGTGTCCGACCGGCTCGCGCGCGAGATCCCCGGGGCGTTCAAGCCGAATCAGTTCGCCAACCTCAACGGCCCCCGCGCCCACTACGAGACGACGGGGCCGGAGATCTGGCGCGACACCGACGGGAGGGTGACGCACGTCGTCGCCGGCATCGGCACCGGCGGCACGATCAGCGGCACCGGCCGCTTCCTCAAAGAGGCGACGGCGGGCGAGATCGTCGTCGTCGGGGCCGACCCGGAGGGCTCGATCTACTCCGGCGGTCCCATCCACGGCTATGCCGTCGAGGGCGTCGGCGAGGACTTCTATCCGGCGACCTTCGATCCGGGCGTCGTCGACCGCTACGAGCGGGTGTCGGACGCCGAGAGCTTCGCCATGACGCGCCGGCTCGCCCGTGAGGAGGGGCTCCTCGTCGGCGGCTCCTCCGGCATGGCGGTCGTCGCTGCCCTCCGCACCGCGCGGGGGCTGCCCGAAGACGCCGTCGTCGTCGTGGTGCTGCCCGACCACGGCCGCGGCTACCTCAGCAAGCTGTACGACGACGCGTGGCTGGAGGCCCGCGGCTTCACGACGCGCACCGACACCGAGATCCCCACGACAGGAGCACACCGATGACCACCGACGCCGCCCGCGGGTTCGCGAGCCTCGCCGTCCACGCCGGCCAGGAGGCCGACGCCGCGACCGGGGCGGTCATCCCGCCCGTCCACTTCTCCACGACATATGCCCAGGACGGCATCGGCGGCCTGCGGCAGGGATACGAGTACGGACGCAGCGGCAACCCGACGCGCACCGCCCTGCAGGCACAGCTCGCCGCGATCGAGGGCGGATCGCACGCCTTCTCGTTCGCGTCGGGACTCGCCGCCGAAGACACGCTGCTGCGTGCGGCGCTGTCGCCCGGCGACGAGGTGCTGCTCGGCAACGACGTCTACGGGGGCACCTACCGGCTGCTCTCGCGCGTGCTCGGACCGTGGGGCGTGCGCCTGCGCACGGTCGACATGAGCGATGCGGATGCCGTCCGCGCCGCCGTCTCGGAACGCGCGCCGCGACTGCTGTGGGTGGAGACCCCGTCGAACCCGCTGCTGCGCGTCACCGACATCGCCGGTCTTGCCGCCCTCGGCCGCGAGGCGGGCGCGCTCGTCGTCGTCGACAACACCTTCGCCACGCCTGCCCTGCAGCAGCCGCTCGCCCTCGGCGCCGACGTCGTCGTGCACTCCACGACGAAATACCTCGGCGGCCATTCCGATGTCGTCGGCGGGGCGCTCGTCCTCTCCGACGCGCACCGCGGCGGTCCGCTCGCCGAGGAGATCGGCTTCCTGCAGTACGCGGTGGGCGCGGTGTCGGGTCCGCTCGACGCGTGGCTCACGACCCGCGGGATCAAGACGCTGGCGGTGCGCATGCAGCGGCACAGCGAGAACGCGGCTTCCGTCGCCGCATTCCTGCAGGGGCATGAGCGCGTCGCGCGGGTGTACTACCCCGGTCTGGCGGAGCACCCCGGGCACGATCTCGCCGCCCGGCAGATGTCGGGGTCCGGCGGGATCGTGTCGGTCGCGCTGGAGTCCCAGGAGGCCGCGCGCCGGTTCGCGGAGTCGACCCGGCTGTTCCAGCTTGCGGAGTCGCTCGGCGGGGTGGAGTCGCTCGTCAACTACCCCGACGCCATGACCCACGCCTCGGTGCGCGGCACCGACGCCGCCGTCCCGGTCGAGGTCGTGCGCCTGTCGGTCGGCATCGAGGACATCGCCGACCTGCTGGACGACCTCGCGCAGGCCCTCGCCGCCTGAGCTGCGGGCGCAGGAGCGGCCGCGCCTGAGCGGCCGCCGCCCGAGCGCCGGCCGCCTGAGCTGCCCGCCTGAACGGCCCGTCTGGACGGCCCGGTTCCTGAGCGGCCGGCGCCTGAGCGGCCGACCGCACCGGGCGTAACTCAGTCTCCGCCGTGGGTCGGGCTTCGTCGGACAGCGTGATTCCGGGTGGGCGGCGCCATCCGTCACTCGCGCAGACTGAGTTATGACCGGCGGGCGCGCCGCACACGCACCCACCCGATAGCGTGAGGGCATGAGCGACACGGCGCGATGGGCGGTTCTCGGGGCGGGCGGGATCAGCGGCGACTTCCTCCGCGCGCTGCCGCACGCCCGGCTCGGCGCACTCCACGCCGTGGGGGCGCGGGATGCCGCGCGGGCGCGGGCGTTCGCCGACGAGTTCGGCGGCGCGGTCGCCGGCACGTACGAGGAGATCCTCGGCCGTGACGACGTCGACGCCGTCTACATCGGCACGGTGCACACCTCGCACCGCGAGCTCGCTCTCGCCGCGTTCGCGGCGGGCAAGGCCGTGCTGTGCGAGAAGCCGCTGGGGATCTCCGTCGCCGAGACTGAGGAGATCCTCGCCGCCGCGGACGCGGCCGGGCTGCCGCTCGTCGAGGCCTTCAAGTACCGGTTCGGCCCGTTCCCCGACCGGGTGCGCGAACTCGTCAGCAGCGGCGCCCTCGGCGAGATCACCGAGGTCGAGACGGCCATCGGATTCGCCGCGGACCGTGGCATCCGGCGCCTGTTCGATCCGGCACTGGCCGGTGGCGCTCTGCTCGACGCGGGCTGCTATCCGGTGTCGCTCGCCGTCGGCGTCGCCGCGTGGGCGGGCCGCCTCGATGCGCCGGCGGTCGTGTCCGCCGACGGGGTCATCGGCACGACCGGGGTCGACGAGGACGTCAGCGCGGTGCTCGACCTCGGCGGCATCCGCGCCCGCGTCTCCACGTCGATCACCCGCACTCTGCCCCGTGCCGCGACGATCCGTGGCACGCGCGGGGAGCTCGAGATCCCGAACGTGTGGGGCAGCCGCGTCGAGTCGACGGCGACCGCCGTGCTGCATCGCGAAGACGGCACGCGCGAGGAGATTGCGACGGGCACGGTCAGCCCCATGGCCGCCGAAGCGGATGCCACGATCGCGGCACTGCGCGAGGGCCGCACCGAGGCGCCGGAGATGCCCTGGCGGGAGACCCTCGCGACGGCGCGCCTGCTCGCCGAGTGGCGGTCCGTGCTCTGACCGTGCAGCGTCAGCTCAGGGTGTCCGCGGGCTCCGGACGGTGCACGCCCCGCGGGCGGTAGCCCAGCGCGTCGGCGAGCCCGAGCAGGTCGGCGAGATACCAGGTGATCGCGAGCCACATCTCGGTGCCCTGCAGTCCGGGCTCGTCGCCCGGGCCGAATGCGACGCCGGCGCCGTCCTGCCACCGTTCGAGCGCGGCGTGCAGGAGCGTCCGTGCGACGGCGGAGACCTCGGCCGAGCGGTGTCCCGTCGCCCGAGTGAGCCACAGCGGATGCGCCACGTCGAGCACGTTGCAGGCATTGAGCTGCTCCGACGCGAAGAAGCGCTCGTCGGTGGCGTGTGCGAGCACCGTGTCGATGACGCGTTCGGGATGGCTCACCCGCACGCCGAACTGTGCGAACGTGCCGCGGGATGCCCGGTAGAAGCCGTTCACCGGCAGCAGCATCCCCGTCTCGGGCGCAGGCGATCCCCACACGCCCGTCGCCGGATCGGCGTGCGTGACGAGCCAGCCGAACAGCGCCTCCGCATACCCCGCGGGGACCGGCGCGCCGGCCTGGCGCGACCACAGCAGCGCGGTGCCGAAGGAGTCGACCCAGTGGCCCGCGTGCCAGGCGTCGGCCCGCCACGGCAGCGCCTCGAGACGAGCGAGCAGAGCGGGCGCCTCATCGAGCGCGGGCAGCCGGGTGAAGCGCGCGCCCAGCAGATCCAGCGCGTAGCCGGCGCACAGCACCCGGTACGCCGGGTCGGTGCCGTCGTCGCTCGGCCACTCGTCGATCAGGGTGCGCGATGCGGCGACGGGCACCTGCGCCGGCGCCGTCCCCTGCAGCAGGTCGGCGAGCTCGACGGCGTCGCACTGCGCGCGCAGCGTCGGCGCGACCCCCGGGCGGTCGACGAACCGTGCCGCGTCGGCCTCCCATGAGCGGTCGAGCACGGC
>JAEYAG010000240.1 GCA_023451265.1 Actinomycetes bacterium | reverse complement strand
CGGCTGCTCGCCCCCGTCCTGGAGCACACCCTGGAACGGGCGACCGCGGTCGCCGCAGCGCTCGAGCTGCGGGGGTACGCCGGGCGCGAGCTGGCGGGCGAGTGCCGGCATCCGGTCGCGCTGCGGGAGGCCGCCGCCGGGTTCGGAACGGCAGGCGCGGCACCGGTCGTGACCGTGCCGCACTTCGACCTCTCCCCCGGGACCCTCACCGTGCTGACCGGCGCCACGGGGTCGGGGAAGACGACGCTGCTGCGCGTGCTCAGCGGACTGCACGCGCACGTCGACGGCGGCTGGACCGCGGGGTCCGTGAGGGTCGTCGGGCACGACCGCGGCGAGGTGCCCCCGCGCGATGTGGCGCGAGGCGTGGGCGTCGTGCTGCAGCATCCGCGTGCCGCGTTCGCGACGGGTCGCGTCGCGGACGAGATCGGCCTCGCGCTCGAGCTCCGCGGTGTCGCGCGCGTGCTGATCGACGCACGCGTGCGCGAGGTCGCCGACCGTGTCGGGGTGACGGCGCTGCTCGACCGCGACCTGCGGGGGCTGTCGGCCGGCGAGGCGACGCTCGTCGCGATCGCGGCGGCGATCGTCGAGCAGCCCATCCTGCTGCTCGTCGATGAGCCGCTCGCCGATCTCGACGCGGCCGCGCGCGAGCGAATCGTCGCGCTGCTGGGCGCGCTCGCGCACGAGGCCGGGATCTGCGTCGTGGTGGCGGAGCACCGCGCCGACGAGTTCTCCGGCGTGGCCGACCGGTGGCTGACGGTGGCGGGCGGCGCTGTTGCCGAGATGGCGGCGGCGTCGCCAACTCCTTCGATCCGTTCGGCATTCGCCCCGATCGGGCCGGACGGGCACCGACGCAGCCCGGACCGAAGGAGTTCGCCACAAGCCGCCCGGCCCCCCGCCCTCACCGTGACCGACCTCGCGGTGCGCCACGGCGATCGGGTCGTGGTCGCTGACGCCTCGCTCACCCTGTGCCGCGGGGAGATCGTCGCCCTTCGTGGGCCCAACGGCGCCGGCAAGTCGAGTCTGCTGGTCGCGCTGGCGACCGGCGCCGACGCCGGAGGCATCGCGCTCGTCCCCGACGACAGCGACGCGCTGTTCACGCGCGACAGCGTGCAGGCCGAGTGCCGCCGCGTGGACCGGCGTCACAAGCTCGCTCCCGGCACGACGGCGACGCGCTTCGGCGCCCTGCTGAGCCTCGACGCAGCCGATCCCGCGCTCACCCGGCGGCTGCGCGCGCATCCGCGCGACCTGTCCGCCGGCGAGCGCCGCTGTCTCGCGATCGTCGTGCAGACCGCGGGCGCGCCGCGCGCACTGCTGCTCGATGAGCCGACGCGGGGTCTCGACCCGGACGCCTCGCGCCTCGTCGCGGACGCCATCGTGGCGCAGGCCGCCGGTGGCTCCGCCGTGCTCTTCGCGACCCACGACGCCGCGTTCGCCCGCCTGGGCGACCGTACCCTGCGGATGCATGCCGGTGTGCTCGACTCCGCGGCTGTGCCTGCGCTCGCGCCTGCGCCTGTGCCTGCCCCCGCACCTGCCCTCATAACTTCGGAGATCTGCAGTTCTGCGGACCAATCCGCGGCGATCGCTCCGAAGAAGCGCAGATCTCCGCGCGAGCGCGAACGCGAACGGGAGCGCCAACCCCAGCCCGAGCCCGCGCCGCACCCTGCGCCGCGCGCGAGAGGTGTCCGCGGCTGGCGCACGCCGGCGCTCGTCGGGGCGAACCTCGCGGCGGCGGCCGCCTTCCTCTGGCCGCTCGTCGCGAGCGCCGTTCCGGCGCAGGCGCAGGCCGCGGTTCCGTACATCGCTCTGGCGCTCGCGCCCCTCGCGGTCGTGCTCGTGCTCGCCGCACTCGATGCGAGCGTGCGCTCGGCGCATACCCTCGCGCTGCTCGCGGTCCTCGCCGCGATCGGCGCGGCGATCCGGATCGCGAGCACCGGCGTCGGCGGGGTGGAGGCCCTGTTCGTGCTGCTGATCCTCGCGGGGCGCGCCTTCGGCCCCCGGTTCGGGCTGCTGCTGGGCACAGCATCCATCGCCCTCTCCGCGATCATGTGGGGCGGCGTCGGTCCATGGCTGCCGTTCCAGATGTTCGCGTGCGGCTGGGTCGGCGCCGGAGCGGGCGTGCTCCCCCGGCGCGTGCGCGGCGTCGCCGAGATCGTCCTGCTCGCCACCTACGGCATCGTCGCCTCTTACGTGTTCGGCCTCATCATGAACATGTGGTTCTGGCCGTTCGCCGTCGGCGCGGACACCAGCATCTCGTACGTGCCCGGCGGCTCCCTCGGCGAGAACCTGGGCAACTTCCTCGTGTACTCGCTGCTGACCTCCACGCTCAGCTGGGACACCCTCCGCGCCGTCACGACGGTCGTCGGGCTCGCGCTCGTCGGGCGAGCGCTGCTGCGGTCGCTGCGTCGCGCAAAGCCGGTGGCGACCCCGCGGGCTAGGGTCGACACATGATCCTCGAGCACGCGCTACTGCCCGTCATCCCGGGCTCGGAGCGCGAGTTCGAGCGCGCATTCGCACAGGCGCGTCCACTGATCACCGCGCAGCCCGGATGCCGCGGCGTCACCCTGCGGCGGAGCCTCGAGACCCCGAACGAATACCTTCTGCTCGTCGAGTGGGACAGCGTCGAGTCGCACACCGAGGGATTCCGCCGGTCGCCGGAGTACGAACGGTGGCGAGAACTCCTGCACCGGTTCTACGACCCGTTCCCCCGGGTCGAGCATTTCGTCGCAGTCGACTAGCGGACCCGATCCCGCGCCCGCTCGACGTCCGTGGGACAATGGAGCACGGCGACGTCCCACCCGAACGGATGCCGCCGGGAAGGCATACCGTGCAGATCAGGAACTCCTCGGACTGGCGCGACGCCCTCCCCTTCGAACTGCCGATCCCCGCGGCGGAGGCCGTGCCCGGAGAGCCCACCCGGTGCGCCGGCTGCGGCCCCGACAGCGAACCCTGGCCGCGTGAGGCGCTCTGGGTCGTGAAGCACCGGCATCCGAACAACCCGGCGGGATTCGTGCGCTACTACTGCGCCGACCACAAGCCGACACCGAAGCTCGCGCCGCCCGTCTCGGCGCCCGAGCGCGCGCGCCGCGCCCGCGCCGCCGCACCGGCACCGCGGAAGGCCGCCGCACCGTCGATCCCGGAGCGCGCAGCGGTCCTCTGCCCCGACTGCTTCGTCGAGGTGCCCGCGACGGGCGTCTGCGGGATGTGCGGGCAGCAGGTCGCTTGACCCGCCACCCCGGTAGTCTGCCCGGATGACCACGCCGCGCCCGCGCCCGCTCAATGCCGCCGTGTGGTTCGCGATCGGCGCCGCGGGCGCCATCGTGGGCCTGCTCCCCTGGCTCGTGACCGGCGCCCGCCTCCCGCTGCAGAACCTCGGCGCGGGATCCGTCGGCGACATGCCCGTCGCGCTGCTGCCGTTCAGCCAGTACCACCTCACCTCGATCGTCGCGCTGCTCGTCGTGGGGTCCGCGGTCGCGGGCATCGCCGGGCGCGCCCTCGCCTCCCGCCGACCGCGCCACGGCATCCTCTCCCTGACGGGCGGCGTGCTCGCCGTGCAGTTCATCGCCGCGGTGCAGGCGACGCTCGTCACACGCGCCCTTCTCGAGGCGTCCTCGCGGGCCGCGCTCTACACCGCCGCGATCGTCGCCGTCATCGTCGTCTCGCTGCTCGTCGGCACCCTCGTCCTGCTCCTGATCGCGCGAGCGCCCGTGCCCGGCGCCGTCATCGGGCTGTCGCTCGCGGCGCTCGTGTCGGCGACCTGGATCGGCACGGCCTTCCGCGACCTTTTCCTGCTCGCACCGTATGAGGTCAGCCAGCCGGTGCTGACGATCCTCCGGTGGATACCGGCGGTGCTCGTCGGGGCGGCGATCGCCTGGGGCGGGTTCCGCACCGCGGGTCGCGTCGCGGCATCCGTCGTGAGCCTGGCGGCACTGTGGATCGGTCCGGCTTTCTTCACCGCGGTCAGCAACGCCGCCGGCACGCGGGTGCTCGCCGCGTATCCCGCCGAGATGATCGACTACGGCGTCGGGGTCTTCTTCGCCGCGCTCACCATTCCCGACGTCGTCCTGCCGCCCCTCGTCGTCGCGGCGGTCGTCGGCGTCGCGGGCGTAGCCGCCGGTGGGCTGTGGCGACGCCGGCATGCCGCTGTCGGCGTCACACCCTAGCCTGGGGCGATGTACGTCTTCTCCGCCGATCCGGCACGCATCGACGTCGCCCGCGTCCACCGCTGGCTGAGCCAGGAGTCCTACTGGGCCCAGGGCCGCTCGCGAGAAAAGCATGAGGCGGCGATGGCCGGATCGCGCAACTACGGCGTCTACGACGAGGCGTCCGGCGCGCAGCTCGCCTACGCCCGTGTCGTCACCGACGGCGCCTTCTTCGCCTGGCTGTGCGACGTGTTCGTGGACGCGTCCGCCCGGGGCTCCGGAGTGGGAACACTGCTGCTGAAAGGCGTGCTCGACGACCTCGAGCCCCTCGAACTGAAGCGGATGCTGCTCGCCACCGCCGATGCGCAAGAGCTCTACCGCCGTTTCGGGTTCACCGAACTGTCGGGCGATCTGATCTGGATGATGCGCCAGGCGTGAGGCAGACTGCCCCCATGGACTCCTGGCGTCACCGCCCGCTCGTCGTCGCCGTGATCGGCCTCGTCGTCGTCACCGCCTACGCCGCGTGGGCGGCGCTGCAGATCCTCGTGCTGAACCCGCTCGCCGCCGCTCCCGGACGGACGCTGACGCAGATCTACGCCGAGATGGATGCCGCGGGCGAACTCCCGAGCAGTGGAGACACCGTCGGCTTTCTCGCCCTCGGGCCGCTCCTGGCCGTCGTCATGGTGCTCATCACCGCAGTCGGGCGCGTTCCCGCGTTCGTGGCGGCGGCGTTCACCCTCGCGCTGCTCATCTTCGGAGCCCCCGCGTACGTCATGGCATCCTTCAGGTGGGGCATGGGCCTCGCCGACACCTACGGGATCGGCGGTGGCGACCACTCCGGGGGGTCGCTGGTGCTGTACGCCGTGAGCCTGGCCGCAGTGGTGGGGATGGTGGTGATGGGCGTCCGCAGCCCGAGAGCAGCTCGGCGGGATCCGCTCAGACCGAGAAGTACTTCGCCTCGGGGTGGTGGAAGACGAACGCGTCCGTCGACTGCTCGGGGTGCAGCTGCAGCTCATCGCTGAGCTCGACGCCCATCCGCTCGGGACGCAGCAGCTCGACGACCTTGCGGCGATCCTCCATGTCGGGGCACGCGGGGTAGCCGAGCGAGAACCGCGCCCCGCGGTATTCGAGCTTGAACAGACCGGCCGTGTCGGAGGGGTCCTCACCGGCGAAGCCGAGTTCGGATCGGATGCGGGCGTGCCAGAACTCGGCGAGCGCCTCGGTCAGCTGCATCACGAGCCCGTTGAGCTCGTAGTAGTCGCGGTAGCGGTTCTCGGCGAAGAGCTTCGCGGTCACGGCGTCGATCGCCGCTCCCGCGGTGACCAGCTGCACGGGCATCACGTCGACCTGGCCGGACTCGCGCGAGCGCACGAA
>JAEYAG010000037.1 GCA_023451265.1 Actinomycetes bacterium | reverse complement strand
CCGCTCCGCGGCGCGCGGACTCCGGGCGCGGGAGGACACGCACCCGCCCGTCGGCGGGCTGGACGAGGTCGATCCGCCCCGGCGCGTGATCGGCGCCGGACAGGGCGCGCGCGGCATCCTCGATCTCGGCCGTCGCGAGCGGCAGCTCCTCGACGGGGATGACGCGGTGACTGCGGGCGGCGAACGGACCGACACGCCCGTCGGCGTCGACGTGGAGGCTGACGCGGGTGCGCCAGCGGGTCGCATCGGGGGTCTCCTCGGCGAGGACCGCGCCGTCCACCGCGCGCACGGGAGTCGCTCCCGCGACGGTGATGGCGGGCGGGGTGAACCCACCGAACCGCTCCAGCGCCTCGAGGAGCACGCGCTGCTTCAGGTCGCGCTGGTGGGGCAGCGCGATGTGCCCGAAGTCCGCGCCGCCGGGACGGTCGTCGGGGTCGACGGCGACATCGGCCGCTGCCCAGACATGCGGGCGGCGATGGGACGAGGCGTCCAGGACCTCGACGGTCTCCGCGCGCCAGAAGGAGGCCTTCGCGGTGTCGGTGAGGCGGACGCGCACCCGCTCGCCGGGGATCGCGTCGGAGACGAACACCACCCGCCCCTCGTGCCGCGCCACGAACACGCCGCCATGGGCGACGCCGGTCACGTCGAGGTCGAGGAGGTCGGCGGGCTGCATCCCTCAACGCTAGCCGCACTCGCCGACCGGCCGCCCGCGGGCGCGGCGCGCGGCGGCCGGGGCTGCGCGGCGGACCCTGCCGAACCCTTACCCCGGGGACCAGCCCTCGCCCCTGTGCGCGCTGGAGGATGAGGGTTCGGCCCAGAGGCGAGGGTTCGGCACAGAGCGTGGCGGGGGCGCGGGGGCGCGGCGCTGCCCCGGGCGGGCCGGATACCGTGGTCCCATGCGCGTGTGCCTGGCCTCCACCTCACCCGCCCGCCTCATGCTGATGCGGCAGGCGGGCATCGAGCCGCTGCTGCAGGCGCCGGACGTCGACGAAGACGCCGTCATCGCCGCCGCCGAAGCCGCCGAGGGCCGCACCCTGCCGCCGGACGAGCATGTGCTGCTGCTCGCGCGTCGCAAGGCGGCGGATGTCGCGGCATCCCTCGCCGCTGCCGACCCCGCTTTCGACGGTGTCGTCGTCGGCGGGGACTCCATGTTCGAGATCGACGGCCAGGTGCTCGGCAAGCCCCACCTCCCCGAGATCGCGACCGCCCGCTGGGAGCAGATGCGCGGGCGCACCGGCATCCTCCACTCCGGCCACAGCGTCATCCGGATCGAGCCCGGTCGGGCGCCGCGCGAGGAGTCCGCGGTGGCCGCGGCATCCGTCACGTTCGTCTCCGATATCACGGATGCCGAGATCTCCGCCTACGTCGCCTCCGGCGAGCCGCTGCAGGTCGCGGGAGCGTTCACCGTCGACAGCCTCGGCGGCGCGTTCATCGAACGCGTCGAGGGCGACCCGTCGACGGTTGTCGGGATGTCCCTGTCGACCGTGCGGCACCTGTGCGGACGACTCGGCATCCGCTGGACCGACCTGTGGAACCGCCCCCGCGCCTCGTAGCTTTCCGCCCACGATTCCTCGGTGATCTTGTGCGAGTGATCCAAAGCAGGCGGTCCACTGCTGGGTAGGCTGGCATCCATGCCTTCACTGGACACGGCGCCCGCGCGTCCGCAGATCACCAAAGTGCTCATCGCGAACCGCGGCGAGATCGCCGTCCGCGTGATCCGCGCCGCCCGCGACAGCGGCAGGCTCTCGGTCGCCGTCTACGCCGACCAGGACCGCGACGCGATGCACAGCAAGCTCGCCGACGAGGCGTACGCCCTCGAGGGGTCCACGAGCGCCGAGACGTACCTGTCGATCGAGAAGATCCTGTCGGTCGCTCGCCGCTCGGGCGCCGACGCCGTCCACCCGGGTTACGGATTCCTCGCCGAGAACGCCGACTTCGCCCGCGCGGTGCGGGCCGCCGGGCTCGTCTGGATCGGCCCCTCGCCCGAGGCGATCGAGGCGCTCGGCGACAAGGTCACCGCCCGTCACGTCGCCGAGAAGGTCGGCGCGCCGCTGGCCCCCGGAACCCCGGGTCCCGTGTCCGGCGCCGACGAGGTCATCGCCTTCGCCGAGGAGCATGGCCTGCCCATCGCGATCAAGGCTGCGTACGGCGGCGGCGGCCGGGGACTGAAGGTCGCCCGCGAGCTCGACGAGGTCGCGGAGCTGTTCGAGTCCGCCACGCGCGAGGCGATCACCGCCTTCGGCCGCGGCGAGTGCTTCGTGGAGAAGTACCTCGACAAGCCGCGTCACGTCGAGACGCAGTGCCTGGCGGATGCCGCGGGCAACGTCGTCGTCGTCTCCACCCGCGACTGCTCGCTGCAGCGCCGTCACCAGAAGCTCGTCGAGGAGGCGCCCGCGCCGTTCCTGACGGACGAGCAGAACCGCATCCTGTACGACGCGTCGAAGGCGATCCTCCGCGAGGTCGGCTATGTCGGCGCGGGCACGTGCGAGTTCCTCATCGGCGCCGACGGGACGATCTCGTTCCTCGAGGTCAACACCCGTCTGCAGGTCGAGCACCCGGTCTCCGAGGAGGTCACCGGCATCGACCTCGTGCGCGAGCAGTTCCGCCTCGCCGAGGGCGGCACGCTCGACTACGACGACCCGACGCCCACCGCGCACTCGATCGAGTTCCGCATCAACGGGGAGGACCCGGGGCGGAACTTCCTGCCGCAACCCGGCCGGATCCACCAGTTCAAGACGTTCGGCGGCCCCGGCATCCGTCTCGACTCGGGCGTCACCGCCGGCGACAGCGTGTCGGGCGCGTTCGACTCGCTGCTCGGCAAGCTCATCGTCACGGGCCGCAACCGCGCCGAGGCGCTGGAACGCGCACGCCGCGCCCTCGACGAGTTCGAGGTCGCCGGCATGCCGACGGTGCTGCCGTTCCACCGCAAGGTGGTGCGCGACCCCGCCTTCACCGCCGAGGACGGCCGGTTCGGCGTGTTCACGCGGTGGATCGAGACCGATTTCGACAACGACATCCCGCCGTGGGACGGCGAGCTCGAGTCGCCCGAGGACGCCGAGCCGCGCCACACCGTCGTCGTCGAGGTCTCGGGCAAGCGGCTCGAGGTGAGCCTGCCCGACCGCATCGCCGTTGCCCCGACGAAGATCGGCCGTCCCGCCGCGGTGCCGCCGTCGCGGCGCTCGCACGCGCCGACCGTGTCGGCCGGGGCCTCGGGCGACGCCGTCAAGGCGCCGATGCAGGCGACGATCGTGAAGGTGGCCGTCGCCGACGGGCAGCAGGTCGTCAAGGGCGACCTCGTCGTCGTGCTCGAGGCCATGAAGATGGAGCAGCCGATCCAGGCGCACAAGGACGGCGTCATCGGCGCCATCAACGCCGACCCCGGCACGACCGTGTCGGCCGGGCATCAGCTGCTCACCATCTCCTGAGGCGCGGGCGCGCCCGCCGTCGCGGCGGTGCTCATCCGACGCAAAGTGCGTCATCACGCGGCCATAGCCGCGATTTGCGACGGACGAAGGATTGCCGGGCGCGGGGCTCCCGCGGAACGGCGGCGGATCCCCCCGGCGGCGCCGGGTGCGATCAGCCGAAGAAGTCGTCGTCGCGGTTGACGAGGTGCATCGCGCGCGTGGCATCGGTGATCGACCCGGTCAGCGACGGGAAGACCGCGAACACGCGGGAGACCTGGTCGACCGTGAGGCGGCGCTCGACGGCGATCGCGATGGGGTAGATGAGCTCCGACGCGCGCGGCGCGACGATGACGCCGCCGATGACGGTGCCGCTCCCCTCCCGCGCGATGATCTTGACGAACCCGTCCTTGATGCCCATCATCTTCGCCCGCGCGTTCGCGGCGAGCGGCAGCTTGTGCACGTAGCCGTTGATCGCGCCCGTCTCGAGGTCCTTCTCCTGCCGCCCGACGGTCGCGATTTCGGGAGCGGTGAAGATGTTCGCGGTGATCCGGCGACGCTCCAGCGGGATCACGGTGTCACCGAGCGCATGGAAGATCGCGGTGCGTCCCTGCATCGAGGCGACGGATGCCAGGGGCACGAAGGTCGTGCAGTCTCCCGCCGCATAGATGTTGGGCACCGAGGTGCGGGCGACCCGGTTGACCCGGATGTGCCCCGAGTCGGTGAGCTGCACGCCCGTCTCGGCGAGCCCGATGCCCGCCGTGTTGGGGATGGATCCGACCGCCATCAGGCAGTGGCTGCCCTCGACGGTGCGCCCGTCGGAGAGGGTCACGACCACGCCGTCGCCGGCCCGCTCCACCGTCTCGGCGCGGGAGCGCGACATCACCGTCATCCCGCCGCGCGTGAAGACCTTCTCGAGCACGGCCGCGGCATCCCGGTCCTCGCCGGGGAGGACGTGGTCGCGGCTGGAGATCAAGGTGACCTTCGCACCGAGGTTCATGTAGGCGGAGGCGAACTCCGCGCCGGTGACGCCGGATCCCACGACGATGAGATGCTCGGGTAGCGACGTCATGTCGTAGAGCTGGGTCCAGGTGAGGATGCGCTCCCCGTCGGGCATGGCGCTCGGCAGCTGGCGGGGCGACGCCCCGACCGCGACGACGAGAGTGTCGGCCTCGACGCGGTCGAAATCGGTCCCGCCGGGGCCGGTGGCCACGATGATCGAGTGGTGATCGTCGAGGCGGCCGTGCCCCGAGATGATGCGCACGCCGGCATCCACGAGCTGGGCGCGCATGTCGTCGGACTGCTGGCGCGCCAGCGACATCAGCCGCTTGTTGACCGCGGCGAGGTTGATCGCGATCTCGGGCTTGAGAGGGCGCCCCGACTCCCCGTGCGCGAACAGCTGCACGCCGAGATCCGACGCCTCCGCGATCGCGACGGCGGCATCCGCCGTGGCGATGAGGCTCTTCGAGGGCACGACGTCGGTGATGACCGCCGCGCCGCCCACCCCCGCACGCTCGACGAGAGTCACCTCCGCCCCGAGCTGCGCGGCGGCCAGCGCCGCCTCGTATCCCCCGGGGCCGCCGCCGAGGACGGCGACCGACTGGGTGTTCACGAAGCTCGAAGACATTGCTCCATTGTCTCAGCCGGGCCGCTCTGTCCGAACACCGGCCGGGTTTCCTAGAGTGGGAGCCATGTCCGACTCGTACAGCAACCCCCTCGACGACCCCGCGGCCGACCCGTTCGAGGTCGCCGCCGCCGCGGCATCCGACATCGCCCGCCTCACCGGAGTCGAGCACCACGACATCGCCCTCACGCTCGGCAGCGGCTGGGGCAAGGCCGCCGAACTCGTCGGCGAGACCACCGTGACGATCCCCGCGACCGAGGTCACCGGGTTCAGCGCGCCGGCCCTCGCCGGACACGTCGGGTCGCTGCGCAGCATCCTGACCCCCTCCGGCAAGCGGGTGCTCGTGATCGGGGCGCGCACCCACTACTACGAGGGGCACGGCGTCCGCCGCGTCGTGCACAGCGTGCGCACCGCCGCGGCGACGGGCGCGAAGACGATGGTGCTCACCAACGGCGCCGGCGGCATCAAGCCGACCTGGAAGGCCGGCACCCCGGTCCTCATCAGCGACCACATCAACCTCACCGGCGACTCGCCGCTCGAGGGCGCCACCTTCATCGACCTCACCGACCTGTACTCCACGCGCCTGCGCGACCTCGCCCGCACGATCGACCCCACGCTCGACGAGGGCGTGTACTGCCAGTTCCGCGGGCCGCAGTACGAGACGCCCGCCGAGGTGCGCATGGCGAAGACGATCGGCGGTCACATTGTCGGCATGTCGACGGCGCTCGAGGCGATCGCCGCGCGTCAGGCCGGAATGGAGCTCCTCGGGTTCTCGCTCATCACCAACATGGCCGCCGGCATCCAGACGACGCCCCTCAGCCACCGCGAGGTCATCGAGGCCGGACAGGCCGCGGAGCCCGTCATCTCCGCGCTCCTCGCCCGCGTGATCGGCGCGCTGTGAGCGACGTGCGGGCCGCCGCGCGGGCCTGGCTCGCGCAGGACCCCGACCCCGTCACGCAGGCGGAGCTGACCGACCTGATCGCGCGCGACGAGGCGGGCGATGCGGATGCCGCGGCCGAGCTCGCCGACCGGTTCAGCGCCCGACTGCAGTTCGGCACGGCGGGCCTGCGCGGCCGGCTCGGCGCCGGCAGCAACCGGATGAACCGGGTGCTGGTGTCGCAGGCCGCCGCAGGCTTCGCCGCCTACCTGCGGGAGAAGGCGGCCCCCGGGACGACGCCCACGGTGGTCATCGGCTACGACGGACGCCGGAACTCCGACGTGTTCGCCCGCGACTCGGCGGAGCTGTTCGCCGGAGCGGGCCTGCGCGCCGTGCTGCTGCCGCGGCTGCTGCCCACCCCGGTGCTCGCGTTCGCGGTCCGGCACCTCGGCGCCGCCGCGGGCGTCATGGTCACCGCGTCGCACAACCCGCCCGACGACAACGGCTACAAGGTGTACCTCGGCGGCGCCGACGAGGGGTCGCAGATCGTCGCGCCCGCCGACGCCGAGATCGCCGCACACATCGACCGGGTGGCCGCGGCATCCGTCGTCGCCGACCTGCCCCGCGGCGCGTACGAGACGGCGGACGAGTCCGTCGTCCAGGCCTATGTCGCGGCGACCGCGACGGTCGCCCCGGCCTCCGCGGGCGCGGCGGGCATGGCCTGGGTCTACACCGCCATGCACGGCGTCGGCTACGAGACGCTGCGGGCGATCCTGCAGCTCGCCGGCTACCCCGAGCCCACCGTCGTCGAGGCGCAGATCGCGCCCGACGGGCGCTTTCCGACCGTCGCGTTCCCCAACCCTGAAGAGCCCGGCGCGATGGACCTCGCGTTCGCGACGGCGCGGCAGGCGGATGCCGAGTTCATCATCGCCAACGACCCCGACGCCGACCGCCTGGCGGTCGCGATCCCCGACGCCGCCGCCGACGGTGGTTGGCGGCGCCTGACCGGCAACGAGATCGGTCTGCTGCTGGGCTGGCGTGCCGCGGCGCGCGCCGCCGCCGAACCGGGCGAGGGACGCTCGCTCGCCTGCTCGCTCGTCTCCTCCCCCGGCCTGCAGACCGTTGCGGAGCACTACGGCCTCGACTTCCACGCGACCCTCACCGGTTTCAAGTGGATCTCGCGCGCCCCCGGGATCGTCTACGGCTTCGAGGAGGCCCTCGGCTACCTCGTCAATCCCGAGACCGTTCGTGACAAGGACGGCATCTCGGCGGCGATCGCGATCCTCGGCATGATCGCCGAGGCGCGCGAGCAGGGGCACACGCTCGCCGACCTGCTCGCCCAGTTCCAGGAGACCTTCGGCTTCTTCCAGTCCGGGCAGGTGTCGCTGCGGGTCGAGGACGTGTCGGTGATCTCCCGGATCATGGCGGCGCTGCGCGCCGCGCCGCCGGCAGCCCTCGGCGCGGTGGCCGTCGAGCGCATCGACGATCTGCTGACGGGCGTCGACGGCTTCCCGCCCGGCGACGTGCTGCGGCTGTGGCTCGCCGACGGGTCGCGCGTCATCGTGCGCCCGAGCGGCACCGAGCCGAAGCTCAAGGCGTACCTCGACGTGCGCGGGGAGACGGCGGCCGACGCCGCCGCGCGCCTCGCCGCGCTCGATGCCGCCGCGCGGGACCTGATCGCGGCGGCGCAGGGCTGAGCATGGTTGAGAGTGGCGGCGCGGGCTGATCAGCGCGGCGCCGGTCCGGGCCGTAGGCTCGAACCCGTGCTGCTGACAGACCCCGTCGTCCTCGAGAACCCGTTCGTCCGGCTGGAACCGCTCAGCCACGCCCACGCCGACGACCTCACCGGGGCCCGCGAGGGCTTGGAGTACGCCTGGTACACCTCGGTCCCGGCATCCGTGCCCGACGAGATCACGCACCGTCTCGCCGAGCGGAATGCCGGGAGGATGAACCCGTTCGCCGTCATCGTCGGCGGCCGCGCCGTCGGCATGACGACCTTCTGCGGGATCGACCTCGACAGCCCCCGGGTCGAGGTGGGCTACACGTGGCTGTCGCCGATCGTGCAGCGCACCGCCGTCAACACCGCCGCGAAGCTGCTGATCCTGGGCCACGCGTTCGAGGCGTGCGAGGTGATCGCGGTGCAGCTGTGCACCCACTGGCACAACCGTCAGTCGCGCGCGGCGATCGAGCGGCTCGGCGCCAAGCGCGACGGCGTGCTGCGCAATCACCGGCGCGGACCCGACGGGTCGCTGCGCGACACCGTCGTGTACTCGATCCTCCCGCACGAGTGGCCCGCCGTCCGCAACGGGCTGCAGGCGCGCCTCGCCCGCGGCTGACGCGCGCCCGCGACCCGCAGCCCGCCCGCGCCCCGAATCGCGCAGCTCAGCCGTCGACGACGGCGACCAGCTCGTCGAGGAAGGGCGCGAACGCGGTGCCGCGGCGGACGATCCGCTGCACGCTCTCGCGCTCGCTGAACACCTCCACGAGCTGCTCGAACACCGTCTGGAACGCCTCACGGTCGCTCTGCGAGAAGGCGACCATCGCGATCACCTGCACGCGCCCCTGATCACCGGCCGGCGACGGCGGGCCCCACGGCATGGAGGGGTCGGCGATCGCCACGGCGATGGCGGTGCGACTGGCGGTCATGCCGAGCGCGTGCGGGACGGCGAGCGCATCGGTGAACGCCGTCGACGACAGCCGCTCACGCTCGAGCGTGCGCTCGACATAGTCCTCGTCGATGACGCCTTGAGCGACGAGCCGCTCCCCCAGCATCCGGATGACGCTCTCCTCGTCGGCATCCGACGGCACCGCCGCGACGAAGGCGTCGGCCGAGAAGTACCGCTCCAGCTCCGCCCGCAGCCGCGCCAGCCGACGCGCCCGGCGCACGCGGCCCGCGGCGGCCTGCACCCGCTCGATGTCGCCCTCCGTGAGGAACGGCTGGATCCGCACGACCCGGTCGCCCGCGAACGGCGGGTCGATCGTCGTGAGGATGAGGTCGGTGTCGATGGCGTCCCAGTCGGGATCGGCGCGCGTCTGCACCCCCACGACGTCGACAGCCTGACCGAGCGAGCGGTCCACGCTCGAGCGCAGCAGCTCGTGCAGCTCGTAATACCCGGGGCAGACGATCGTCGCGGTCAGCTGCGCGCCGCCGCGGCGGCTGCGCTCGAGCCGTCCGCCCACGTGCATGGCGATGTACGCGATCTCATCGTCGAGGATGGGGATGCCGAGGAGTCCGCGCAGTCCGTCGGCGATGTACACCGCGACCTCGAAGATCATCGGATACGACGACTTCAGCGACCGCGTCAGCGGATTGCGCGACCACGCCTGCTCGCGAGCGCGCAGGCGGAGGTTCTGCACGTGCAGGGCGAGGCGCAGCACGAAGTCCTCGTGCGCGATGTCGACGAGGAACTCCGCGGCGGCACGCTGCACGACGTCGCGGACGGCCTCTTCCACCTCGGGCTGTAGGCGGGAGCGGATGACGGATGCCGGCTCCCCCGCCCCCGGCGCGACGACGCGACTGAGCACCAGCGCGGCGAGGTGCCGGCGATCGCCCGCGCCCAGCTGCACGCCGAGGTACTGGGCGCACAGCCGGTCCAGCAGCTCCCCCACCTGCTCCTGCGCGGGCGGCACGGCGGCGGCGAGCGTCGTCTCCAGCGCGCGGTCGTGCGCCACCCGGTCGGCGGTGATCGCGATGTGCATCATGACGTCGCCGATGCCGAACTCGTTGACGAAGTAGCCGAGGTCGCCGAGGCCCGAGACGAGCTCGGCCTTGAAGGGGCCGAACACCGCTTCGCCGATCGAGCCCTCGCCGAGGCTGCGGCGGAGGGCCTCGAGGTCGAACGCGCCATCGTCGGTCTCGTCGTGGGCGAGCCTGCTGAGCAGGCGCCGCTGCGCCATCTCGGTGCCCCGCAGCCGCGCCCGCGCGCCGGTGCGCTCGAGCGTCAGCTCGCTGTCGCCGAGGAGCGCCCGCACCCGGCCGAGGTCGCCCTCGAGGGTCGCGGGGCTGACGTGGAACTGCTCCGCGACCTCGAACACGTCGATGCCGTCGCGACCGTCGAGCAGCGCGCGCACCAGCCGGTGCACGCGCTCGCGGGGGGTGGCCGTGTCGACGGCGGCGCGCAGCGCGGTCGTCGCGTCCGGCCCGGCGCGGTAGCCGAGCGGACCCGACTCGACGACGAGACCGTCGGGCACGCGCGCGTTCAGCGCCGTGACGTAGCTGCGGATGCTGCGGGGCGTGACCCCGACGACGTCGGCGAGCTCGGCGGCGGTGACCCAGTCGCCCTCCCGGGAGAGCAGCGCGATGACCCGGTCCTGGCGCGCTCTGCTCACATCGTCCAGTCAACCATGCGGCCCGCCGGGAGTTTCCGCCCCCGCGGAAAGGAGAGTGGTTGTCCGCTCCCAGCGCTTTCACAAGAATGGCCGTGAAGGAGGCGGATCGATGAGGATCCTCGTGGTGTGCGGTGCGGGAGCGTCGAGCACGTTCGTGGCGCAGCGTATCCGCCATGCCGCGCACGCGGCCGGGCGCGATCTCAGCGCCGTCGCCGGAACGGAGCAGTCGCTGCCGATCGACCTGGATGCGGCCGATGTCGTGCTCGTGGGTCCGCACCTGCAGCACGCCCTCGAACGCATCCGCCGGGAGGCGGAACCCCGCGAGACCCGCGTGGTGCTGCTGCCGCCGGACATCTTCACCGACCTCGACGGCAGCCGCACGCTGGCGCTCGTCGAGGCGGCACTGGCCTCCGGCGCGCCGGACGCCCCGGCGCCGAGCCCCCTGCAGACCGAGAACGCCCCCACGGAGAGGAACCCCGCATGACCGCTGTGACGCGCACGATCCGGATCGGATCGTCCAATGGCCTGCACGCCCGCCCCGCCAAGCTGTTCGCGCAGGCGGTCAAGGACTCCGGCCTCCCGGTCACCATCTCCAAGGGCTCGGGGGCGCCGGTCAACGCCGCCAGCATCCTGGGCGTCATCGCCCTCGGCGCCGAGAAGGGCGACTACGTCACCCTCGCGGCCGACGGCGACAACGCCGAGCAGGTGCTCGACACGCTCGCCGAACTGCTGACCACCGATCACGACGAGAACTGAAGCCGAAGGAGACGAAGAGATGGCACAGCTGCGTGGAGTCGGGATCGGACTGGGAGTGGCCCAGGGGCCGGTCGCCCGGATGGCGGAGCCGTTGCCGGCGCCGTCGGATGCCGCGAGCACCCTCACTCCGGAGGAGGAGCTCGCCCGGGTGCGCGAGGCGGTCGCCGCCGTCGCCCGCGAGCTCGAGGAGCGCGGCTCCCGCGCCGGCGGAATGGCCCGCGAGGTGCTCGAGGCGCAGGCGATGATGGCGGAGGACCCCACCCTCGACGCCGAGGTCCAGACCCGGGTGAACGCCGGCAAGACCGGTGAATTCGCCGTCCACGACGCCTTCGCGAGCTTCCGCGACACCCTCGCGGCGATGGGCGGCTACCTCGGCGAGCGCGCCGCCGACCTCGACGACGTCGCCCAGCGTGTCATCGCGCGACTGCGCGGCCTGCCGGCGCCGGGCGTCCCCGACCCCGGCCACCCGTTCGTGCTCGTCGCGAAGGATCTCGCCCCCGCCGATACCGCCCTGCTCGACCTCGACAAGGTGCTGGCCCTCGTCACCACCGAGGGCGGCCCCACCTCGCACACCGCGATCCTCGCCCGCGAGAAGTCGATCGTCGCGGTCGTGGGCGTCGCGGGCGCGAAGGACCTCGTTGACGGTGACATCGTCATCGTCGACGCCGCCAAGGGCGTCGTGACGACCGACCCGACCGCCGACGAGCTGGCGCAGGCGCAGCACCGTGCCGACGCGCGGGCGGCCGCGGCATCCGCCCCCGTCACGCCCGGCGCACTGAAGGACGGCACGCCCGTCCCGCTCCTGGCGAACCTCGGCAAGCCCGGCGGCGCCGCCGAGGCGGTCGAGCTCGGCGCCGAGGGCGTGGGCCTGTTCCGCACCGAGTTCCTCTTCCTCTCCGCCACGCAGGCACCGACCGTCGAGGAGCAGACGAAGGCCTACACCGAGTTGCTGCAGGCTTTCCCCGGAAAGAAGGTGGTCGTGCGGACGCTGGATGCCGGGGCCGACAAGCCGCTCGCCTTCCTCAACGACGCGCACGAGGACAACCCGGCATTGGGCCTCCGGGGCCTCCGTGCCCTCCGCGCGAGCGAGGACATCCTGCGCGAGCAGCTGACGGCGCTCGCGAACGCCGACACGGCGACCGAGGCCGACCTGTGGGTCATGGCGCCGATGGTCTCGACCGTCGAGGAGACGGACTATTTCGTCACCCTCGCGAAGGAGTACGGCATCAAGACCGCCGGCGTCATGGTCGAGGTGCCCTCGGCGGCGCTCATGGCCGACCGTGTGCTGGAGATCGCCGATTTCGCCTCGATCGGCACGAACGACCTCACGCAGTACACCATGGCCGCCGACCGTCTGCTCGGGTCGGTCGCGAGCTTCCAGGACCCCTGGCATCCCGCGGTCCTCCGGCTCATCAAGGCCACCGCCGACGGCGGCAAGGCGCACGGCAAGCCCGTCGGCATCTGCGGCGAAGCCGCCGCCGACCCGCTGCTGGCCGTCGTGCTCGTCGGCATGGGGGCGACGACCCTGTCGATGGCCCCCACGGCGCTCGCGGATGTGCGCGCCTCCCTCTTGCAGTACGACCTCGCCGATGCCCAGCGCATCGCCGAGGCCGCCCTCGCCGCCGACGACGCGGCATCCGCCCGAGCAGCGGCGCAGGCCGCCGCCGAGAACGCCGCGTAGCGCGGTCCACCCGAAGGAGAACAGCAAAATGACAACGGCGTCCACTCCCACGACAGGGGTGAACCGCGCGCGCATCGGCGTACAGCGGTTCGGCACGTTCCTGTCGGGCATGATCATGCCCAACATCGCGGCGTTCATCGCCTGGGGCTTCATCACGATGCTCTTCATCTCGGCGGGCTGGCTCGGGGGCTGGTACCCCGTCGCCAACCTGCTCGGCGGGTTCGGCGATGCGGCCACCATCGGCTGGCAGGGCGCGATGACCGCGCTCGCCCAGGACCCCGACGGCGCGACCTTCACCACGTATGTCGGCCTCGTCGGTCCGATGGTGACCTACCTGCTGCCGCTCCTCATCGCCAACACCGGCGGCCGCATGGTCTACGGCGAGCGCGGCGGCGTGGTCGCCACGATCGCGACCATGGGCGTCATCGTCGGCACGAACATCCCGATGTTCCTCGGTGCGATGATCATGGGCCCGCTCGCGGCGTGGGTCACCAAGCAGATGGACCGGCTGTGGGACGGCAAGATCCGCCCTGGCTTCGAGATGCTGGTGAACAACTTCTCCGCCGGCATCCTGGGCATGCTCCTCGCGATCTTCGGCTTCTTCGCCTTCGGTCCCGTGATGCTCGGCATCAGCGAGTTCCTCGGCGGCATCGTCGAATGGCTCGTCGGCGCGAAGCTGCTGCCGCTGCTGTCGATCATCGTCGAGCCGGCGAAGGTGCTGTTCCTCAACAACGCCATCAACCACGGCGTGTTCACCCCGCTCGGCATCCAGCAGGCCACCGAGACCGGCAAGTCGATCCTGTTCCTCATCGAGGCCAACCCCGGCCCGGGCCTCGGCCTCCTCCTCGCCTTCACCTTCTTCGGCGTCGGCGCGGCGAAGGCGTCGGCTCCCGGTGCGGCGATCATCCAGTTCCTCGGTGGCATCCACGAGATCTACTTCCCGTACGCGCTCAGCAAGCCGCTGACGATCCTCGCTCTGATCGCCGGTGGCGCGACGGGCGTGACGACGAACATGATCTTCAACGGCGGCCTGTCCTTCCCCGCCGCCCCGGGCAGCATCATCGCGGTCACCGCCGCGGCGCTGACCCCCGAGGCCGGCGGCGTGGGCAACCTGCTCGTGGTCTACCTCTCGGTGGTTCTCGCGGCGGCCGTCACCTTCCTCATCACCGGCGTGATCCTGCGGGCCTCCCGCAAGCGCGACCTCGCCGCCGAGGCCGAGGCGTCGGCATCCTTCGAGGCGGCCATCGCGCAGACCGAGGCCAACAAGGGCAAGTCGTCCGAGACCCTCGCGAACCTCCGCGCCGGCGCCGCGTCCAACCAGGGTGTCGGCGGCGGTCAGGCTCCGATCCAGGCCGACCTCGCCGCGGATTCCATCGCCGCCGGCACGGCCGGTGTCGCCAAGACGGTGAAGAACATCGTGTTCGCGTGCGATGCCGGCATGGGCTCTTCCGCGATGGGCGCGAGCGTGCTGCGCAACAAGATCAAGAAGGCCGGCGTCGACGACGTCTCGGTCACCAACAAGGCGATCGCGAACCTCGACGGCAGCGAAGACCTCGTGATCACGCAGCAGCAGCTCACCGCCCGGGCGCGCGGGCGCACCCCCGCGGCGCTGCACGTGTCGGTCGACAACTTCATGAACTCGCCGAAGTACGACGAGGTCGTGGACATGGTCGTCGACCAGCACAAGAACCGCAGCTGAACAGACCGCCGCGGAGCCGGGATGCGCGATGCCCCGGCTCCGCGGCCCTCGCCGTCACGGGCGCGGCGCCTACGATGAGCCCAGATCGATCACGAGAGCACGAACGAGAAGAGGATGACATGTCACGCGAAGTCCTGAACGTCGGTCAGGTGCGGATCCACTCCGGGTCGGTGTCGAAAGAGGATGCCATGCGCGAGGCCGCCGACATCCTGGAGGCTGCCGGGGCGGTGACGAACGCGTACTTCGACGCGATGCAGCAGCGCGAGGCGACGGTGTCGACCTACATGGGCAACGAGCTGGCGATCCCCCACGGCACCAACGAGACGAAGTCGGCGATCCTCGACTCGGCGCTCTCGTTCGTCCGCTACGACGGCGGCATCGACTGGGACGGCGAGCACGTCACCTTCGTCGTCGGCATCGCCGGCAAGGGCGACGAGCACCTCGACATCCTGTCGCAGATCGCCCTGATCTTCTCCGAGGACGACGAGGTCGCGCGCCTGAAGGCGGCGCAGACCCCCGAAGAGCTCTACGCCCTGCTCTCGTCGGTGAACGGCTGAGGCGGGCGCCATGAAGGCCGTCCACTTCGGCGCCGGCAACATCGGACGCGGCTTCGTCGGCCTGCTGCTGCACGACGGGGGCTATGACCTGGTGTTCTCGGATGTCGCGGCATCCCTCGTCGACGCCATCAACGCCACGACGAGTTACACCGTCCACGAGGTCGGCGAAGGCGGGACCGACCGGGTCGTCACCGGGTACCGCGCGATCAACAGCGCCACCGACCCGCAGGACGTCATCGACGAGATCGCGACCGCCGACGTCGTCACGACCGCCGTCGGCCCCACGATCCTGCGCTTCGTCGCGCCGCACATCCTCGCCGGGCTCGCGCTGCGCGACCCCGCGCTGCCGCCGCTGCAGGTCATGGCGTGCGAGAACGCGATCGGCGCGACCGACCTGCTGCAGGGCGAGATCCGCGCGCAAGCGGGCGATGCGTGGGATGCCGTGGCGAGCCGTGCCGTGTTCGCCAACACCGCCGTCGACCGCATCGTCCCCGCGCAGGCGCCCGACGCCGGCGTCGACGTCACCGTGGAGCCGTTCTTCGAGTGGGCGATCGAACGCGGCCCGTTCGGGGACACTCCCCCGCACATTCCCGGCGCGCACTTCGTCGACGACCTCGCGCCGTACATCGAGCGCAAGCTCTTCACGGTCAACACCGGCCACGCCACGACGGCGTACTTCGGCGCGCAGGCCGGGATCGAGAGGATCTCCGACGCGCTCGCCGACCCGGCGATCGCGGCGAGGGTGGCCGCGACGCTCGAGGAGACCTCCGCCCTGCTCGAAGCCGTCCACGGGCTGGATGCCGCGGACCTCGCCGCGTACCGCGCGACGATCCTCCGCCGCTTCGCCAATCCGGCGCTGCCGGACACGGTGGGACGGGTGGGACGGCAGCCGCTGCGGAAGCTGTCGCGTCACGAGCGCTTCGTCGGCCCGGCGGCGGCCGCCGCCGAACGGGGACTGCCGACGTCGGCGCTCGTGGCCGCGATGGCCGCCGCACTGGAGTTCGACGAGCCCGACGACGAGCAGTCGGTCGAGCTGCAGCGCCGCCTCCGCGAGGAGGATGCCGCCGCATTCACCACGGGGGTGACCGGGCTAGACCCCGCGCACCCCCTGTTCCCCGCCATCGAGAAGGTCGTCCGCGCCCGCCAGGCCGCTCTCGCCGGGTAACCGGCGCGCCCCGCCCCCGCCGGTCGCCCCGCTCGTTCCTCGCTCGCTCAACGACCGGGCGGAGGACCGACGTTTCGTCTCGCTCGTTCCTCGCTCGCTCAACGACCGGGAGGGGCAGGGACGTAGAGTGAG
>JAEYAG010000168.1 GCA_023451265.1 Actinomycetes bacterium | reverse complement strand
AAGAAGCCGCGTGAATTATAATTCAATTTTGCGGAGTTTCGACTTTTTATTGGTCTTATAGAGCAAATTTCGAGGGCTGCCTTAATGGAAGAAGAGCTTAACAATTTAGCGGGATTTGGATCACAGAGCAGAGCTTTTCTAGAAAATACAAAGGCAAGTACGAGTGCTATTGAGAGTTCACGCGCAGCACTGCCTAGTTCAATATCGGCAGTCGATAGTGCACAGGATGTTCTGGGGCACGGTTCGGCAAGCTCTTCCAGAGTATCTCTGGGCAAGCGGTTAAACCCTTTCGATTATCGGGCAGCGTCGAAAAAACGTAATCTAAATGCCCGACGTTTCTTAGCTGGATTACCAGATCGGGATACCTTGGCGCTCCAGCCGGATGCACCGGGTACGAGTGGCATTCACCAGCCGACGCATGGCAATTCGTATGCAGCAATGGCTGGTGAGCTCGAGGAGCGGTTTGGACCATTGGTTGGCGAATTTGGTAATACAAAAATGAATGATCCGAAATTTAATACAGTTATAGCTAACGAATACGAACGCACGAGATTATCAATATTGGCTGGAAATACCTATTCAGGAAAAAAACCTGATTATAATATAGAAATTTATACAAAATCTTGGTATGATGAGGCAAAATTATCCTTTGGCAGATATAGAAAAGTCAGAATACACGAAATTCTTAATGATCGTGAAGATTATGATTTAAAATTAAATGCATTGACACATTTCCTCGGATATTTTGCTAATGATCTAGATCAGCTTGAATTATTTAAGTTGTATTTCATACATAACAATCTATAATTTAAATTAAAGGTATTTATTGCGCGATTTATATTTCCTGGTATTGGGCGCGCTCGTCGCCTGTCGCTCTCTGTTCCCTCGCCTTGATGGGGGAGCATCGGCTTTAGATATCGCCGCAGAAACCCGTCAACTGTCGCTGAATATTACTTCATTCTAAAATAGAGATATCGTATGGTGGCTGCGGTTATCCAGCCATCGATTTCGCTTGTTTCACAGTGTGTTGCGATCATCTGGCACAAGCCTGTCGCTTGGCAGATTTTGCATGTGACAAGCTGCCAGAAATCCTCTACGCCTATTGATGGACCGCTACGCGGCGGTCTTGGGCGTGGAAACCCAATTCAAGCGGTTGGTATTGGCCGTTACAGTACCAAATTCCTTGACCTCATGGTCGGGGAGCCTGTGGCGTATGCAACAGGTTCACCGAACTAAAGGCTACAGGGACCGTCTTGAACGGTTTTCCAACTCCCCGATCACCAAGGATCATGAGGAGGGCACAAAGCGGGGGCGTACCGCGAGAGTGCACCGGGTGGAGACCGATCGTGACGAAAATGCTCAGTTTCTATGCAGTGACCGATGACAAGATAACGGAATGGGATGACGTGTTCTTTGTGGACTTGGCGGAAGCCGAAGCTGCAATCGAGAGAACACTGAAAGAAGTCGAAGAACTGGTCGTCGTTTGGCCCAGCCGTCCGCAGCATCGTTCGAGAGCGCTTTACCTTGAGCGGGTCAGCGTTCCGTTCACCGAGGAAACACTATTTGCCTTGCTGAATAATAAGGGGCCGCTCAGCGTTTTTGCGGAGCGGGAAGTCCTCAACGTATATTACACATACGGAGCGACCTGGCTGGGGTCGGGCTTCTGTTCGTAATTTGAATCAGCAGGGGCGCCAGTCGGTCCTGCTATTTTCCTGCCAGCCGCATTTATGCAGCAGCGGCGTGTCGTCGGCGAAGCTCGGCCAGCCGACGCACAGATAAAGGCTGAAGCGCCAGTTTGCCGGCACGGCGAAAAGCCTTTCCATGGCCAGCGGGTCGAGTATCGACACCATGCCGACGCCAAGGCCCAGCGACCGGGCGGCGAGGTTGAGATTTTGCACGGCCATCGCCGTGCTTTGTTCCAGCGTGGAAGCCATCGACTGTCGCCCGAGGCCATGCCCTTCCGCCGGTTCCGTTTCCGTGAAAATGGCAAGCTGCAACGGGGCGACGGCAAGTCCCTCCAGTTTCAGTTCACGATAGGCATCGGCGCGTGCGCCATCGTAAATCTGTGCCGCTTTGTGGTTGGCCTGCCTGAAGGAATCGTGAACCGCCTGTCGCTTCTCAAGGCTCTCCACGGCGAAGACGCGCCAGGGCCGCGCATTGCCGACAGAGGGCGCATAATCCATCGCCTGCCGCAGCGTGTGAACCATCGCTTCGTCTATCGGGTCGCTGCGAAAATGACGCACATCCCGCCGCCATTTCAGAAGCTCGAAAAAGGTGTCGCGATCAGCATCGGTGAATTGCATATCTGTTTTCCTGATGCTCAGGCCGGGCTTTGGCCGCTTGGGGCATGCGACAGGCCCGGATAGCAAAAAAGCCCGCTTGCGCGGGCTTTTTGGGGTGCTTCAGGACCTTGGTAGTGGTCCGAAGACTTAAGGAAATGGTGCCCAGAAGAGGACTCGAACCTCCACGCCCTTGCGAGCGCCAGCACCTGAAGCTGGTGCGTCTACCAATTCCGCCATCTGGGCGACGAGGACCCATCTAAGGGGTCGGCTTGCCTCTGTCAAT
>JAEYAG010000153.1 GCA_023451265.1 Actinomycetes bacterium | reverse complement strand
CGGCCGGCGCGAGAGCGGCCCCGCGCCGCGGCCGGATGCCGGCGCCCCGCCGTCACCCTGCCGGTCGCGCGCCGTCTCGAAAGCAGGCTGAACCGACGCCGCGGCGCGGGATCCCGCGCATCGTGTGGATGCCGAGCCGCAGCCCCATGCCGTGCAGGCGCTCCGCGAGCGGACCGAACCCCGCGCCGCCCGCGGCGCTGGGGAAGCGTCCCGGGTCGGGGATCAGCCGCCCGTAGGCGTCGATGTGCAGCGGCGCGCCGTCGTTGTAGCCGTGGCTGCGGGCCGTGGGGTCGGCCCAGTCGATGTCGATGTCGATCACGACGGTGTCCCAGCCGTAGGGCCGCAGGTGCTCCGCGAGGAACTCGGCGTTCGCGAGAACCTCCGCCTCGGTGACGGTCGTGCCGTAGCAGTCCCAGCTGTTCCAGCCCATCGGCGGGCGGACGACATCGGCCATGGCGGAGCCTCTCGTGACGGAGGAAAGGGCGGTGCGATCAGAGAACGGATGCCGAGGACTCGCGCTCCACGAGCCGGACCGGCCCGGTGAACGAGCGGTAGTCGTCCGCGGCGCGCTCACCGGAGATGCGTCCCAGGACCATGTCCATCGCGGCATCCGCCATCTCGTCGTGCCCCGGAGCGATCGAGGTGAGCGACGGGGTGGTGAACGCGGCGAGCGAGACGTCGTCGAACCCGACGACGCGGACGTCCGCCGGCACGCGCCTGCCGGCATCGCTCAGGGCGCGCAGGGCGCCGATCGCGATGACGTCGGTCGCGCAGACCAGCCCGTCGAGGTCGCCGTACGCGGCCAGCAGCGCCTGCGCCCCGGCGCTGCCGCCCTCGTACGAGTAGTCGCAGTCGCGCACCAGGGCCTCGTCGAAGCCCACGCCCGCCGCCTCGAGCGCCTCGCGGTAGCCCCGGGCGCGCAGCGTCGCGACTCCGATGTCCGCAGGATCGTCGACGCGGCCGCCGAGCATGGCGATGCGACGGGACCCGCGTTCGATGAGGTGCTCGGTCGCGAGGCGCGTCCCCTCGGCGTTGGCCATCTCGACGTGATCGATCGGGCCGGAGTAGGCGTGCTCGCCGAACACGACGATCGGAAACTCGCCGCGCAGCAGCATCGCGTCGTCGTCGCGGAGCTCGGCGGCGTAGAGGAACAGTCCGTCGTAGCTGCGCAGCCGCGACCGGCTGATCGCGTCGACTTCGCGCTCGCGGCTCGCGTGCGTCTGCTCGATGACGAGCTCGTAACCGTGCGCGGCGGCGCGTTCGATGAGCAGCCGCGCGAGCATGCCGAAGTAGGGTCGGTCGATGTCGGGCACGGCAAGGCCGATCACCCCGGTCTTGCCCTGACGCAGGCTCCGTGCGGCGGTGTTGACGTGGTAGCCGAGCGCGGAGATCGACTCCAGCACCTTCTCCCGCGTCGACGTCCGCACGTGCGGATGATCGTTGATGACGTTGGAGACGGTCATCACCGAGACGCCCGCGTGGCGGGCGACGTCCTGCATCGTCGGCATCCGGCAACCCTATCCAGCGGTGGTGACGCGCACCGTTGCGACGGCGTGCGGCGGCAGCGTGAAGCGCACCCGGGCACCGTCGACCTGCACGTCGAGGTCGCGCAGGGCCACGGCCTCGGGCGCGTCGAACGTGTTGTGCGCGTCGGGGGCGTCGGAGGCGAGCAGCTGCGCGCGCAGCACCTCGCCCACCCGCCCGGGCAGCTCGAACGCCGCGTCGAGCCCGTCGGTCAGCGACGTGTTCGCCGCGCTGATCGTGAACGCGCCATCCTTGCGCGAGACGGTCAGCTCGCCGTCGACCCCGAGGGCGCCCGCGGCGGTCGGGACGTAGTCGGCATCCTGGTGATCGGTGTACAGATCGAACACGTGGTACGTGGGCGTCGTCAGCATCCGCGCCCCGTCGGTGAGGATCATCGCCTGCAGCACGTTGACCATCTGCGCGATATTCGCCATGCGCACCCGGTCGCCGTGACGGTGGAACAGGTTGAGGTTGATCGCCGCGACCATCGCGTCGCGCTGCGTGTTCTGCTGGTACAGGAACCCGGGGTTCGTGCCCTGCTCGACGTCGTACCAGGTGCCCCACTCGTCGACGATGAGCGAGACGCGCTTCGCCGGGTCGTAGCGGTCCATGATGCGGCCGTGCTGCGTGAGCATCTCGTCCATGCGCCGGGTCTGACGCAGCGTCTCGTGCCACTCGAAGTCGCTGAACCCCGTCGCCGCCCCCTTGGCCGACCACTCGCCGCTCGGGAGCGTGTAGTAGTGCAGGCTGAGGCCGTCCATGTGCTCCGCGGCGCGCGCCATGAGCACCTCGGTCCATTCGTAGTCGTCGGCATTGGCGCCGCACGCGATCTTCTGGATGGGCGCCTCACCGTAGGTGCGGACGTAGGTCTGGTACTGCCGGTACAGATTGGCGTAGTGCAGCGGCAGCATGTTGCCGCCGCACCCCCAGCTCTCGTTGCCGACGCCGAAGTACTCGAGCTTCCACGCCTGCTCACGGCCGTGGCGCTTGCGCAGCTCCGCCATCGGCGCCGTGGAGTCGAGCGTCATGTACTCGATCCAGTCGTGCATCTCGGCGACCGTGCCGCTGCCGACGTTGCCGTTGATGTACGCCTCGGCGTCGAGCTGGTTCAGCAGCTCGAAGTACTCGTGCGTGCCGAACGTGTTGGGCTCGATGACGCCGCCCCAGTGCGTGTTGACCATCGGCTGGCGGTCGTCGCCGACGCCCTTCAGCCAGTGGTACTCGTCGGCGAAGCAGCCGCCCGGCCACCGCACGAGCGGCACCTTGATGTGCCGCAGCGCCTGCACGACGTCGGTGCGGATGCCGTTGTGGTTCGCGATCTCGGAGCCCTCACCGACCCAGAGCCCCTCGTAGACGCAGCGGCCGAGGTGCTCGGCGAACTGTCCGTAGATGCGGCGGTCGATCTGGTGGGTGGTCTCGGGCACGGCGAGGCGGATCATTCGGGTCCTTCGGCGATGAAGAGCGGGAGCGGATGCCGGGTCGAGCGGACGCGATCCCGGCGATATGTATCGTTACACATCCGACGGGATCACACCATCCCCGCCCGCAGGCTCGATCGGGATCCGGCGTCAGGCGCTCTCGCGCACGACGAGCCGCGGCTCGATCACGACGGGAGCGGGGCTCTCCCCCGCGATGCGCGCGACGAGAGAGTTCACCGCGGCCGCGCCGAGGGCATCGAAGTCCTGCCGCACGGTCGTCAGCGGCGGGCGGTAGTCCGCCGAGTCCTCCACGTCGTCGAAGCCCACGACGGCGACGCCCTCGGGGACGCGCCGCCCCGCATCGGCGAGCGCGCGCAGCGCCCCGAGCGCCATCTGGTCGTTCGCCGCGAACAGCGCCGTGACGTCCGCGGCGCTGCCGGCGTGGGCGAGCGCGGCATGGCCGGATGCCGCGCTCCAGTCGCCCCGCAGGACGGCGGGCACCGGGCGCCCGGCATCCGTCAGCGCCTCCCGCCACCCGCGCTCGCGCTCGGCCGCGGCGAACGAGTCGGCCGGGCCGGCGAGGTGGTGCACGGTCCCCCGCCCGAGGCTCAGCAGGTGCGCCGTCGCGGCGCGGGCCCCGGCGGCGTGATCGGTCTGCACCGTGAGGAACCGCTCCGCGGGAGCGAACCGCTCATCGGGCGGCGAGTCGACGACGACGAGCGCAAGGTCCTCGGGGACATCCAGCCCGCGCGCGATCGCGGTCGCCTCGTTGAGGATGACCGCGCCATCGATGCCCTGATCGTGCAGGCGGTCGAAGCCGGCCACGACGGCCTCGCGGCCGGATGCCGTGACGACGGTCAGGGCGTAGCCGCGGGATGCTGCGGCGTCGGCGACGGCCTGCAGCATGCGGGAGTTCCCGACCGTCGCGAGCGTCGAGACGATGAGACCGATCGTGTCGGTGCGCCCCGTGCGGAGGGCTCGAGCGGCACGGTGCATCCGGTAGCCGAGCTGCGCCATCGCCGCCTCGACCTTCGCCCGCGTGCCCGGATCGACCCGCGGGCTGTCGTTCACGACGCGCGACACGGTCTGCGCCGAGACCCCCGCCACCGCGGCCACATCGGCCATTGAAACTCGGCGCGTCATCCCGCCATCCTCACTGCGTCTTCGCCCTGCGGATCGTCATGCGCGATCGCCTTCGGCCATCCTAGATGCGCGATCCCCGGTATTCCGGGCATGTTGACGATAACACGCAGACCCGGTACGGTAGATGCGTGACCACAGCGACGATGCACACCCAGTCTCTCGGCGCGGGCGTCGTCAAGCGGACCACGCGCCTGGCCGACGGCCGCGAGCTGATCTACTTCGACGACCCCGATACGACCCTCGGCCCCGATCGCGCCGTCGACGCCCGGCGCCTCGATCCGCGCCCGGCGACCGCGACGATGCGGCAGGACATCCTCACCGGCGACTGGATCTCCGTCGCCGCCGCCCGGCAGAACCGTGCGTTCCTGCCTCCCGCCGAACTCGATCCGCTCGCCCCGCAGTCGCCCACCAACCCGTCCGAGATCCCGTCGCTCTACGACGTCGCGGTCTTCGAGAACAAGTCCCCCTCGTTCGGCCCGGCCCTCGCCGAAGCCACGGGCGAGACGGGCGAGGGCGCCGCGCCGGTGGCATCCGACCCGCCGCGCGGACTCGAAGACCTCACCCACCTCGGCCTCGGACGCACCCGCACGAGCGTCGGGCGCTGCGAAGTGGTGTGCTTCTCGCCCGAACACGCCGGGTCCTTCGGCACGCAGTCGGTCACCCGGGCTCGCACCGTCATCGAGGCCTGGGCCGATCGGACGGCGGCACTGTCGCGGCTCCCCGGCGTCCAGCAGGTCTTCCCGTTCGAGAACCGCGGTGAGGCGATCGGGGTGACGCTGCACCATCCGCACGGGCAGATCTACTCGTACCCGTACGTGACGCCGCGCACGCAGCGTCTGCTCGACTCGATCGATCGCACGTCGCCCGATCTCTTCCAGCGCATCCTCGAGTTCGAGCAGGAGGGTCCGCGCGTCGTCCTGCGCGGCGAGCACTGGACGGCCTTCGTGCCCTTCGCGGCGCGCTGGCCCCTCGAGCTGCACGTCCTGCCGCACCGCCACGTCGCCGACCTCGCGGGGCTCACGGATGCCGAGCGCGACGAGCTCGCTCCGTTCTATCTGCGCCTGCTGCGCGGCGTGGATGCCCTGTACGACACCCTCCCCACGCACACTCCAGACGCCGCTGACGCGTCGCCCGGAGCCTCGGTGCGCGGGGCCCCAACCCCCTACATCGCGGCCTGGCATCAGGCTCCCGTGAATGTCGCGCGCGACACCGTTCGCCTCAACCTGCAGCTCACGTCGCCGCGCCGCGCCGCCGACAAGCTGAAATTCCTCGCCGGATCCGAGGCCGCCATGGGCGCCTGGATCGGCGATGTCCCACCCGAGACCGCAGCGGAGAAGCTGCGCGTCGCCGTCGAAGGAGTATCCCTGTGACCGACCCCATCCCCACCTCCGGCACCTGGTCAGCTCCGGGTCGCGTCAACCTGATCGGGGAGCACACCGACTACAACGACGGGTTCGTGTTCCCGTTCGCGATCGAACACCGCACGACGGTGCAGCTCACGAGCCGCGCCGACGGCCGCATGAGCGTGCAGTCCGCGTTCCTCAGCGTGTCCGCCGACGACGCCGAGCCCGTCGCGGTCGCCCTCACCGACCTCGACGCCCTCTTCCCCACCCGTCGCGACGAGATCGCCGAGTGGGCGCGCTACCCGCTGGGCGTCGCGTGGGCGCTCCTCGAGGCGACGGGCACCGACCCGGCATCCGTCCCGGGCGTCGAGCTCGCCTTCACGTCCGACGTGCCGGTCGGCGCGGGGCTCTCCTCGTCCGCCGCGATCGAGGGCGCGACCGCCGCCGCGCTGAACGACGTCTGGGGCCTCGGGCTCGATCGCGTCGCGCTCGCCCAGGCGGGCCGCCGCGCCGAGAACGACGCCGTCGGCGCACCGACCGGGATCATGGACCAGATGGCATCCATGCTCGGCCGCGCCGACGCGGGCACGTTCCTCGACTGCCGCTCGCTCGAGGCGGACGTCGTCGACCTCGGCTTCGCGGCCGCGGGGCTCGAGGTGCTCGTCGTCGACACGAAGGTCAAGCACGCGCACTCGACGGGCGGCTACGGCGAGCGCCGCGCCTCCTGCGAGGCGGGCGCCGCGATCATGGGCGTGGCCGCGCTGCGCGACCTCGGTGTCGACGACCTGCCGCGGGCGCGCGAGCTCATGGACGACGTCACCTTCCGGCGCGTCCGCCATGTCGTCACGGAGGACCAGCGCGTCCTCGACGCCGTGCAGACGCTGCGCACCGAGGGTCCGCGCGCGATCGGCGCTCTGCTCGACGCGTCGCACGCCTCGATGCGCGACGACTTCGAGATCTCGGTGCCCGAGCTCGACCTCGCCGTCGACACCGCGCGGGCCGCGGGCGCGATCGGGGCGCGGATGACGGGCGGCGGCTTCGGCGGCTCGGCGATCGCGCTCGTCGACCACGACCTCGTGCCCGCCGTGACGGCCGCCGTCGAGCGGGCATTCGCGGATGCCGGCTTCACGGCGCCGCACATCTTCACCGTCCGGCCCTCCGAGGGCGCCCGCCGCGACGCCTGATCGCGGCACCAAGTCCGCAGATTCGCGCGTACTCCGCATGCATCCGCGCCCAAGCCTGCGGAGTACGTGACATTCTGCGGAGTTCGTGAGCGCGCGTGTGCGCGGTCTTCAGCCGGTAGCCGGAGCCACCTCAGCCCCGGGTTTGACGTAGAACCCGACCAGCGCCCCGTCGGGAGTCCGGACACCTGGCAGCTTCGCCTCGACGAAAGCAGGCTGGATGCCGGCGTGTGCGACTCCACGCGCATCGAGCAGTTCGCGCACCTTCTCCAAAGCGATCCGGTCCGGCACGCCGATCCCGAAGAGGGTGAAGCCCTCCGTGGCGCTCGCCACCTCCGGCGCGTGCCAAAGGACGACGTTCGGTCCGCCGTGGGCGTGCCGAAGACCCACACCGTCGTCGCCGAAGTCGAAATCCCACTCGTATCCGAGCACGTCGCACCAGAACCCCCGCGCGACCTCCAGATCGCCGACAGGAACCCGCAGATGGTGGGCGCCGGTGAGCTCGATGGTCACTTCGAACCCCGGTCGCCGCGCACCAGGTTGTGCACCTCGGCGCGGATCTCCGAGAACAACGGCAAGCTCTTCGTCGCGATCTGGTCTCGATCGCCGCCCAGCGGCACATCGACGATGCGGGCGACGTGCGCGGGACGTCCGTTGAGCGCGATCACCCGATCGGAGAGGTAGACGGCCTCGTCGATGTCATGGGTGACGAGCAGCACCGTGAGCTCGAGCTCGCGCTGCAGCATCAGCATGAGGTCTTCGAGATCGGCACGCGTGTAGGCATCCACCGAGGCGAACGGTTCATCCATCAGAAGCAGTGTCGGCTGATAGGCGAGCGCACGCGCGATCGCAACGCGCTGCTGCATTCCGCCCGACAGCTGCCATGGGAACATGGCCGACGCGGTGTCATCGAGACCGACTCGAGCGAGCGCCTCGGCGGCGCGCGCCTTCGCGGCCGCGCGGGAGACCCCATCGGCTCGCAGCGGGATCGTGACATTGTGCAGCACCGAGACCCAGGGCAGGAGCGAGCGACTGTAGTCCTGGAACACGAGCGCCACGCCGGGCATGGGACCGGTCACCTGCTCGCCTCGCAGGTAGACGGCGCCCTGCGAGGCGGGTTGCAGGCCGGACAGGCAGCGCAGCAAGGTGGTCTTGCCCACACCGGAAGGACCGACGATACACGCGAACTGGCCGTGCTCGACGATGAAGTCGACCCTGTCCAGTACGGTGCGCTGGCCGTAGGCGTGCCCGAGGTCGCGTGCCTCGAGGATGGTGGAAGAGGGCGCGGAAGCAGCCGTGGGGGTGCTCTGCGGGCCGGTGAAAGTCATCGTTGTGCGTCCAATCTCGCCTGCTGCAGCCGATGCCAGCGCAGCACGATCCGTTCGATGATGCGGAAGAGGATGTTGAGGAAGTAGCCCAGGATGCCGAGAGCAAGGATCGCTCCCCACATGGAGCTCAACGCGAAGTTTCGTTGCGCGTTGAGCAGGAAGTAGCCGAGGCCCCCGTCTGCTCCCACCGTCTCGCCGACCACCATGATGATGAGCGAGATCGCGAGCGCTGTGCGGGCACCGGCGAAGATCTGCGGACTGGCACCGGGCAGCACGACGAAGCCGAGCCGGCGGACGGGACCGAGCCGGAACGAACGGGAGAAGTCGAACAGGAGCGGCTCGATCCCCCGCACCCCGTCGATGGTGTTCAGCAGCACGGGCCAGAAGGCACCGAAGGCGATGAGGGTGATCTTCATCTGCGCGTCGATGCCGAACAGCACGATGAAGATGGGCAGTAGCGAAACACCCGGGACGGCACGCAGCAGCTCGAGCAGCGGTCGGGTCGCGGTCTCGATCGGCCGGGCGAGACCCAGCACGAGGCCGATCACGATCCCTGCGACAACGGCGAAACCGTATCCGGCGCCGAGGATGCCGAGGCTCGGCAGGAGGTTCGCGGCGAAGCCCGCCGGCGTGAGGAAGTCCTTCGCGAAGGAAGCGAGAATCTTCGACAACGGCGGGAAATACACCGACGTGCTGTCGGCGCTGGCGAACCACCAGACGGCGACGAGCAGGATCGGCAGCCAGATCTCCAGGCCGATCTGACCGAGGCTGCGGCGCAGTGACGATGCGCTCATCGTGACACCTCCGATCGCTGCGAGGCGTGCCAGCGCAGGATCCATCGCTGCACACTCCAGAACAGGACGTTGACCCCGAGCCCCAGCAGTGCGGAGACCAGGACGTAGGCGTACATGCGCGGCGTGTCGAGGTAGTTCTGCGCGTTCTGGATCTCGAATCCGATGCCCGGGGCGCCGCCGAGCAGCTCGCCGGTGATCGTCAATAGGAGGCAGATCGTGGTTCCGACCCGAAGCCCCGTCATGACGAAGGGAAGCGTCCCGGGAAAGAACACTCGGGAGAGGTACCAGCGTCGAGGCATCCGCACGCTGCGCGCCATGTCGCGCAGCAACGGCTCGCCCTGGGTCGCCGCGTACGTCGACTGGACAAGGATCGGCCAGATCGCGCCGAGGACGACGACGACCAGCACCATCTCCGCGGACGGCCCGAACATCAGCAGCACCAGGGGGAGGATCGCGATCGGGGGGATCGTGCGCAGGAAGTCGAAAACGAGTCGCGTGCTCTGCGTCGCGATCCGGGAGGATCCGACTGCCAGGCCCACGGGAACACCCACGACAGCGCAGATCACCAGGCCGAGGAGGAAGGTGCCGATTGTGCTGCCCAGGGCGTTCCAGAACTCCGGGGTTCCGACCAGCCGGACGAGTTCGGCGAGCGTGGTCGCAGGGCCGGGCATGACGCCCGTGGGCAGCGATACCGAGCCATACCACCACACGCCGACCGCCAGGGCGAGAACGAAGATCTGGAGGATCAGAGTGCGCGTGACGCCCCGCCGGCCGCGCTGAGGGCGCGGACGGCGGATAGCGACGGTGTCCAACGGGACTCGACGCCGGGACAGGTCGTCGGCAGTGCTCGCTCGAGCATCCATGGACATGCGAGTCCTTTCTTATCGTCGCGGGTGTGAGGAGGCGGGCTCAGCCCGCCCAGACCACCTGGTCGCCGGTCGGAACAGCGTCGGATTCCAGGGCGCCGAACTCCACGAGCAGGTCGATGTACTGCTGTACCTGGTCTCCGGTGATCTGCTCCGTGCCGAACTGCGGCAGGCCTGCGATATCGGCGAGCACGTCGGCGGGGACTTGCGTGGAGGTCGCCGCGATGGTGCGGATCTGCTCGGGGTCCTCGACCAACGCCTGGTTCGCCGCCAGGATCGCGCGCTGGAACTGCCGGACCACCTGCGGGTTCTGCTCGGCGAAAGCCGTGGACGTGACGAACACGAACGTGGGCAGACCGGGAACCGTGTTCTGCTCCGGGTTGAAGACGGCGGTGAAACCGAGTGCCTTGGCCGCCGTGACGTTCGGCTCGCTGAGCACAGCGGCGTCGACCTGGCCGGCCTGGAGCGCCGCGATCGCCTGCGGGGGCGCGATCTCCACGAACTGGACCTTCGAAGGATCGCCGCCGTCCTTCTGCACGGATGCCTGGGTCAGCACCTGCGCTGTACCGCCCAGAGCGTTGACCTGCACCTTCTTGCCTTCCAGGTCCTTCGGAGTGGCGATGCCCGAATCGGCGCCCGCCACGATCATGCCGTATCCGGTGTCGTCCTTGATACCCACGGTGTTGGTGGCGACCGTCGTGATCCCGACGTCCTGCTGCGTGGCGTTGATGGCGGTGGTCGTGTCCACGGTCGCGAACGTCAGTTCGCCGCTGAGCAGCTGTGGGATCGCGTTGGAGCCGGCGGTGAGCACCTGGGTGGTGGCCGTCAGCCCCTCGTCGGCGAAGAACCCGTCCTGCACGGCCGCGAACACGTCCGTGTTGGAGAGCTGACCGCCGACGCCCACCACGATGTCGGCGGGGACGATCTCGGTGCTGTCGGCGGATGCGGAGGAGCCAGCCGCGGGGGTGGACGAGTTCTCCGCGGGGGTGGAGGAGCACGCGACCAGCACGGCTCCGAGAGCGAGCGCCGCGATGGCGCTCGGGGCGATACGAGACAGTTTCATGAAAACGCTCCGTTGTGTCTTCTGCAGGGTTGGGTGGTGAAGGACGAGGACCGGTCAGTCCTCGACTTCGATCAGGCCATCGCTGAGGCACAGGGTGCCGTCAGCCAGGGCCGTCTCGAAGCTGTAGACCGCGCGGCCGTCGCGACGACCGGCACGATAGAGACGCGTGGTGATGCTGTCGTAGGGCGTCACCCATCGGCTGAAGCGGATGGCCAGCCGCTTGATCCGTGAGGCATCGCCGCCGGCGAGGTTCTCGGTGATCGCCCGCGTCGCGAAGGCGAACGTGCAGTTGCCGTGCAGGATGATGCCGGGGAACCCGAACTGCTGTGCGAACGCGTTCTCGGAGTGCAGCGGCATCGTGTCGCCGGAGGCCCCCATGTACCGGTAGCTCTGATCAGGGTCGAAGGAGTCGGTGACCTCGAGGAAGGGTTCCGCCTCGCGCGTGTACTCGCGTGCTGGCGGCAGCTCGCCGATCGCCTCGGGGGCGATCGCCGTGCGGATGAACACGGTGACGTGCTGGTCGACGATCGGGGTGCCGTCCTCGAGGGTGGTGACCCCCTTGATGGTGATCAGCGAGCCCGTCGAGCGCGGCGTGATCCCCAGGGGGTAGGCGCGCGTCACGAGCTTCATGCCCGCCTCGATCGGTCTGTGGAAGACGAAGTCCTGCTCGCCGTGCAGCCCCATCATCCGCTTCTCGACCGGGGGCATGTTCTCGGTGAGCGGCGCGATGACCTTGAATGCAGGCACCACGTTGAACACCGGGCTGGCGATGTCTCCGCTCAGGTGCCGCGGGTTGGTGTCGTTGGTCGCGTGCGCGTAGGCGATGAGTCGTTCGCGGTCGGCGATGAACTCCACCGGCTCGCTCCATTTGAACAGCGGCTCGGTGTCGAACTGGTCGGTCTCCTGCGTCGTCATGGGGAATCTCCTTCTTGGGTTGAACTGCTTGTTGACGATCGTCATCTGTTTGTCACGTATTTTGCGCAGCGTTCGCCGCCCCGCGGCCGTCACGCCTCAGGCGCCGTTCACCTGTCGGGAATGCGCACCGTCGACCGGCCAGTAGCGGTCGCGCACCTCTCGGCGCGAGAGCTTTCCGAACTGATTGCGCTCGAGCGGCTCGGTGCGCAGGACCAGTTCGGTCGGCTTCTTCATCGAGCCCACCTTCTGCCGGCACAGCTCGATCAGCTCCTCCTCGGCGACGCTCGCGCCGTCGGCGAGGACGACGACCGCCACCGGCGTCTCCCCCCACCGCGGATGCGGGATGCCCACCACGACCGCCTCAACGACCGCGGGGTGCGCGGCGAGCGCCTGCTCGATCTCGGCGGGCCAGATGTTGAAGCCGCCCGAGATGATCATGTCGTTCTTGCGATCGACGACGAACAGCAGGCCGCGCTCATCCAGGTACCCGATGTCGTTGGTGTGCACGTAGCCGTCATCGGTGATGCGCTCGGCGGTGGCGACCGAGTCGCCCCAGATCCCCCGCATCCGCCCGTCGGAGGACACGAGGATCTCCCCGACAGAACCGACGGGCAGCGCCGCGCCCGTCTCGTCGGCGATGCGCACCGAGGCGGTGAGGCACGGCCGTCCGGCCGAGGTGAGCACGCGCTCGTCGGTCGTGACCCCGTAGCGGTGATCCTCCGGCGTGAGGCAGGAGACCGGGAGGCACTCACTCTGGCCGTAGGTCTGGAACAGCACGTCACCGAAGGCCGCCTGCGCCGCCCGCGCCGTCGCGACCGAGATCGGTGCGCCGGCGTAGACGAGGGCACGCATGCTCGTCAGATCGAACTGTCCGACCTCGGGGTGGGTCGCGAGCAGCTGCAGCATCGTTGGCACCATGATCGTCAGAGTGCAGCGACGCTCCGAGATCAGCCGCAGCGCCTCGGCCGCCTCGAAGTGCGGCATGACCTCGATGGCGGCCCCGCGTGCTACGAGGAGGTAGAGCACCGTGGAGGCGGCGTGCGTGAGCGGGGCCGCAGCGAGGTAGCGGTCATCGGAGGTGACACGCGGCAGCATGGCGGCGTTGGCGACTGTGACGTGCGCCCAGCTCTCGTGAGTGTGCACCGAGGCGCGCGCCGTTCCTGTCGAGCCCGAGGAGTAAGCCAGGTGCAGCACGTCGTCCGGCCGGACCGGCACGTGCGCGTCCTCGGCGTGGGCATCCGCGAGCAGGCGCTCGTAGTCGAGAACGTCCGCCGCGCCCGATTCGGCGTCCGCGTCGAGCACGATCACGTGCGCGAGCTCGGATGCCTGGGCGAACACGTCCGCGAACCTCGCAGCGAAGTCCCGCGTGGTGATGAGGGCACGGGCGCCCGAGGCGCTCAGCATCGCCGAGTGTGCCTCGGCGCTGTTCATCGCGTGGAGCGCTGCGCGGGCGTATCCACCCAGAGCGAGCCCGGTCATCACCTCCAGCGTGGTCAGATCGTTCGGAGCGAGGGTGGCGACCCGGTCGCCCGGGTTCACGCCCAACGCGCGCAATGCGTTGACGAGCCGGAACGAGCGGTCAGCCACCTGACCGTATGAGAGAGTCCGGTCTCCGCAGGCGACGGCGGGCTGGCCGGCGTGAGTCGCGAAGGCGCGGCGGATGAGGTCGGCGATGATCATGCGGAAGGTTCTCCGTCCGGGTCGGGGGTGGGGCGGACGATGCGGAACCGCATGCGCGAGAAGCGCCAACGTCCGTCGATGCGCGTGTACTCGCAGTCGTAGCGGCCTTCGTCCCACACCCCCCAGACGGTGACCTCGCGACCTCCGACGACCGCGTTGCTGTAGAAGCGATGCCAAGTCCATACGCCCGTGGCGTGGTCGCCGTCCACCGTCACGACCGGCGACGAGAGGACGTAGCTCGCGCCCTCCAGCGGCACGTCGGCCATGTGCTGGAAGTGCTCGGCGATCGCCTCCCGCCCGGACCGCGGCCCGTGCGCACGCATGTCGATGACGGCGTCGTCGGCGAAGTAGCCGGCGAGCGCGTCGAAGCGGCGGTCGGCGACGGCTCGCACGAACGTCGCATGCATCGACTGGATCTCATCGCGTCCCTCGAGATCGAGAATGCGGCGTTCCAGCTCTGCGAGCTGATCTTCGAGTTGCGCACTCATACCTGTCCTCCGTCTTCTTCGAGCGTTGTCCAGCCCGGGCCGATCACGTCGTCGGCATCCGGGTCGCGATGTGGCGCGATGAGCCGGAACCACATCTCCGCGAACCTCCAGCGGCCGGCCTCCTTGCGGTAGCGGGTGCGATAACGACCCTCCCACCAGGGTCCGGCGATGCGCAGTCCACCCCCCATGACGGGGAGCTCGGAGAAGTGCCGCTGCCAGGTCCACCAGCCCGAGGCATCGTCGCCGGAGACCTCGATGTGCGGCGAGGTGAGCAGATAGGCGTCCGGCGGCGATCCCGCACTGTGCATCGCGCTGAACAGGTCGGCGATCTCGGCCCGACCGCGCCGGATGCCGTGGTTGCGGAGCGAGACGACCGCATCAGGCATGAAGTTCTCGATCATCCCGTCCCAGTCGCGCTCGGCGAGACGACGCACGTAGTCGCGGTGCAGGTCCGCGATCGCGGCGAGGTCCTCGAGCCGGGACACGCGCCGTGCCGCAGCGGCCACGCGCTGTGTGAGAGCGTCACTGGTCATGGGGCCCCTTCGCCTCGGATGCGATGCCGGGATATCCGGCTCGAGTGAGAATCTAATACATCGATCTGACTATCGCAAGCATAATGTCCTATATTGGAATCTCCCCGACGGCGAAGGAGCCCTCATGACGCAGTCCCCCGTCCACAGCGAGATCCGCGACGGCGTCGCGATCATCACCCTCGCTCATCCCCCGGTCAATACCCTGAACCGCCCGCTGCGCCGCGCGCTGATGGCAGCGCTGGAGGAGGCGGAAGGCGACGATCGCGTGCGTGCCGTCGTCGTCGCGGGCGATCGACTGTTCAGCGCGGGTGCGGACCTCGCCGAGTTCGACTCCGGCGACGGGCTGGCCGAGCCTTCGCTCCACCTGACGATCGCGGGCTTCCTCGACAGCATGTCGAAGCCGTCGGTAGCCGCCATCACGGGCGTCGCCCTCGGGGGCGGACTTGAGCTGGCGCTGGCATGCTCGGATCGCGTGAGCGCGCCCTACGCGCGTCTCGGGCTGCCCGAGACCACGCTCGGCTTCATGCCGGGAGCCGGCGGCACGCAGCGCTTGCCTCGAGCGATCGGGATGGAGCGTGCCCTCGATCTGATCGTCACCGGCCGGGCGATCTCCGGCGTCGAGGCGAGGGATGCCGGTCTCGTCGCCGCCGTGGCGGAGGACCCGACCGCGGAGGCGCTGCGTATCGCGAGCGAGATCGCGGAGGGGACCCGGCCGCGTCAGCGGCTCCGTGATCAGCCCGTGACCGAGCCGCTCGCCGCGGCCCTGGTCGATTCGGCGCGCCGCACCGCCGCACGTTCGCGCACCGCCTCGGCAGGGGTGCGCGCCGCGCTCGAGGCGCTACAGGCGGCCGCGACCGAGCCGTTCGACGACGGGCTGGCCACCGAGTTGCGCCTCTTCGTCGACTTGGCCGGCACGCCCGAGGCGCGGTCTGCCCGGTACCGGTTCCTCAACGACCGGTCCGGCCGACGTTTCTCCGCCTCCGAGGCACTCCCGATCTCGCGCGCGGCGGTGATCGGCGCCGGCACGATGGGGCGCGGCATCGCGCTCTCGCTGATGCAGGCCGGCATCCAGACGGTCGTCATCGACACGACGGCCGAGGCCGCCGCCACCGCCGGGGAGCAGATCGCGCGGCAGCTCGAACGCGCCGTCTCGCGCGGGCGAATGAGCGGGCAGGAGAGGGACGATCGGCTCGGGCTGCTACGCACGGCTGCGGACATCTCCGAGGTCGCCGAAGCCGACCTGATCATCGAGGCGGTGTTCGAGGACCTCGCTGTGAAGCGGGAGGTATTCGCCGCGATCGATGCGCACGCGCGTGCTGGCGCGATCCTCGCCTCCAACACGTCGACTCTCGATGTCGACGTGCTCGCCGCCGCGACGAGCCGGCCGACGGACGTCGTAGGCATGCACTTCTTCAGCCCGGCCGACGTGATGCGGCTCGTCGAGGTAGTGCAGGGCAAGCACACCTCTCCGGTCGCCCTCGCGACGGCCCTGGCTACGGCGAAGCGTCTCGGCAAGCTCGCCGTCGTGGCACAGGTCGGTCCGGGATTCATCGGCAACCGGATTTTCGACGCCTATCTGCGGCAGGCCAACCTGCTGCTCGAGCAGGGCGCGCGGCCGGAGCGCATCGATCGCGCTCTAGAGGCCTGGGGCATGGCGATGGGACCGTTCCGAGTGCTCGACCTGGTGGGCAACGACGTGCCGTGGCGAGCGCGACAGGGTGCGCCTGCCGATCCCGCGTGGCGATGGGCCGACGCGGTCGTCGAACGCGGGTGGTATGGACGCAAGACCGGGCGCGGCTGGTACACGTACTCCGGCGAGGCGACCGTCCCCACCCCCGAACTGGAGGAGCTGCTGCCCGATCCGACTGCGGCGATCGAGGACGACGAGATCGTGCAGCGCTGCATCCTCGCGATGGTGAACGAGGCGGCCGCCGTGCTCGCGGAGGGCATCGCCGCCGACTCCGCCGACATCGACATGGTGATGGTGCACGGCTACGGCTTCCCCGCACGTCGCGGCGGCCCCTGGTTCTGGGCCGGCCTGCACGGAATGGACCGGGCGGTGCGCCAGATGCAGCGCTGGGCGGTCGACGACCCGTCGTGGCAGCCGCATCCGACGCTCGACCGCGCTGAGGCGGTGACGGCATGACCGGGGCGATGATCGTCTCCGCCGCGCGCACGCCGCTCGCCCGCTCCTGGTCGGGCGGCTTCAACCTGACCCCTGGTGCGGAACTGGCCGGGCATGCCGTCGCGGCGGCGGTGGCCCGGGCTGGCGTCGAACCCGATCGCATCGACGACGTCGTGCTCGGCTGCGCGAACACGGAAGGAACGACGGGGGGGAACATCGCCCGACAGTCGGCGCTGCGCGCGGGTCTGCCGACGACGACGGCGGGGGTCACGGTGAGCAGGTTCTGCGCCTCCGGGTTGGAGTCGATCGCAACGGCGGCGCAGCGTGTCCTCACCGGCCAGTACGACGTCGCCGTGGCCGGCGGCGTCGAGTCGATCTCGCTGGTCCAGGAGCACATGACCTCGTTCATGGCGCAGGACCCTGCCCTGGCCGAGCGGATCCCCGCCCTGTACTGGCCCATGCTGCGCACCGCGGAGGTAGTGGCCCAGCGCTACGGCATCTCCCAGGAGCGGCAGGACGAGTACGGCCTGCGCAGCCATCTGCGTGCCGCGGATGCCCGGTCGGAAGGCCGCTTCCGCGACGAGATAGCGCCGATCGAGGTGCGCCGCGCGCACTACTGGAAGGGCGGGATCGTGCCGACGATCGAGACCGAGACGATCGCGGAGGACGACGGCATCCGCGGAGACTCGACGCTGGCCGGCGTGTCGGCCATCCGTCGGGCGATCCCCGGCGGCACCGTCTCGGCCGGCAATGCGAGCGGCTTCTCCGACGGCGCGGCCGCCTGCGTCGTGATGTCGGAAACCGAAGCGGCGCGGCGCGGACTGACCCCGCTGGGGCGGTTCGTCGACTACGCCGTCGCGGGGTGCGAGCCGGACGAGATGGGCGTCGGACCGGTCTACGCCGTCCCTCGACTGCTGAAACGGAACGGCCTCCGCGTCGACGACATAGACCTCTGGGAGCTCAACGAGGCATTCGCAGTGCAGGTCATCCACTGCCGCGATGTCCTCGGCATCCCCGACGACAGGCTCAACGTGAGCGGCGGGGCGATCGCCCTCGGGCACCCCTATGGCGTGTCGGGCACCCGGATGACGGCGCACGCCCTCTGGGAGGGACGCCGCCGAGGCGCGAGACTCGCCGTGGTGACGATGTGCATCGGCGGCGGTCAGGGCGCCGCCGCGCTGTTCGAGATCATCCCCGACTCCGAGCCCGGAGCGCGGGACACCGAGAAAGGAATCCTCCGATGACGATCCAGATCGACGCGGCCGACGCGGCCGCCGCTGCCTTCCCCGGTTGGTCCGCGCAGGGGCCGGGCGCCCGCCGCGCTGTCCTGCTCGCCGCCGCCGACCAGCTGACCGCGATGACCGACGAGATCGTCGAGACCATGCAGGCCGAGCTCGGCGCAACGACCGGGTGGGCGATGTTCAACGTCGGGCTGGCCGCAGACATGCTCCGCGAGGCGGCCGCGTTGACGACCGCGGTGCAGGGGCGGACGATCCCGTCCGACAAGCCGGGGACGGTGTCGCTGTCGCTGCGGGTGCCGGCGGGCGTGGTGCTCGGCATCGCGCCGTGGAACGCGCCGGTGATCCTGGGTGTCCGGGCGATCGCCACGCCGCTGGCGTGCGGAAACACGGCGGTCCTGAAAGCATCCGAGCTGTGCCCGCGCACGCACGGTCTGATCGTCGAGGCGTTTCGTCGCTCCGGAGCACCCGCCGACATCATCACGCTCGTGACCAACGAGCCCGCCGACGCCGCCGAGACGGTGGGGCGTCTGATCGATCACCCGGCGATCCGGCGCGTGAACTTCACCGGTTCGACGGCGGTGGGGCGGATCATCGCGCAGCGCGCCGCCGCGAACCTGAAGCCGGCGCTCCTGGAGCTGGGCGGCAAGGCCCCGTTCCTCGTGCTGGATGACGCCGACCTGGACGAGGCGGTGACTGCGGCCCGGTTCGGTGCGTTCATGAATCAGGGGCAGATCTGCATGTCGACGGAGCGGATCATCGTCGTCGGCGCCATCGCCGACGAGTTCGTCGCGCGCTTCGCCCGCGCCGCGGGCGAACTGCGGGCCGGCGACCCCGGTGCCGCCGACGCGGCCCTCGGGGCGCTCGTGTCGGATGCGGCCGCCGACCACGTCCGGGAGCTGGTGGCCGATGCGACCGCGCAGGGCGCCACAGTTGCCACGGGCGACACCGGCACGGGCCGGTTCATCCCCGCCATCGTGCTGGACGGGGTGACCGACGACATGCGCATCTACGGCGAGGAGAGCTTCGGTCCTGTGGTCTCCGTGGTGCGCGCGCGTGACACCGCCGATGCGGTGCGCATCGCCAACGACACGCCCTATGGGCTGAGCTCGTCGGTGTTCACGCGGGACCTGACGACCGCGATGACGGTGGCTCAACAGCTGCGCACCGGGATGTGCCACATCAACGGAGCATCCGTCCACGACGAGGCCCAGATGCCGTTCGGCGGCGTGGGCGACTCCGGCTACGGCCGCTTCGGCGGCGAGGCCGGCATCGCGGAATTCACCGACTTGCGATGGATCACGATCGACACGCTTCCCGGTTCCTACCCGCTCTGATCATCCGCCACCAAGGAGTTCCCATGCTGTTTCTCATGACCGTCGACTATCTCGCCGAGCCCACGCAGCCGCAGCTCGACGCGCACATCGCCTGGCTGGTCCCCCAATTCGAACGGGGCTTGTTCCTGTTCAGCGGGGGCCTGGATGCCGTGCCCGGCCGGCCGGCCGGAGCGATCGGCATCCTGCAGGCGGAGAGCCGCGATGCGGCCCTCGCGATCCTGGACGATGAACCGTTCCACCTCGCGGGCGTCGTGCGCCACGACGTCGTCCCATTCCATCCTCGCGTGCGCAGGCTGGGCTTGGACGAGGCGTTCGACGTGCCTGACATCGTCCGCACGGTGGCGTGAGCCTCATCACCGGGTGGGCGCGCGGTCGACGCCGTGGAAGCGGAACTCCCCGATGACCTCGTGATCACCGCCGTCTGCCGCACGGGTCACGGTGACGTCGTAGACGGCGCTGCGCGCGGCGCGGTGTCGCTCGCGTCCGGTCGCGGTGAGGACATCGCCCCGACCGGACGCGGCGAGGAAGGCCGCATCCGCGGTGCGGGTGACCGGCGCGGGTGTACGTGTGCCGTACGCGTACGCGAAGGTCGTGTCGGCGAGCAGGAAGACGTAGCCGCCGTGGCTGATCCCGTGCGCGTTGAGCATCCCCTCCGTCACCGGCATGCGCATCTCGGCGCCGCCTTCCCAGACGCGGAGCAGTTCGATGCCCACCGCTCGGGCCGCGCCGTCGACGGCGTAACGGTCGTTCGCCGAGCGAGTGAGGGAGTCGATGTGCTCCGGTGCGTCGGGGGTCATGAGTGCTCCAGGGTCTCGGATCGCGCAGTCTGCTCGGAGACGACGACGAGGTTCTTAAATATTACATTGCGCTTACGTTCGTATAGTTCTTGTTATGCATAGTTCGAACGCGCCACGGTCCCGCGGTATCGTTCGATACATGCCCAGGTCCAGCCTCGAGCCCGCGACCGGAACCCGTCGCACCAAGACCTGGCTGCTGACGCTGCTCGGCGAGGCCGTGCTCCCGCTGACGCGGTACGTCTGGCAGGGATCGCTCGTCGACGGCCTCGTGGCGCTCGGCGCGTCCACAGCGGCAGCACGTCAGACCGTGAGCCGCGCGATCGCCGACGGCTGGCTCACGAGCGAACGGGTAGGCCGGCGATCGCGGCTCGCGATCAACGAGTCGGCGGCCATCCAGCTCCGGGAGGGACGCGCGCGCACGCTGAGCTTCGGGCAGCCGCACGAGTGGGACGGCAGATGGCTCCTGGTGGCGCTGACCGTCCCCGAGGACAGCAGGTCGATGCGATACCACTTCCGCACGGAGCTCGCGTGGCTCGGTTTCGGGTCGTTGGGGAACGGGCTGTGGATCTCTCCGCACGCCGAGAACGAGTCGGCGACGATCCGCCTGTTCGCCTCGGTCGACGGCCCGCAGGGCGCCTACGTGTTCACACAGGCGGAGCCGGCCAATCGCAGTCCGCGCGAGATCGCCGCGGAGGCCTGGGATCTGGACGAGCTGCGGGCGCGATACGACGCATTCATCGAGCATTTCGACCACCGAGCTCCCCGCACCTCGGAGGAGGTCTTCGTCGCATGGGTCGATCTGTTCACGCGGTGGCGCCACTTTCCGCTGTTCGACCCGGAGCTGCCCGACTCGCTGCTGCCCGCCGATTGGCCCCGCGCCCACGCCCACGCCCTGTTCCATCGCCTCATAGAGGAGTGGACCGCCGAGGCTCTCGAGCACTTCCACGCGCTCGAAGCGCGTTCGAGCGCGGGGTGAGCGCCGCGCGGTCGCGCGGCACCGTCAGCCCGAGGTGAAGTCCGGCGCGCCCAGCGCGGCAGGTCGATCGGTGTACAACCGGAAGCTGCGCAGCCGGCCCGTGGCGGCGCGCTCGTAGACTGCGAGCCCCGATTGGGGCAATGGCGAGGCCTCGGTGAGCACCGAGCACCACTCGAGCGCGCAGCGGATGCCATCATCGGTCACGGCACAGATCTCGAGCTTGCGACCCCCAGGGTCGATCGAGAAGAACCACTCGTAGAAGCTGCGCAGCCGGGGCAGGCCGACGTGGACCGTGCCGTCCGGCTCGGTGATCGAGCAGTCGTCCGGCTCGAAGCAGGCCAGCGCGTCCTCGATGTCCTCGCGCTCCACCGCCGCGAGGTAGTCGCCCACCACGCCACCCGGAGTCGCGGCGCTCTGCGGAACAGATCGCACCGGCCCGGCGGGCGAACGCGGCGCCTCAGCGGCGCGCTGGGAGTAGGTTCGGACCTCGGCGACGGAACCCTCCGCAGCACGCACGACGACCACCGCAGCGGTCTGGACGGGCGTCGCATCCGTTCCACCGGCGAGCTCGGCGACGCAGCGCTCGCCGGCGGTGGTGAGACCGACCACCTCGATCGACCCCGCTCGTTCGAGGCGCTCCCCGAGCGCGCGGAGGTAGTTCAAGGCATCCGCGCCGACCATCCGACCATCGCTGCTGTCGATCACAGTCAGTGTGTCGGTCGCCGGCGCGGGCCCGTTCAGGCTGAGCAGCGGCAGCAGATCATCGGGGAGGGCCGCCACGGACGTCACCTGCCGGACCAGACGACGTCGGCGCCGGCGGGGACTTCTGCGGTGTCGAGCGCTCCCCACTTCGTGAGGAAGTCGATGTACTGCTGGATGTCGTCAGCGGTGAGCGGCGCCTCGCCGAACAACGGCAACCCTGCCACCTCGGCGAGGACATCCGCGGACACTCCGGTGGAGTCGACCGCGACGCTGCGCAGCAGATCGGGGTCGGCGTTGAGCTTCGCATTGGAAGCGAGGATCGCCGACTGGAAGTGCTCGACCACGTCGGGATGCGCGGTCGCGAAGGCCTCCGAGGTGACGAAGACGAAGGTCGGCAGGTTGGGCACCGTGTGCTGCTCCAGGTTGAACACGGGCGTGAAACCGAGCTGTGTGGCCATCGTGACGAGCGGCTCGCCGGTCACGATGGCGTCGAGCTGCCCCGACTGGAGGGCGGGGATCGCCTGATCGGGTGCCATCTCGACGAACTGGAGCGCGGACGGGTCTCCGCCGTCCTTGCTCACGGACGCCATGACCAGAACCTGCGCGGTGCCGCCGAGCTGGTTGACCTGAACCTTCTTGCCCTCCAGGTCCTTGGGTGAGGTGATGCCGGAGTCGGCACCGGCGACGACCATGCCATAGCCGACCTCACCCGGGCTGCCGACGATGTTGGTCGCCACTGCGACGATTCCGATGTCCTGAGCTGCCGCGCTGACGGCGCTCGTGGTGTCCACGATCGCGAAGGCCAGGTCGCCGCTGAGCAGCTGCGGAACGGCGTTCGATCCCGCCGTAAGGGTCTGCGTCGACACGTCCAAGCCGACATCGGAGAACAGGCCGTCACTGACGCCCGCGTAGACGTCGGCATTGGAGAGCAGGCCGGGGGTGCCCACGACGATCGAGGTCGGCTCGGCGTCCTTGGAGGATGTCGCAGAGCTCGTCGGAGAGGCCGAGCACCCACTGAGGACGAGCGCGACTGCGGCAAGGCCCGCCGCCGCAGCGGCGACGACGTTGACGGCACGATTCATGTGGGCTCTCCTTCGAGCAGGGATTCGGGTGGTCGCAGATCGAGAGGCGACCAGCTCATGCTACATATCATCTACGATCGTCACCAGTCTGTAGTGCAATTTGCCAGGATGGGTATAGATACAGACCCGCCCACGTCGTAGCGTCGGAACATGGCATTCATCACCGTGGCGACCGAGAACTCCGCCGACGTCGACATCTTCTACACCGACCAGGGTCCGGCGGATGGCCAGCCCGTCGTCCTCATCCACGGGTTCCCGCTGAACGGCGAGTCGTGGGACCTGCAGAGCCGCGCGCTCCTGAGCGCCGGCTACCGCGTCATCGCGTACGACCGCCGCGGCTTCGGCGCGTCGAGCAAGACGGCGAGCGGATCCGACTACGACACGTTCGCCGCCGACCTGCACGCCCTCATCGAAGACCTCGAACTCGAGGATGCCGTGCTCGTCGGCTTCTCGATGGGCACCGGCGAGATCGCGCGCTACCTCTCCCGCTACGGGGCATCCCGCATCGCGAAGGCGGCGTTCTTCGGATCGCTCGAACCGTACCTCCTCATCACCGACGAGAACCCCGACGGCGCCGGCGACCAGGCATTCTTCGACGGCACGGCGGAGGCCGTGGCGTCGGACCGGCACGCCTTCCTCACCGGGTTCTTCCGCGACTTCTACAACCTCGACGATCTGCTCGGCGAGCGCATCTCGCAAGAGGCCGTCGACGCGAGCGTGCAGGTCGCGAACCAGGCGGGCAACGCGGCCATCGCGGCGGCTCCCCTCACGTGGCCGACCGACTTCCGCGGCGACATCCCCGCCATCACCGTGCCCGCGCTGATCGTGCACGGCACGGCGGACAACATCCTCCCGATCGACAAGACCGCGCGCCGCTTCCGGGAGCTGCTCCCGGAGGCGACGTACCTCGAGATCGAGGGCGCGCCGCACGGACTGCTGCGCACGCACGGCGCGGAAGTCAACGAGGCGCTCCTCGCGTTCCTGCAGTCGTGAGGGTCCGGATGCCGGGGCGCGCGCTCACCGGCATCGCCGCCGCGGGGCTCGCCCTCCTCGCGTTCGGGGAGCTGCAGGCGTGGCTCGCGTCCCGCGCGGATTACCCGCGCCTAGCAGAGCGGAGCGAGGGAGCGGCGGACGGGCGCGCCGATAGTCCGGGCGGCGGCGAGGACGTCGTGCTCGTCCTCGGCTATCCCGCCCGGCGGGACGGGTCGCCGGGCTTCCTGCAGCGCTGGCGCACGCGGATCGCCCGGCGCAGCGCGCCACCGGACGCCCTGTTCGTCTTCACCGGTGGCGCCGTGCACGGCGACGTGCCCGAGGCCGTGACGATGGCGCAGTACGCGGGGCGCCTCGGCATCCGCCCCGAACGCATCGTCCGCGAGGAGCACGCCAGGTCGACTCGCGAGAACCTGTCGCTGTCGCTGCCGTGGCTCGCGGATGCCCGCACGATCCGCATCGCGTCGAACACGGCGCACGCCCGCCGGGCGCGGCAGTATCTGCGCGAGCTCGACGCCACCCTGTTCGCGAGGCTGCGGCGCACACGCGACTTCCGCGTGCTCGAGCTCGGCCCGCTGCGCCTCGCGCTGACGTTCTACGACTTCGTCGCGGGCCGCGTCGCCGCGCGGCGGCCTTCGATTCGCGAGGGAACAGCACACCGCCGAGAGAACGGGTTCTGACCGTTCTCTCGGCGGCGGCTTGTTCTCTCGCGGAGAACGACAGTGACAGGGATGTGCCGGATCAGGCCTGCGGCGCACCCCCGGCGTTGGCCATCGCGATGAGGCCGTCGATCATCTCGGGGGATGCCGCGTCGCCGGCCATCATCGAGATGCGGCCGAAGGGGAACGACGCCATCATCGCCGTCGGGTCGACGCCCTCCGGCATGATGTCGGCGACGCCCTCCATGCCCTGCATCATCTGCGCGATCGCCGCCTGGACGATGGGTCCGGCGACCGGGTGCGCCATGACCTCACCCATCGACGATTCGCGGCTGAGCGGCACGGCGACCTCGTCACCCGTGAGGGTGACGGATGCCGAGGAGCGGATGTCGCGGCTCGACGCCGCCGCCTCGACGACGTACTCGCCGCCCTCGACGACCCAGCGGTCCACGCGCGTGTCCCAGTAGGCGAGGTCTTCGCGGCGCACCGTCAGCGTGACCTCGACGGTCTCGCCGGGCTCGAGCTCGACCGACGCGAACGCCTTGAGCTCGCGCTGCGGCCGCTGGACGGCCGATCCGGCCAGCGACGTGTAGACCTGCACGACCTCGCGCCCGGCGACCGCCCCCGTGTTGGTGACCGGCACCGTGACGACGACATCGCCGCCGGCGTCCACCGCCGCGCTCGCCTCGCCGTACGCGAACGTCGTGTACGACAGGCCGTGGCCGAACGGGTACGCGACCTCGAGGTTCCGCGCGTCGTACCAGCGGTAGCCGACGAACAGGCCCTCGCCGTACCGGACGTGCCCGAACTCGCCGGGGAAGTCGAGGTACGCGGGGGTGTCGGACAGGCGCACCGGAATCGTCTCGGTGAGCTTGCCGGACGGGTTGACGTCACCGAAGAGGACGTCGGCGGTCGCCGAGCCGCCTGCCTGGCCGAGCAGCCACGCCTCGAGGATCGCGGGCACGCGGTCAGCGAACGGCAGCGCGACGACGCCACCGTTGGAGAGGACGACGAGGACGTTCGGGGTGACCTCGAGCAGCGCGTCCAGCAGCGCGAGCTGCTCGACGGGCAGGTCGATGTCGGTGCGATCGTAGCCCTCCGACTCGATCCGCGCGGGGAGCCCGAGGAAGAGCACGACCGTGTCCGCGCCGGATGCCGTGGCGACGGCCTCGTCGCGCAGCGCGGCCTGCTCGGCATCCGTCGCCCCCCGGCGCGACGGAGAAGCCGGCCGCGTACGCGACATCGCCGGTCGCCGCCGCGCGGATCGCCGTGAGCGCGTCGTCGAGACGGGTCGGGTTGATCATCGACGAGCCCGCGCCCTGGTAGCGCGGCTTCTCGGCGAACGCACCCACGACGGCGAGCTTCGCGTCGCGACGCAGCGGCAGCACCCCATCCTGGTTGCGCAGCAGGACGACCGAGCGCCCCGCCGCCTCGCGGGCCAGCGCGTGGTGGGCGTCCACGTCGAGAGGACCCTCGACACGCCCCGCACCCGCCTGCGCCTTCTCGACGAGGTCGACGACCCGCTGCGCGGCGACATCGAGCGCCGCCTCGTCGAGCGTGCCGTCCTGGACGGCCGCGAGGAGCTGGCGGTCGGTCGCGCCGTTCGACGACGGCATCTCGAGGTCAAGGCCCGCCGGCAGTCCCTTCACGCGGTCGTTGACGGCGCCCCAGTCGCTCACGACGAGGCCCTCGAAGCCCCAGTCGTCACGCAGCACCTGCGTCAGCAGCCACGGGTCCTCCGAGGCGTAGACGCCGTTGATCTTGTTGTACGCGCACATGACGGTCCACGGCTGGGCGTCCTTCACGACGCGCTCGAATCCGCGCAGGTAGATCTCCCGCAGCGGGCGGGGGTCGACGTCGGAGGACACGCGCATGCGGTCCTCTTCCTGGTTGTTCGCGGCGAAGTGCTTGAGTGAGGTGCCGACGCCCTGCGACTGGATGCCGCGCACGAGCGCCGCCCCGAGCACGCCCGAGACGATCGGGTCTTCGGAGAAGTACTCGAAGTTGCGCCCGCACAGCGGCGAGCGCTTGATGTTGATGCCGGGGCCGAGCAGCACCGCGACCTTCTCGATCGACGTCTCGACGCCCAGCGCCTGCCCGACGCGGTCGATGAGGTCGACGTCCCACGACGAGCCGAGACCCACCGCGGGCGGGAAGCAGGTCGCGGGCACCGAGTCGCCCATGCCGAGGTGGTCACCGCCCTCGCGCTGCTTGCGCAGGCCATGCGGGCCGTCGGTGACCATGATGGCGGGCAGCCCCACGCGGTCGATGGGCTTGGTGTACCAGAAGCTCGCGCCGCTGGTCAGCGACGCCTTCTCCTCGAGGGTGAGGTCGGTCGCGCGGATGTCTGTCATGACATGCCTTTCACTCAGGCGGCGGATGCCGCGGGGATCGATTCGGGTGAGACGTGCACGGCCATCAGCGCACGCTCTTGATCGGCCAGATCGCGAAGGCGCCCAGGATGCCGAGGACGATCGCGACCGGGAAGAGGGCGGCGTAGCCGAAGGCGAGCACGATCGCGCCTGCGACGCCGGGGGCGAGCGTCTGCGGCAGCGTCGCGGCGATGTTGACGACGCCGAGGTCCTTCGCGAACGACTTCGCCGAGGGCAGCACCTCGCTGATGAGGGCGGTGTCGACGGCCTGGAACATGCCGAAGCCGAACCCGGCGACGAATGTCATGATCATCCACGCGGTGATGTCGGGCCAGACCCACGGCAGCACGAAGGCGATGCTGACGAACGCGGCCGACCCGAACACGAAGGGCTTGCGGCGGCCGATCTTGTCGGAGAGCGGCCCCGACACGATCGTCGAGATCAGGATGCCGACGAGGCTCAGGAGGCCAAGGATCGGGATGACCGCTTCCGGACTCTCGACGCCGAAATAGTTCTGCAGGAGGTAGAGCTGGTAGCCCGTCACCGCGAAGTAGCCGGTGTACAGAAGCAGCCGGTGTACAGAAGCAGCCGGCCCGTGAACGCCCAGAAGAAGTCGGGGTTGGCGATCGGGTTGACCCAGAAGGTGCGGAGGAACTCACCGAGGCTGAAGGGCTCGGGCTGCAGCTTGGTGCTCGAGTAGTCGGGGTTGAGCAGGACGAACACTACGAGCATGACGACCGAGAAGATGGCGAACGTGATGTACCCGGCCGTCACGCTGTGGAAGAAGAACGAGCCGATGATCTGACCGCCGATGGCGCCGAGCATGAGGCCGATACCGGTCAGTGAGGCGAACGTGCCGCGGCGGTTCAGCGGCACGCGGTCGGGCATGACCGCCGACAGCGGACCCTGCGCGAAGTTGTAGCTGACCTGCACGAGCGTCCACGCGATGATGAAGCCGACGAGAGAGTTCGCGAACGCCAGCCCGATGAGCGACAGCGCGCCGGCCAGGGCACCCACGACGATCCAGGGAGCCCGTCGGCCGAAGCGCGAACGGGTGCGGTCGGAGATCTGTCCGGCGATGGGCTGGGCGACCATGGCCGCGAACGCGCCGATCGTCATGATGATCGCGAGGCTCGCGACGTCGGCCTGACCTTCGCTGCCGAACGTCAGCGTCACCTGGCGGGGCAGCAGGATGCCGGGGATCGCTCCCCACACCACGAAGATCCCGAGGTTCGCGGGGATGATCGACCACATGAGGCGTCGAGGCCCCTTGATGGGCGTGGGCGGGTCGTCCTGGCCGGTGGCTTCGGCCACGAAGGTGTTGGTGGTCATCGGCTGCTGTTCGGGAGTTGCAGCGGGGATCGGTGACATCGTCGTCGGGTTCCTTTCGGCATCCGCCATGGAGGCCTGCCGCAAAACCATACGCCACTAGGTTTTGGGAAATCAAGCAGTGTTCGGTTTACTTTCCCTATGACCGAGAAGCGCCGCCGCGGCTCGTATGCGAAAGGCATCGCCAAACGCGAGGAGATCCTCTCCCGCGCGCTCGAAGTCATCGCCACCGAGGGGTACGCCGGCGCGTCGGTGAAGGCGATCGCCGACGCAGTCGGGCTCAGCCAGGCGGGCCTGCTCCACTACTTCGATTCGAAGGACGAGCTGTTCACCGAGATCCTCCGCAAGCGCGACGAGGTGGATGCCGCGCATTTCGGCGCGGTCGACGTCGACGACGTGCGCGCCGAGGACCTCCGGTCGGGCTACGTCGCGGTGGTCCGACACAACGCGGAGGTTCCCGGCCTCGTGCAGCTCTTCTCGAGGCTCGCCGTCGAGGCGACCGACCCGCAGCATCCTGCCCACGAGTACTTCCTGCAGCGCAGCGTCGGGCTGCGCACGATGTATATCGACGTGCTCACCCGCGCGCAGGCCGAGGGCGCCCTCAGCGCGTCCGTCGACGCCGAGCTGATCGCGCGCATCATGCAGGCCGTCGCGGACGGCATGCAGCTGCAGTGGATGCTCGACCCCGACGTCGACATGGCCGCCGCCGTCGACGCGCTGTTTTCCCTCGTGCTGACCGCCCCGGGCGATCAGTCGCGCAGCGCCGCCACGGACGCGTAGGCGTCCGGCACGTCGCGCACCGGCTCGTCGTACACGCGCGCGGTCCCGTTCTCGCGCCACTGCGGCCAGCCCACACCCGCGCCGACGACGAAGTCGACGGCATCCGTGTGGACCGTGTCGGCCAGTGCCTGCGGCGGATGCGGTCCCGCCAGCGGCTGGACCGCGGGACCGTCGAGGCAGTCGAAGAAGAACGGCACGTCGAGGCAGTGCTCGGCGAAGCCGAACGTGCCCGACGGCCACGAGAACCGGTACGCCCAGGTGGGCGCGTCGCCGCGGCGTCCAACGACGTCGACGAGGGCGGTGCGGAACATCCGGTCGGTGACGTAGCGGCCGGCCAGGCTCGCGTTGCCGAGCGCGGCGACGTCGGCGTTCGCGGCGAGGTACGCCTTCTGCTGCTCGCGACGCAGACCCATGCGGCGCAGCAGCATGCCGCGCGGAACCCAGCGGAGTTTCCTCGCGGCATCCGAGAACGCCATCGTGAACTCATCGTCGGTCGTCCCGAGCACGAGCGGCTTGTCGGCGCCGACACCTGCCGCCAGCGACTCCCGGGTGGGGCGCGGGATCAGGTCGCCGTCGACCACCGGGCCCAGCGGCAGCCCGAGATCGAGCATCTCGCCGAGAGCGCCCGCGTCGAGCGCGGTGAGCTTCTGCTGCAGCGCGAGCAGCCGCTCCTCGGGCACGCTCGCGAACCCCTCACGGTCGGCGCTCACCCCGGCCGCCGCGGCGAGCCCCTCGGCGAGGGCGCCCGCACGGTCGGGGGCCACGTCGGCGAGCGCGCCCGACAGCGACCACACGCGGTGGAAGAGGTGCTGCGTGGCAGGCATGCCGAGCAGCGTCAGCACGGCGCCACCGCCGGCAGACTGCCCCGCGATCGTCACCCGCGCCGGATCGCCGCCGAACGCGGCGATGTTCTGCTGCACCCACTCGCGCGCGGCGATCCAGTCGCGCACGCCGCGATTCGAGGGCGCGCCGTCGATCCAGCCGAAGCCGTCGAAGCCGAGGCGGTACGAGAGGGTGACGGTGACGACGCCGTCGCGATTGAAGTTGCGCCCGTCGTACCAGGGGCTCGCCGGCGAGCCCGCGTAGAAGCCGCCGCCGTGGATCCAGACCAGCACCGGCAGGCCTGCGGCACCGGGGTCGGGCGTGAAGACGTTGACGTTGAGCGTCGCGTCGCCCGGGACGCTCGGCTCGGGGATGAGCGTCACGCCGGGGTCGCCGCGCTGGGCGGTCGGGGCGAACTCGAGCGCGTCGCGCACGCCGGCCCACGGCGCGGCGGGCACCGGCGCGGCGAACCGCAGCGGCCCGACGGGCGCTTCGGCGAAGGGGATGCCGAGGAACGCGGCCGATCGTGCGGCGCTCCCGTCACCGGTGGAACCGGTCGTCGGCCGCCAGGCGCCGCGGACGCGGCCGGCCGCGGTCTGGACCTCGACGTACTGGCTGTCCTGCGTCATCCGCTCCCCCTCGAGCTCATCCTGGCGCCCAATACTGAACACCGTTCGGGAATGAGAGTAGCGCACGCGGCTCTCGGCGTGGCCTGCGGCTGCGAGGTGCAGCCCCGCAGGCGTCAGCTGCCGGCGACGCGCGGGCGCGGGCGGCTCGCGGCCATCCGCCCGTCGGGATCGAGTCGCGCGAGCACCGCGGCGGTGATCTCGCGCAGCTGCGCGCGCTGCCCGGCATCCAACGCGTCGAGGACCAGGCTCCGCACCTGCGCGACGTGCCCCGGCGTGGCCTGCAGCAGCGCACGTCGGCCTTCCGGTGTGATGACGGCATCGACGCCGCGGCCGTCGGCGCTGTTGCGCTCGCGTGCGACGAGACCGCGTCGCTCGAGGCGACTGACGACGTGCGAGAGGCGCGGCATGGTGGCGTTCGTCATCGAGGCGAGCTCTTTCATCTGCAGCCGATGACCGACGGCGTTGGCGAGCATGGAGAGCGCGAAGTAGTCGAAGTGAGTGAGGTCGGCGTCGCGCAGCAGCTGGGCGTCGAGTTCCCGCGGCAGCAGCTCCAGGAGCGCGGCGAGGGGGATCCACGTCTCCAGCTCATCGGGGGTGTAGAAGCGAGACGACGTCATCTCGACATTCTAGGAATACTTGTCGGCACAACGAGGTTGACGAGGATAGTTGCAGATACAACATCTGCTCGGAAAGGATTCGCCATGACCTCCATCACCATCTTCGGCACCGGCAACATGGGTCAGGCCATCGCCGGCGTCCTCGCGCGCGGCGGCGCCGACATCCAGCACGTCGGCAGCTCGGACACCGACGCCCGGATCGCCGGCGACATCGTCGTGCTCGCCGTCCCCTACCCCGCGCTCGCCGCGATCGCCGACTCCTACGGCGACCAGCTCGCCGGCAAGACCGTCGTCGACATCACCAACCCCCTCGACTTCTCGACCTTCGACGCGCTCGTCGTGCCCGTGGGCAGCTCCGCCGCCGCGGGCCTGCAGGAGCGCCTGCCCGAGGCGAAGGTGCTGAAGGCGTTCAACACCAACTTCGCCGCGACGCTCGCGTCGGGCACGGTCGGCGGCCAGCCGACGACGGTGCTCGTCGCCGGCGACGACGCGGGCGCCAAGACCGCGCTCATCGACGCGGTGCAGGCCGGCGGCCTGGCCACCGTCGACGCCGGCGCCCTGTCGCGCGCGCACGAGCTGGAGGCGCTGGGCTTCCTCCAGCTGACCCTCGCCGCGTCCGAGAAGATCGGCTGGACCGGCGGGTTCACCCTCGCGAAGTGACCTCCGGCCGGTCGCCGTCATCGCCCCGGACCCCGGCGGTCGTGCTCACCGCAGCACGGCCTCCGGCAT
>JAEYAG010000138.1 GCA_023451265.1 Actinomycetes bacterium | reverse complement strand
GTCCGCCGCGCCTGCTGTCGCGGTCGTCGTCGCCACCGCCACGGCTGTGGCCGTCGCCGCGGCCGTCGCCGTGGTCGCCGTGCAGCCACTCATGCGCCGGGTGTCCGTGTCCGCGGGCGCCGAAGGGTCCGCCGGGGCCGAACGGGCCGCCGGCGCCGGGAGGGAATCCCCGCCCTCGGCCTCGCAGGCGCCCGAGGGCGGCGGCGATGGCGTCGAGGTCTTCGGCAGCGGCATCCGTCATGCCTCCAATTTACATGCCACTTGACATGCGTCCGTATTGCATGTCACACTGCATGTACATGCACAATGACATGCAACTCGGACGGCACCGCCGTCCCCCTGATCTGAAAGGACCTGTCATGGAGAACTTCACTGACACCACCACCCCTGCCCGCCCGTTCGGCTTCTGGCTGCGCACCGTCGACGGTCTGCTCGCTCGCGAGTTCGCGACCGCGTTCGAGACGGAGGGCATCAGCCGTCGCGACTGGCGGATTCTGAACGTGCTCGGCGGCGACGTCGTCTCCCCCGAGCTCAGCGCGCGCCTGGAGCGGGGCGGCGGCAAGAAGCTGCGTCGCCTCATCGAGCGCGGCTGGGTCGCCGGCGAGCCCGGCGCGTGGACGCTCACCGACGAGGGCCGCACCGCGAGGGAGCGCCTGGGTGAGAGCGTCGCCGGCATCCGTTCGCGGATCGCCGGCGCCGTCTCGGACGAGGATTTCGCCACCACGCTGGCGAGCCTCGAGGCGATCGCGCGTGAACTGGGCTGGAACCCGGAGGAGCGGATGCCGCGCGGTCACGGCCGCGGGTTCGGACGCCGCGGCTTCGGACCCCGTGGGTTCGACCACGGTCACGGCCGCCCGGGCTTCGGTCACGGCCGCCCGGGCTTCGGCCCGCACGGCGAGCGCACCAGCGAGCACGCCGGCCACGGTCACTGCGAGCACGGCCACCGTGGGCACGGTCACGCGCCGCACCGTCACGCCGAGCGCGCGTTCGAGCGCGGCTTCGACGCGGGGTTCAGCCGGGGCGCAGCCTCGCGCGACGCCTGAGCTGCGGCATCCGATCGGGGCCGCTCTCCTTCGGGAGGGCGGCCTTTCGTCTGTCAGCCGCCGATGGCCCCGGCATCCGTCGACCCGACATCGGTGCGGTGGAAGTTCTGGAAGGACCGGGATGCCGTGGGCCCGCGCTGGCCGTGATACCGGTTAAGGTACGGGCCGGTGCCGTAGGGGTTCTCGGCCGCGGAGGACAGGCGGAAGAAGCAGAGCTGGCCGATCTTCATGCCGGGCCAGAGCTTGATCGGCAGCGTCGCGACGTTGGAGAGCTCGAGGGTGACGTGTCCGGAGAATCCGGGGTCGATGAAGCCGGCCGTGGAGTGCGTGAGCAGGCCGAGGCGGCCGAGGGACGACTTGCCCTCGAGGCGCGCCGCGATGTCGTCGGGCAGGGTGACCTGCTCGAACGTCGACCCGAGCACGAACTCGCCCGGGTGCAGGACGAAGGCCTCGTCGGGGGCGACCTCGATGAGGTGCGTGAGGTCGGGCTGGTCCTCGGCGGGGTCGATGAACGGGTACTTGTGGTTGTCGAAGAGGCGGAAGTAGCGATCCAGGCGCACGTCGACGCTGGAGGGCTGGACCATGGCCGGGTCCCAGGGGTCGAGGCCGACCCGTCCGTGGGAGATCTCGAGGCGGATGTCGCGGTCGCTCAGCAGCACGAGTTCAGCGTACTTGTAGGTTTCTGTCTATGAATCCTGACTACGGGGCGGCGGCCGGTTTCGGCATCGGCTTCATCATCCTCATGCTCGTCATCTATCTCGGGCTCATCGCGTTGATGCTGTGGGTGAGCTACCTCATCATGCGGACCGCGGTGAAGAACGGTGTGAAGCTCGCGATGCAGGAGACCGGCCAGCAGTTCGCGCCGATGGGCTATCGCCCGCCGATGCCGCCGCAGGCTCCGGGCGGCTATCAGGGTCCGCCGACGCACTGACCGCGGCCGGCGTCAGCCGCCGTGTGGGGTCAGTCCGTCACGTCGACGAAGTCGTACTCCTGGAACGCGGCGACCTCGGGCACCCAGCGCGTCTCGACGAAGCGCACGTGATCGGGGTGCGTGTTGTAGGCGTCGTAGGACGCCTGGTCGTCGAACGTCATGGAGAACTGGAACCGCGCGTCGCTCTTGCTGCTGACCTGACGGCGCACAGCGAAATCGTTGACGGCCGGGATCGCCGAGAGTGTTCGCGTTGCGTCGGAGAGGAACGCCGTTTCCGCCGGCGACCCTTCGTCATGACGCAAGCGGAACACGACGGTGTGAATGATGCGCATGTGCCATCTTCCCGCGCTTGTCCGTGGCCCTGGTAATGTCGTGGAAGCGAGCAACGCCCTACGGGGCTGCGCAGCCTCGGGGCTGTAGTTCAATGGCAGAACTTCTGCTTCATCGCCCCAATCCCGCCTCATCTCTGGCCTAAGTCGCCCGAGCCCTGCAATCGCAAGGCTCCAGCGGTGTCTACGACACCACTGGAGGCCACCGATGGCACTGCATTCGACGGGTTTTCGACGGAGAAACCCCGATTTCGGCCCGGAATCGACCAACCGACGTCACCGTTCTGCATCGCGGCATACCCGGCGTTCCGCTGAACCCGGCCTGGCTGGTCGCCACTCGCACCTACGGTGCATGGCACAGCGAACGACCCCCTCAGGCGGCGAGCCCGCACCGCTCGATCCGACCCGGCTCGACCTGACCGCCGACGGCGCACCGATCATGTGGACTGTCGACGAGACGGCCGCCTTCCTCGGGCTCACCCGGCACACCCTCGACGTGTGGCGGTCGAACAAGTCCGGAGGGCCGGTCTACGTCAAGATCGCCGGCAACCGCGTCCGCTACTTCCCCGCGGACGTGCGGGACTGGCTCATCGCCCAGCGACGGGGGTCGTGATGCCCAGGCCCAAGAAGCAGCCGGGCGAGCTCGGCAAGGTCAACGTCCAACAGTACGGCGAGCGCTTCCGCGCCGACACCCTCATCCGTGACGGCGAAGGGAAGGCGCACCACATCCAAGGGTGGGGTGCATCCCCGGAGGTCGCGCATGATGACCTCGAGCGCAAGGCGCACGTCATCTGGGGCGGCGTGTTCCAGCAAGTCGACCCCGCCGGGACCATCGAGCAGCTCGCCGTCGAATGGTTGCTGGACCTTCGCAAGAATCGGCAGTGGGACGAGAACGATCCGCAGCCGGGCAAGATCAAGCCGCAGTCGATCGACCGCTATGAGGGGGCACTGCACAGCACGATCAAGCCCTTGCTCTGGGAGGTGCGGATCGCGTCGCTGACGCCGGCGCGCATCTACAACTTCCTCCACGAGGTTGCTCGCACGAAGTCGAACCACGAGGCCCTGATGGCCCGCAGTGTGCTCGCGGGGATGTTCGACCTCGCGATCCTGCACGGGGTCGTCCCGCCCGGAGCGAGTCCGGTGCCGTCGGTCAAGATCCTCGCCCTCCACCGTCCGGCCTCGAAGCTGATCGCACTGAGCGACGACGACCTCGCCGTCATCATCCAACTCGTGCTCGCCTGGGAAGAGGACCGCGGGAACAAGCCCGGAAAGCGGCCCGACGTGCGCCTCCTCGCCGACCTGCTCATCCTCACCAACCGACTGACCATCCGGCTCTCCGAAGCCTTGGCGATCCGGCGCGAGGATGTCGTCCGCCGGCCGAACACTGCCGGCGCCTTGACCGAGCACGTCTCGATCAACGGCACGATGACGCACACCAACGAGAAGGGCCTGTACCGACAGTCTGAACTGAAGGGAAAGAACCAGGAGCGCCTGATCGAGGTCGCAAGCGACGACGTGCATGCCGTGCTCAAGCGGCGGATGGCCGACTCTCGCGGTGATTTGCTGTTCGTGACGCGCACGGGGAAGGGGATGTACCCGGAGCGGCCGCAATCGTTGGCCAGGCAGTTCCGCAAGGCGCACGAGGCGGAGCTCGACGCCCTCGGTGTCCCCCAGGATATGTTCGTCTACCGCTCGATGCGGAAGTCGGCTGCCGCGGCCCTCGGCGCGGACACCGCCCAGGAAGTCCTCGCCCATGAGAGCAAGCGGACAACCACCAGGCACTACACCGGAGCCGAGGAGAAAGTTGTTGGCGCCGAGTCGCTCGCAGCGCTGAGCGGGTCACTGGAACATCGCAGCATGCAGTCGTAGGGAGCCGGTCCAGAGACTGGCCGCCGTCCGGTAGGCTAGAGGAAACCTACTCGGGGACGTCGTTCAATGGTAGGACGGCTGCTTCCCAAGCAGCCAACGCGGGTTCGATTCCCGTCGTCCCCTCCATGTGATGCCCCGGGCATCCTCAAGCAGGCAAGCGTGCTTCGCGCGCGTCAGTGCATAAGCGTCGGTGGCTATCTGGAGGACTCCTTCGGAGCCGCCGGCGCCACATCACCCCTCGGATGCGACGGCACACGCCCTGCCTCGGCTTCGGCACGACCGCGAGCGGCGCGGTAGTACCCCGACTCCGCGCGCAGCACAGCTCCTCGACGTCCCCCGCTCGGTTCGACGCGGCGAGCGGGATGAGCGCCTCCGCATCCTCCGTCGGCGGACGATAGGACGGCCGTTGCGCGCCCCGGTTGGTTCGGGTGAATCACCCGCACCGCCACCCGTTCGCAGCATTGCTTGATCGGAGCCGAGACAAGACGCCCACCTCCTCTCCTGGCGGCATTCGCCGCCGCGCCCACCAACAGGAGGAGAGTTCATGTCGTCTGCAATCTTGCCCGACCCGGCAGGGGTCGGGGATCCGCCGAGAAGGAGCGTTTTCCGAGCTGCGCTGTCGGTGGCGATCGCACTGCTGCTCGCCTTCAGCGGCCTGTTCGTCGCCGCGCAGCCAGCACATGCGGGAACTCACGGTGCTGGCTATGACATCGGCCAAGGGTTCCTCGGCGCCTATCGGGCGGACGACGGACGGCAGGTGTACTGCATCGAGTTGGGCGGCAGCGCACCGCTCTCACCGACGTCCGGCCCACACACCGTGACATCGCTGGACTCCCTGTCGCGACAGCAATTGGCGGAGCTGAACTACGCGCTCGCCAGGTGGGGTCAGTCCGGCGACCCCAACGTGACAGCCGCCCTCGCACTGTATGTCTGGGCGGTCACCGATCCAGGCGTCTACAACAGCCACGGGATGAGTGGCGACGCGTACTACGTCGCGCGTGCCCCCAGCAGTGCACGGCCGACGATCCTGGCGCTGCTCGCCCAGATGCGCGCCGAGGCTCCGGCCTACGCCGCGACCGATCCATCACTGTCCCTGTCGCTCGACATGACCGACCAGTATCAAGGCACGCTGACGGTGACCGCGCATCCCTCGCACCTGCAAGGCCCAGCAAACCTCTCGGATGCCGTGTTCGACAACGGCTCGACATCGCGGACGCTGGGCGCCGGGCAGTTCGGCATCACCGGCACCCCAGCAGACGGGGCGCCGTGGTATCAGATCGGCGCATCGATGTCGGCCGCAGCCGAAGGCTACGGGGCGAAGGTCGACCTGTACACGGCCGGAGCAGGCGAGCAGCGGACCATCGCCTCGGTCGCAGGCACTCCGGGCAACCTGTCCGCTTCAGCGCAGACTCCGCGGATCGACCTCGACTTCCAGCCGGTCATCGGCACGCAGGTGGCGAGCCGATTCGTTGCCCAGGGCGACGCGTTCGTGGACGAGCTGGCGGTGTCCGTGACCAAGGGCACGTGGACGATCCTCGACGGTGCCAGGATTCCGATCACCGCGACCGGGACCCTCTACGGCCCGTTCGACGAGCAGCCCGCCGAGGCGGACTCCCCGCCGATCGGCGCTCCGATCGCGGGCGTGGAGGAGATCACCCTCGCCGGCGCCGGCGACTACACCTCGGCCGGAACGATCACGGCGCCCTCGTCCGGGTTCTACACCTGGGTGTGGGCGATCGACAAGGGCGCGCAGGGCGAGCTCGGCCGCTACCTAACCGGCTCATACACGGATCGGTTCGGTCAGGTAGCCGAGACCGCCGTGGTGCCGTTCCAGCCGAAGGCCGTCTCGACCGCCCAGCAACGCCTCGTCGTACCCGGTGACCCGCTGACGGATCGGCTCGTGGTTTCGAGCGTGAACGGGCCGTGGCTGAAGGTCGACGGGCAGCCGATCCCGGTGATCCTCGAGGGAACCCTCTACCAGGTGCCGGGCACCCGGCCGCCGACGCAGAACGCGGCGGTGGACCTCGACGCGGTGCCGATCGGCACGGTGACCGTGACGGCGACAGGGCCGGGAAGCTACATCTCCCCCGTGGTCACCGCCCCCGCGGCAGGGTTCGTGACGTGGGTGTGGCAGGTCAAGAAGGCTTCCCAGCCGGAGTGGGTGCAGCCGTACCTCGCTGCTGACTGGTCGGATGACTACGGTGTGCCGATCGAGTCCACTTCGGTGCGGTGGCCGATCCACACCACGTCGGAGCTGCGGGAGTACAACGTGCATCCCGGCGGCCGCGCGTTCGACATCGTCACCGTGTCAGGCTTCCCGGCCGACCACGGCGACTTCCACGGCGACGGCTACTGGCTGCCCGACGTCGACGAGCTCATACACACCGTGTACGGGCCGTTCGCCGACGACGCGGTCCTCACCGACGACCTCGACCTGTCCGACGCGCCGGTGCTGACCAGCATCACCACGCCCGCCCGCAACGGGGTGTACCGGCTCGGATACGAGGACGCCGACCGGATCACCCCGACCGAGCCCGGCTACTACGTCGTCGTCACCAGCTTCGCCGGCGACGACCGCGTCCAGCCCTACACCTCGAGCCCGGCCGACATCCTCGAGCGGTTCTTCGTCCCGCCGGCGCATCCGCCGGTCACCCCGCCGACGGTCATCACACAGGCGACGCCGGCCGCGCTGGTCGGTGAGCCGTTCGACGACATGGCGCTCGTGCAGGGCACCATCCCGGACGGGGCGACCCTCGTGTTCCGCGCCTACGGCCCGATACCGGACGGAGAGCCGCCGATCTGCGAGGAGGCGTTCTACGTCTCCGACCCGATCCCGGTCACCCAGCCTGGCGTCTACCGCTCCGGGATGACGAGCGTCGATCAGGCAGGCAGCGTGTACTGGATCGAGACGCTCTACGACGCCAAGGGCGAGGTGCTCGTCGAGGGCAGCTGCGGAGCACCCGGGGAGACGACGGTGGTGACCGAGCAGCCCGTGGAGCTGACGGTGACCACCCTCGCGACACCGACTGTGGTGCTCGGCCATCCGGCCACCGACACGGCGATCGTCAGCGGCACCGTCCCGGAGGGCGCGACCGTGACGTTCGAGGCTTACCGGCAGCACGGCGACGCTCCGGTCTGCACCGAGGAGGAGCTCGTCTACACGGGCGATCCGATCCTGTTGGACGGGCCGGGCGAGTACACCTCCGAGCCGGTCGTGTTCGAGCACGCCGGGACGTATTACTGGATCGAGACCGTCCGTGACTCCGAAGGCGAGGTCCTCGCACGTGGCCTGTGCGGAGCGCCGGGCGAGACGACGAAGGTGACCGAGGTTCCTCCGCCTGCCCCGCCGCAGCCGCCGACTGACCGGCTCGCCTTCACGGGCGGTGGGGACTGGCTGCTTCCGTTCGGGATAGCCGCCGCTGTGTTCCTGCTCGCCGGCGCCGGCGCCCTCGTCTTCGGGCGGCGCCTGGCGATCTATCGGGAGCGCAACGGCTACGTCCGTGAGGAGGATCTCGAGTACGGCGGTCTGGAGGACATCGAGGGGCTCGACCTCAAGTCATCCGATACTGCCTGAGACCCAAGGCGCTGGAACGCTGCAGCCCGCATCTCCCAGGGGGTGCGGGCCGCAGCGTTCTGCTGCTCGTGGCTGTGACTCGAGACCGCCGGGGCTATGACGCTCCCAGCGACCTGTAAGCAGGCAGGAATCCGAGGCCGAGGTGCTGGCGGCTGGTCATCGGGTCGATGTCGAAGAGCCGGATAGCGTTGACCCGGTCGACGAAGTCCGTCGATCCCTCCAGCCGGTAGTGCTTGCCTGTCGTGGGGTGGACACCGGTCGCGAAGTAGAAGGTGGAGGCGGCGCCACGGAGCTGATGCCGGTCGATCCACCCGATGGCACGGCCCGCCTGGGACACCTCCCACCGTGGCGGCTCACTCGGACGACGGGTCGCGGGACGCAGCCGGCGGACAGTCACGCCGCCGACCTCCCGAGGCTCGAATGAGTAGTCGGGCACGCCGTGCGAGCTAGAGGTACTCATGAACCAGCCTCCACCCGGCGCCGCCCGCACCGCCGAACACATCGAACACCCTGATGTCGTCGGCGCTGCGCGCCGTGAATCGCCAACCCAGGCGAGCCGGTGGTGGATGGGTCACGAAGTACGGCTCGAGTTCGACGCGAGTCGGCGTATCCACAACTTCGTACTCGGTCGCTCCCCTGCGCATGGCGGCCGGCACTCCGCCTTCGCCGAGAGTGAGTTCCACAGGCTCGTTCACCGCGACCCTCCAATCGAATGTATGTTCGATGGCTTTCGAGTGTACGACGCGCGACCCCGCACACCAAACGGCTCCAATCCCGTGGTCGTGGTGGGCGGCGACAACAGGGGGTTCGTCCGCACTAGATCGTTGGTGCGGCGACCGGACCACCAGCGATTGTCGGACGTGCGTTGGCCGCTCCGTTGAGTTCGGCCTCGCGCTCGAGGCAGGCGATCGCGATGGCGAGTGCACGTTGGTAGGTCATACCGGAGGGGTGGATCTCGCCGCGCACGTACCGAGGCGGCGGCTTCCCCTGCTCGGAAACTTCTCTTTCCAACTTGTCCCGTTCAGTTCGCAGACGACGTAACAGCTGGTGAGTGGGATGCTCGACACGCTCCAGCCAAAGATGCCGCTCGCGACGTTCGAGGGCGGACTCCCGCTCTGCAGGACCGAGTCGCGGAGCCGGCATCGTGAACACGAAGGACTCAGACTGCGCCGATTCTGTCGTACCGGCGCTCTGCTCGTCTCGCTGAGTCGGCTGTGTTCGCTCGCGCAGGATCGCGGCTCTCCGCGCGGCGCTGAGGTGTTCGAGGGCGGTCCAGTAATCCCGGGCGGCCTGGGCATCCGCGCGAACGGAATCAGCGCTGCGTACTGTGCGTCCGAACTGCAGTGGCTCCGTGGCGGGCATGGGACGGCCCTCCCGTGTCGTGATCGACACAGGTGCCCGTAGCGCCTCGGGTGCTGGTCAGCCACCGGTCCTGCCGGCCCGAGGACGGCTAGCGGGTAGCGAGGATCTCGCGGGCCCAGACGCGGAGCTGCCGACGCTGTTCGGCGGTGAACTCCGGGGCAGGTGCTCCATCCGCCTTCGCCTCGCGGCGGAGCTCGCCGCGGACCCGCCACAGCAGCACGGCCTCGCGGATGAGGTGGGAGACGAGCGCGATCACGCTGTAGGGGACGAAGAACGCGAACTTGCCGAAGCTGACCACGATGAAGAATCCGCCGAGCAGGGTCAGGATGCCCCGGAAGTCCATCTCCAACTCCCGGCCGTCGAGCAGGACCAGGTAGAGGCCGTAGTAGAACGCGGCGCCGGCAAGGCCGACGGGCACGCCCCACCTCAGGCGGTCACGCTGCCGGAAGTAGCGCAGGACGATGTTGGTGGGGAAGACCGCCTGGCAGAACCTGTGGATCGGGGGAGCGAGGCGGAGGCACAGGTAGATCAGGATCAGGATGACAACGATCATCGCGTGGCTCCTCTCGGTCTCATGGCTGTTCTCGCTCACGGTAGGTGCGGACGGGGGCGCTCGCATCCGGGTGCTGTGGATAACTCGCGCGGATGACCTGGCTTGTGGATAACCGCTAGAGGCTCGGCGGGGCGATGGTCGGTGCGTCGCGGTCCTGGCGGGGTCGGGCCTCCTCGGAGAGCTGGGCGGCGCGGGTCAGGGCGCGGCGGGCGAGGTCGCGGTCGCGGGTGCGTGGCCAGTCCTCCGGTGTCTCGGGGCCGAGCGGTGTGGGGCCGGTGACGCCGTGCCGGTCCCGGTAGGCGGCGATCGTGGTCGCGAGGCGCAGCCAGGCTTCGCGTCGCGCGGGCTCGTCGGGCGTAGGTCCGAGCTGTGTGGCCCAGGGTTGCCGGGTGCTGATCGCGCTCTCGGCGAGGGAGCGCGCTCTATTGGCGATGAGTCGAGCGCGCTCGGACAGCGCCGTGCGGGTCGCGTCGTCGTCCGGAGCCGCGGCTTCGGGGACGAGGCCGGCGATGAGCCTCGGACCGCCTCTGGCGCGCGGCAGGCTGCTGGTGGATAGGCGATGCAGCAGCACGGCGCCGATGTCTTCGACGTCGGCGAGAGAACGCTGCGCCACCAGGATGGGCAGGGCGGCGGCGAGGTCGACGCGGTCGGCTTCGGCGCGGCGGAACTCGGCGAACAGGGGTCCGGCAGAGTCCGAGCTCACCACGTCGTCGATGTGCTCGTCACTGAGCCCGGATGCGGTCAGGAGGGCGATCCAGCGGTTGCGCCCGGCGTCGGCGGCGATGGTCTCGTACTCCGCCGCGAGTTGGGCGATGCCGGCCCAACGGTCCTGCTCGGCGGCGAGTGTCTCGCGAGCGGAGAGCTCGGCGCCGGTGTTGCGAAGGATCCGGGTCAGGATCGCCAGCGCGTCGCCGCGATCCGGGTGCTGCTGGTGCTCCTCGAGGTGGGCCTCGTCGACCGCAACGTAGGCGATGTTGGCGAGCATCCCGCGGGTCAGAGCGACATAGAGGGCCTCGCGGGTCATGCCCTGGGAGGCGACCAGCGCATGCGAGGTGTCGACCGTGAGCCCTTGGGCGCGCTGCACGGTGACCGCGTAGCCGAGGTCGACGTGCGCGGCGACGTACCAGGCTGGCAGGCGGACCCGCCCGGCGGTGCGACTGTCGGTGCGGCGCACGGTGAGGGACCCGTCGAGGTGCGCGGCGGTGACGAGCCAGCGGTCGTTGTTCTTCACCCAGCCGCGGCCTGTGGTCAGGCGCCGTTCGATCTTGCGGGTGATGATGAGGTCTCCGGCACCAGCGAGGGTGCCATCGTGCAGGGGCACACCGCCGGCGGTGACCTTGCCGGCGGTGACCCGGTCGTAGCGGGCACGCTCGTTGAGCTCGGTGACCGCCTGCAGGGTCTCGGTGACCAGGATCGAGCGCCGCCCGGCCGCCATGTCCGCACGCCAGGCAGCGTAGGCAGCCTCGACCATCTGCTCGTAGCCGCCGGAGACGATCCGGTCGTTGTCTGCGTAGTCCTCCAATACGGCGTCGTCACCCCGGCGCAGCCGCAGCGAGGCTTCGCGTTCCCATTCGGCGGTGAAGCGACGCACCTCGATCAGGGTCGGGGTGTCGTCGCGCTCGTTGGCGAGCATCCCGAACGCACCGCCGGAGTCGATGGGTTGCATCTGCGCGGCGTCCCCGACCAGCAGCAGCTTGGCGCCGGCTTGATGGGTAAGCAGCGCGAGGCGCTCCAGCGCGAGAGTGCCGACCATCGCTGCCTCGTCGACGATCAGCAGCTGCCCCGGTTGGAGCTGCCATTGCCCGATCCGGCCGCGGAGCCGGTCCTGTCGGTTGCGGATCATCCGCTCCAACGGCTTGGAGCCCGCCCCGGCATCCAGCAGGCCGGCCTTCTTCGCCGCGTCGGCGAGCCGCGGGGATGCGGTCCGCAGCCGGGCCTCCCACGCGCTGGCGGGTCCGCCGACCGAGCTCACCCCGCGCAGTAGCCGGGTGAGCGCATCGAGCTCAGCCCGGCGTCTCGGGGCCTGGTCGGTCTCATAGAGGAACTTGACCGTGTTCTCGGCCGTGACCCCGAGCTCCTGGCCGAGCACGTCCGCCGCGGCACCGGTAGGCGCGAGGCCGATCACCGATCCGCGGCCGTGTACCGACTCCCAGGCGTGCCGCAGACCGGCCAGCATGGTCGTCTTGCCGGTCCCCGCCGGGCCGATCAGCAGGTCAAGGACGAGGCCGGAGCTGCCGATCCGGGCCAGGGCGGCGAGCTGGTCGTCGGCCAGGTGGCGGCCGCGCTCGTCGCGGCGCCGGGCCGCGCGCAGGGTCGCCGCTTCGGTCAGGATCGGACCGCCACGGGTACGCGATGCGCGCAAGAGCCTCTCCTCGGCGGCGAGCATCCGCTCGCTGCTGAACACCGTAGATCCGACCGAGCGGAACATGCTGGTCCCATCAGCCCTCCGGAAGGCCGGCGCGGCCGAGGCGAGCTCAGGCGGGGTGAGCTGCAACGAGCTGGCCTCAGCGGCATCGACCACCCGTTGCAGAGTCGCATCTCGGTCCAGCGCGGATGCGAAGCGATGCTCGACGGTCTGCCGAGCCGCCTCCGCGATCAGGTTCCATCGCCGCCACGTAGACCGCCTCTCCCCCACCGCCTCGAGCACTGCTCGTGCGACCGCGTCGATGTCGGGTGCCGTCCAGTCGTCCGCCCGCAGCGCGCGCACTGGTTGCGGCGCTCCGGAGACGGTGCGCGCCCAGCCGGTCGCGTCGCGGCCGAGGACTCGGGTCGCGCGAGTGCGCCACTGCCGGGTCAGTTCGGCGAGCGAATGGGTGTTCTTTGCGGGCCGGGTGCTGATGGTCGCCTGCTGCCGCAGCCGGATGATGGTCTGCCGGGACGGTCGCCGACCGTGCTCGGCACGGTAGGCGGCGATCAGCCGCTCGTGCTCGGCGTCGATGTCTTGGGAGCGGGAGGAGAACTCCGCGATCAGCGCCTCCGGCACCCCGCGGATCTCCCACGCCGGGGCGCGCCGTTCGCCTCTATCGCGTCGCTCCCACACCACGCCCATCTCGCGATGCACCCGGTCCATCAGCATGGCCGTGTACGTCTCCGACAACGCCACGACCGCGGCGTGGATCGGCCGCCCGTCCAGCGTGCGCCACCGCCCGTCCGGTCCCTGCACTCGGTTCGCGATCACCAGATGCGTGTGCAGGTGCGGGTCGGAGGAGCGGGAGTCGTAGTGGTCGAAGCCGGTGGCGACAACGCCGCGCACCGGGATCTGCGCCACCGCGCCGTCGGGGCCGCGGGCGCCGGTGCGGGTGGCGGCGACGTCCCGCTCGATGATGGCGAGCATGTCCCGGATCGTCTCGTGATGCGCCTGGGCGATCAGCGCCTGTGTGCCGCCGTCGGCCACCGCCCATAGGACGCTCAGCGACTTAGGCAACGAGAAGGTGTGGTCATAGCCGGCGACGGCACGACGGCGCGCGCCGTTGCGGTCCTTCGCGAAATCGCGGTGCGCCCTGCCCAACGGCGCCCCGGTGAGTGGATCACGCCCCTCTCCCAGAAGGCGCCGCAGCTGCTCCTCGGTGACCTCCGCGCCTTCGACTACTCGGTTGCCCGGGATGCCGAGCCCGGGCACGCCCGAGCCGAACCATCGCCCCGGCGGGCTGCCCTTGGCCATGTAGTAGCGGATCAGCGGCGCGGTCATGTCCCGGCTGCCGTCGCCGACGGCCACCGACTTCAGCAGGTAGCGGTATGCCGCACCAGCGGACATCACCCTCATCGACATCGTCACGTGTCGCGCCTCCCATCTGGAGGTGCGCATCACCTCGCGGCTAAGCGCGTGGAAGAGGTGCCGTTTAGGGGTTTACGCTCGCGTCGACGGCATGGGCGGCGACTGTCGCTACGGGCAGCAGACCGATCACGACCGTCGCGCCGTGGATTGCCTCGTCCCTGCTCTCATATGCAGTCGACGCGTGAAGAGCAGCGTTGCCGTCCAACTGCGCGTACCAGGCGAAAGCGCGATCGTGGCTCTCAACGAAGTTGAGATCGAGTTGGTCGACGAACTCCTGGATGACGCGGGCGTCTCGCTCGGCCATGACGGAGGTGGGGAACGCCCAAGCTGAGTCCGCGACGCGGCGGCCCAGGCTGTCGTACAGAACCCATGTATAGGCGAGAGGTGTCTGAGTCCCCCCGAACCACCGTACGGCATCCTGCACATCGGCGAAGCGGACTAACGGGGGTTCGGAGCCTCCGCGAGCGTGTGAACGTCTCGCGCTCGGCGACTCTCCGACCGTCGCCAGGCGACGAAGCGCCCACTCATTCAGAGATTGACCAGTTTGGAACGAGTGGGCGAGCATCGCCAGATGAGGTCCCAACCTCCGATCACTCCTCATCGCGGGCATAGTGTGCTGTAGCGGAGGCGCCTCCGATCAAAGCTCGCTCCGCTCGACCACAGGGCGCGGACCAAGGCGCTCGAACTGGATGGCATGAACGGGCTCGAGCCGGGTGAGCGAGGAGGCGCCGACCGTTCGCCACCCGCGGTTCGACAGCACGAGGCTGTCGATATTGCGACCGGCGAGTTCCCGCGCGTCCTCGACGCTCTGCAGTCCACTCACGACGATCTTCCTCGTTCAAGCCCTGCGAACAAGGCCGAGGTCGTTGGAAGGGGTCGTTGGATCCATGGCGGCGTCGAGCAGTTCGCCGACCTTGCCGCCCGTCGTAGAGAGTGAGGCGAACTCGAGCACGGCACGCTGGTGGCCGTTGATGCGGTCGTAGGTGTTTGCGGCGAGTTGTCGAAGCGGTCCTGGCGAGCGCGCATGTCAGTCTGCTCGGGAGAGTTTGAGTCTTCAGCAAGCCGGGCCTTCTGATCGCACGCTCCCGTCGCATCCAAGACATCGATGCGCTCAAGGTGGCGGTCGATCGCTTTGCGTCGGGTGACGGGGACGGAGTGCGTGAGCGCGCCGAATTTGTAGTGCCTGTCTTGGAATGTGTTGGAGGCGATCGTGCCGAGCTTCACTCCGAGGTCCTCCGCGACGGGAGGTACTCGATTGTCGAGTTGGCGATGTAGTACGCGTCGCCTCCGCGGCAGACATACGGGTCTGGATGGAAGCCGGGGATGATGGGCGTCGCGCTCACGCGAGTCCTCCTTGACAGGTCCGGTCGGCGGCTCGCTACTGCCGGCGCTACGACTCGAGGGTATCGCGTGTTACCTCGTGGCGCGAAGATTGCGGTGTGGAGCCGCCGACTTCGCTCACCCCCGCCCATCGCTTCATCATCCCTGGATCAGAAGAGTCGGCCGAAGTGCGCGTACGTCGCGTTCGATGAAAGGACGTTGTCCGGCGTGGGCCACCTCGCCACAACTCCGACGAACGGTCGGGTCGTTCGCCAGCGAGGCGAACCACGAACTGGCCCCCGTTGGAGTACTAGACAACGGTCGGATCGTGTTCTGGAGCGCCCTGGGCCTGAAGGAGACTCGCGCTACCTGATTCCGACCAGCAGATTGCGGTCATTGGGGGAAGCATAGAACGCGTTCTCGAACTCGAGGGTGGGACGTTGCCGAGGTATCCGTGGAGGCGTTCGGTGTTATGCCAGTGGACCGATCCGAGGGTTGCGAGCTCGAGGTCCTCGACGATTTTCCGGGGGCCCGAGCTGGCGGGTCAGCGGACGCTGTGTCAGCCGGGAGTATGGAGGAATGGGCGATAGGGACGTAGAAGCCTCGTCCCCGGACGCCTCCGCCGGCAACAACCTGCGATCGACATCCGTCGAGTCCCGCGAAGGCGTCCTTCACGTCGTCTCGTCTCCTTGCGATTCAGCCCGCATCACGACAATCATGCCTCGGACGCTTGTGCGGTTCGCCCCGCAGAGTCGAGTTCTTGGAATGCGCGGTCGAGGATGGCGCGGAGAGATGAGCTTTCGTCGTGGAGCCAATGCGCCCAGCATTGGTCGAGGACGGCGACGGACGCGGTCGCGAGGACATGCGCGGCGAAGATCTCGAGACCGTCGTCGATGAGAGCGTCGGCGAGACTCTCGATCTGCGGGGCGCGCGCGCGGCGCAGCCGTGCACCGACTGCGGGGAGGGTTTGAATGAGCCGCATGCGTGCGCGCTGACGGTCGGGGTGCTGCTCGGCGAGGGCGACAGCGGGCTCGAACGCGGTGCGGAGCCGTTGCCACCAGGAAGACTGTGGATCCGGGTCCGCGGCCCGGAGTGCGTCGGCGAACTGGGCTACGGGGCCGAGCACGGCCGAGACGATGAGCTCGTCTTTGGAGCCGAGGTAGCGGAAGAACGTGGCTCGGGATATCCCGAGGCCGCGGGCTAGTTCGTCAGCGGTCAGAGTGTCGTACCCGCGGTCGAGGATCAGCTGGAGCCCTGCCTGGGCCATTTCGGCGCGCATTGCTTCGTGAGTGCGTTCGCGCAGGTCGATGCTCATACGATGTATCCTACCTGAGACGCAGTCTCACGATGTGTTCCTGCCCCCCACCCCTATCGATGTCGAGGTCTTCGTGCACGCAACCGACGCCCAGGTCTTCGTCCCCCCGTTCAGCAAGGGTCGTCAGAATCTGATAGTCGCGGTGCTCGCGTTCGCGGGGATGGGGGCGTCGTTCATGCAGACGATCCTCATCCCGATCCAGAGCGAGCTGCCTCGGCTGTTGGACGCGGAACCGGCCGAGACGGCGTGGGTGATCACGGTCACCCTGTTGGCGTCCGCGGTGGCGGTGCCTATCGCGGGCAGGCTCGGCGACATGTTCGGCAAACGCACCATCGCCCTCGTCCTGATGGGCATCCTCGTCCTGGGGTCGGTGGTGTGTGCGCTCGCGCCGGGCCTGGTGCTCATGATCGTGGGACGCGCCCTGCAGGGCATGGGAATGGGAGTGATCCCGTTGGGGATCTCGCTTCTGCGCGATGTCGTGGCTGAGAGGAAGCTGGGCACCTCGATCGCCCTGGTGTCGGCGACGCTCGGCGTCGGTGGGGCCTTGGGGTTGCCGATCAGCGCCCTAGTGGTGCAGAACGCGGACTGGCACATGCTGTTCGTGTTCGCCGCCGCCATCGCCCTGATCGCGTTCGTGTTGCTGTTCACCGTGTTACCCAAGGCCGATGGCGGCACCGGGGGCCAGGTGGATGTCATCGGCGCCATCGGCCTCGCGGTCGGCCTCGTCGGCGTCCTCCTCGCCGTGTCGCAGGGGAACACGTGGGGGTGGGCCTCCGCACCGACGATCATCAGCCTCACCGTCGGTGTGGTCGTGCTGCTGGCCTGGGGATTCTACGAGCTGCGGATCAAGAACCCGCTCGTCGATCTTCGCGTCACGGCCCGCCCCGCGGTGATGACCACCAATCTCGCATCGATCGCGATGGGCTTCGCCCTGTTCTCCTCCTCGATCGCGTTCCCGCAGCTCTTGGAAGCACCGGTGGCGGCGGGAGGTATCGGGCTGGATCTGCTTCCGGCGAGCCTGCTGCTGATGCCGTCGGGGTTGGCAATGCTCGCGATGTCCCCGATCGCGGGGCGTATCGAGCGTGCCGTCGGCCCGAAGCCGTTGCTGATCGCCGGGGCGAGCGTCCTCGCCGTCGCGTACCTGACCTGTGTGTTCGTTCCACTGCAGGCCTGGACCATCGCTGTGGTCAACACCGTGATCGGGGTCGGGATCGGTCTCGGCTACGCGGCCATGCCCGCCCTCATCATGGGCGCGGTGCCTCGTCACGAGACCGGTGCCGCGAACGGGGTGAACACCCTGATGCGCGCGTTCGGGACCACGGTCGCCTCCGCCGTGGTCGGAGCGATCATCGCCGCCGCGACGGGCGGGAACATCACCGCCTCCTTCCACCTCGTGTTCGTCCTCGGCTTCGCCGCCGCGGCCGTCTGCGCGATCATCGGAGCGCTCATCCCGAGGCCCCGCGCCGAGGACCGACTCCACAACACCACCGACGCGGCTGTGGAGGTCGACGCGACCGCGGCCGAGGACACCGAATCCGCGGTCGCCGTCGCGCAGCGCTGACACGGTCGCCGGCTCACCCGTCCATACTCCCGCCGGCGAGCGTCGAGCTGCCGACACGGGACGCGGGAGCCGCGCATCGCACAGACCGCCCGAAGCGGGAACCACACTGACGCACCCCGCAACCCAATCGATGATGGAGGACACATGAACACCCACACAGAGCACACGAGGGTCCTGGTAACCGGCGGGACAGGGTTCCTCGCCTCCCACACCATCTCCCGACTCCTCGAGCACGGCTACGACGTCGTCACCACGGTCCGCTCCCTCGACCGCGCCAATGACATTCGAGGGATGCTCGAGGCGGCGGGTGCTCCCCGCGCGGGCGAGGCTGAGGTCGTGGAGGCGGACCTGGCCGCAGATGCCGGGTGGGGTGAGGCTGTGGCAGGGTGCGCGTATGTGCTGCACGTAGCGTCCCCGTTCCCGACCCGGCAGCCCGCCCACGAGGACGAGCTCATCACCCCCGCCCGCGACGGCATGATCCGGGTGTTGACCGCCGCCCGCGAGGCGGGCGCGAGGCGAGTCGTGGTGGTGTCCTCGTTCACGGCGATCGATGGAGCGCCGCACGAGCCCGGGCACGTGTTCACCGAAGAGGACTGGTCCGATCCCACCGGACCGCTGGTGCCCTATGTGAAATCTAAGACGATCGCCGAACAGGCAGCGTGGGACTTCGCTGCGACACACGGTGGCGGGATAGAGGTGACGGTGATCAACCCGGTCGGGCTCTTCGGACCGGCGCTGACCTCGGACTACTCCCCCACCCTGGGGATGCTCAAAGCGATCATGACCGGCGCCACGACGACCAGCCCCGACTACTCCATGGGGGTGGTCGACGTCCGCGATGTCGCCGACATCCTCCTCACCGCGATGACCCACCCCGACGCCGCGGGGGAACGATTTATCGCCGCGGCCGACAACCCTGTCACCCAGTACGACATGGCCACTATCGTCTCGGCCGCACTCCCCGAGCACGCCGGCCGGATCGCGCAGATGACGCCGAACGACCCGTCCGTCTACATCGCCCTCAGCAACGCCAAAGCCCGCCGCGTCCTCGGCTGGGACCCCCGCACACGTGAAGAAGCGATCGTCGCCTCTGCCGAGAGCCTCATCCGACTCGGCGAGATCGAGTAGCCCTCCGCCTTGAGCGGGTCAGTGTGCTCACCGGGCAGCGTTCTCCGTCGACACTCCGACGATGCCCTCATCGATGAGGCTCGAACTCGCTCAGGATCCATGTGAAGCACGTCACGGAGGGCCTGCTCCGTGTGCTCTCCGGGCGGCCGGCGCGGGGGCCAGCCGGACCGCATCCCGGGATGGAGACCGCTTGTTGCGGTTCAGGGCGAGGAAGGTCGTGGTGTGCCCGTGGAGGTCGACACCGCCCTGTCCGTGCGTGCGTGCGATTGAACTCGCCCGTTCCGGGCGCTTCGACCTTGATGAAGTCGGCTCCGAGGTTGCCGATCCTCATCGCGGTGCTCGGTTCCGCGAGCACCTGCGTGGCGTCGATGACCTGCAGTCCGGATCCGCGTCGCACCCACGTAAGCGGTCATGGGCGGGCGGCCTTCTCGGCTGCGAGTGCCTCTTCCACGGCTGCTCGCACGCGTGCGTCTTCGGCGGCCCGTCGGCGACGACGCTGGCGTGCCCACAACAGGATGCCGGCAGCAACTGCCGCGAGCACGACCAGAGCCGCCCAGGGCATGGCGATCACGCCCGCGGCCGCGGAGGGGGGCGCCGGGACGTGATCGTCTCCGAATCCCTCCGGGCCGGCCGGGTCGAGGGTGACGTCGGCGGTCAGCCAGAACAGCAGAATGATCTGGTCCGAACGGGCTGTCACGGACCAGCTGTCTCCGGGGAGCAGTTCGGGGATCGGGTCGGCGCCCGCGGCTGTCGTCCGGAATAGCCCGAACGGTCCGCTGAGCTCGACCGTCTGCGTGGCGGACCACCGGGTGTTGCCCGCGTTGCGGACTGTGTAGGCGATCTCGGCGGTGGCGGTGCCGATCGGGTTCACGGTGGGGGTGTAGGTGACGGACAGGTCGCTGATCACGGCCCCGGGCTGCAGGTCGCCGTCCACCCGCAGTTGCACGCGAACCCCGAGTCGGCGGTCGACCGTGACGCCGGCATCCTGCACGGGGCTCGGGAGGGATGTGATCACTCCGCCGGCGTAGTCTCCCGGGGTGGCGTTGTCGGGGATATGCACGGTGAAAGGCACTTCGGCCGATTCCCCCGCCGGGATCGTCACGGAGTCCTCACCGAAGGTGATCCAGCTGCCCAGTTCGGTGGACTCCTCCGCGCGCGGCAGGACGTCGAGTTGTCCGCTTTCCGTGGTGAATCCGTCCGCGCCGTAGACGTCGAGCGTCAGATCGGCGTCGTCGTGGTTGCTGATGATGAGAACGTCGTCGATCGTGGTGCCCGGTGCCGCGATGAATGCGTAGTACTGGCGGCCCTCCCCGGTGTCCGCGGGAGCGGTCTTCACACCCCAGGCGACCTCCTGGTCGGGGTCGGCGGCCGCCGTCAGCGCGATCAGCGCGGCCAGCAGCCCGGCGACGACGCCGACGCGGGTCAGCGGGCGGAGCGGTGTGGACATGGTGCTCCTCGTGATGATCGCCTGTGACCGGGGACACGGTGGTCGCCCGGTCACAGGCGACGGGTCAGCTCAGCGCGGTCAGCGTGAGCGTTGCCTGGTAGGTGCCGTCGACGACATCGACCGGGAGCTTCAGCTCCAGATCTGCGCCGAGCTTCGCCGAGCCGAGCTCGTGCGCCCCGGGCGCGTGCCCGAGGGTCTGAGACACGGACAGGCCGTTGCCGCCGTCGAACCCGGACTCGACAGCGGATCCAGCGATCGCCCCGGCACCGTCCTCGATCAGCTGCGGGGTCCAGCCGAGGTATTTCCCGGAGAACCGCTCACCGCCGGAGGTGAACTCGCCGACCTGCGCCGATACCGACCAGACCGGCCCACCGCGGCGGGTGTCGGTCACCAGGATCGGGTTGATGGCGCCTTCCGCGAGGAAGTGGTCGCCTTCGTTAGTGGCGGTGCCGAGATCGACGATGCCGTTGCTGCCGTCGATCCGCCAGGAGAACTCTCCGTCCCCGGTGGAGGGAACGGTGACCTGGATGGTCTGCTCCTCCGCGTCGCTGTCCGTCCCGACGAGGGTCCAGTCCTGCGACCCGTCCGTGGCCGCTGCCTGGAGTGTGGCGGGCTGGTCGGCGGCGGTGCCGGTGAGGAACAGGCTGGCGTTGGTGGCGGACTGCAGACGCTGGGAGCCGTCGTCGTTCTGGACGATCCGCCAGGCGCCGAGATCACGTTCGTCGACCCATTGTGCGATCCGCTGACCGGCGGTCGCGTTCCCGGTCCAGACGGTCGCCGCGCGACCGCCGGACTTGTTGAGCAGGGCGATCGTGCCGTCCGCCTTCTCCTGCAGTCGCCACAGCTGGGTGTCGCCGTTGGAGGCTGCCCCGGCGGCTTCGAGCCGGATGTCGGGCTGGTTGCCGTTGCCGATATTCGCGTCCGTCGTGTTTCCCCCGGTCCCCAGGACCTGCCCGGTCTTCTTGTTCACGAGCGAGTAGTACGTGCCCACGGAGCCCCCGAGGTCGACCTCCGCGCGGCGGATGACGGAACCGGCGGTGGCGCCGCCCCACGTGCCCTGGAAGATGACGACCCTGCCGGTGTCCTCGACATATTGCATCGTCCGGCTGTAACCGCTGCCGATGGTGGTCTGGTACTCCGTCCACGCACCGTCGCTGCGGCCGGACGTGTTGACCCAGATGTTGCCGCTTCCGGCGGCGTTGTATGCGATGCGCCCGTCGGGTAGGCGGTACAGCACGGGGCTGCCGCCGCGTGCGAGTGCTCGGGAGCCGTTGGTCAGAGGGAGTGCGGTGATCTCCTGGCCGTCATTGTCCCCGTCGTTGAAGTCGAGCGGGTCGTCGCTGAGCTTGTAGCGCACGTTGGATCCACCGCCGAAGTACTCGAACGTGTAGAGCCACTTGTCGTCCGTGGTGCGGGCGAGGGTCGCCATACCGGGCCGGCCCGCGCCGATCACGGTCTTCCCGCCTCCCATGTTCGAAGTGCCCCCCGCGACGTCGACGATGGTCTCGCCCCATCCGGCTCCGCTTCCGTCCCAGGTGCGATGCACGAGAATCTGGTTGCCCGAGTCCGTTGCCGTGTCGTTGTCGGGGTCGAGGATCGCCGCACCGGTCTCGGCGTCGAAGCCCACGTAGTCGTTCTCGTCGGAGTAGTAGGCGACGAGCTTTCCGTCGTGCACGTCGAGGTGCGGCTCCCAGAGCGGGTCGAACTGCCGGTTCGTATTGGCCGCGGAGATCGCGGTGCCGATGTTGCCGGCGCTGCCGCCCTGCCAACCCCCCTCCGCGATGATGTTCACGAACGACCAGTTCTCGCCCTCGTCGGTGCTGGCATACAGCGCCAGGGCCAGGTCGCGCCGGTCACCGTCGTTGCTCGGGATCCAGTTGGGGTCGGCGGCCTTCTTCTCCACGAAGTACTCGTCTTCGCCCGAGACGACGGTGGCGAGCAGGATGGTCCCTGCCGCGAGGCTCCCGATGCTCTCGGGGAGGACGTACAGGTAGGGGTTGGTCCAGTTGCTGGTGTACTTCTGCACCGCGGGATCCTCCGAGAGGTACGCGGGTGCCGGGACGTCGGCGAGTGGCTGCCACGTGGTGCCGTCGTCGTCGCTCTTCATCACCGGGACGGTCTGCCCGACCGCTGTCCCGGATGCGGGGATGGTGGACTTCTCGAATGCCACCAGCAGCCGGCCGGAAGGCAGCTGGGTGGACTTGGGGTAGATCACGCAGTTGCCGGTGCCTTTCAGGCACGGGTCGGAGCCGAGCTGGTAGACGACATCGGGTGATACGTCGTACGCCTGTGCGCTGACGGCGGTGGCACCGCCCAGCACCATCGTGACTGCCGCCACGATCGCGGCACGGCGTGTGAAGCGCTTCGTCGTTGAAGACATGCGTCCCTCCTTTAGGATCGTTCGTCAAGATCTGAGATGCCCCCTGGGGGGCGGATGCCGGGGCCATCGGGGCCCCGGCATCCGGTCCCGCTACTTGTTGACCTCGAACCCCTGCGAGTTGCCGTAGGTGACGAGATTCTCCTGCCACGCCTGCAGCCCGACGTTGAGGTCGGTCTTGTTGGCGTACGCCTGCCCGACGGTGTCGGGGAAGACGCTGTTCGCGTACACCTGGAACGGCAGGTATTCCCAGCCGGTCGACACGTTCTGCGATGCCTCGACGAGCACCTTGTTGATCTCCTGGCCGCCGAAGTACTCGGGAGTGGCGTCGAGGAACTCGGGAGCGTTCAACTGGGCGACCGTGGACGGGAAACCGCCGTTCTCCAGGAAGACGTCGATGCTCTCCTCCGAGCTGTTCAGCCACTTCAGGAACGCGGCGGCCAGCGCCGGGTTCTTGGACTGCTTGATCACAGCCTGGGAACTGCCGCCGTTCTCTGCGGTCGTCGCCGTTCCGTCGTAGCTGGGGATGGGCGCAACCCGCCACTGCCCGGAGCCCTCGGGCACAGCACCTTCGAGGATGCCGGGCATCCAGGCGCCGGTGATGATGGTGGCGATGGTCCCGTTGCTGAGACCCTTCCACCAGTCGTCGCTCCACGTCGGGATGTCAGACAGCAGGCCGGGCTCCAGCAGCTGATTCCAGGTGTCCGCCCAGAGCTTGGTGCCCTCGTCCTGCAGATCGATCGTCACCGTGGTGCCGTCGGTCTTGTACGGGCGGCCGCCTGCCTGCCAGATCATCGGGTTGGCGTAGCCGGGGTCGCCCGCGTCGTTGGTGATGTACTTCGAGGAGTCGGCGGCGTGCAGCGCCTCCGCGGCGGCGACGTAGTCGTCCCAGGTGGTCGGAACCTCCAGACCGAACTGGTCGAAGATGCTCTTGTTGTAGAGCATCACCATGGGACCGGAGTCCTGCGGCAGGCCATAGAGTCCGCCGCCCAGGTTGACCGCCCCCCAGGTGGATGCCGTGTACTGATCCTCGAGGTCGTCGAGACCGTAGGCGGTGAGGTCGAGGAGGCTGTCGGACAGCGCGAACTGCTGCAGCGCGTAGTACTCGATCTGCGCGACGTCCGGGGCGCCGCTGCCGGCGCTGATCGCGTTCTGCAGCTTCGTGTACTCCTCGGTCGCAGTGCCGGCGTTGACGACGGTGACCTTGACGTTCGGATACTCGTCCATGAAGGCGTCGGCCTGCGCCTCGCCCGACGGGGTCCACGTCCAGTAGGTGAGCTCGCCGCCGGCTTCCAGTGCCGCCTCGAGGTCGTCCACCGATCCGGTCTCCGTGGGAGTCGTGGTCCCCCCACCGGCGCAAGCGGCGAGTGTGATCGCTGCGATGCTCGCCACGGCGACGGCGGCTGCCGCCCGTGCGCGGCGCGTGCGCCTCAGTGCGTTGAACATGTGTGGTCCTTTCCACTTCTTTGTGCGTGGGTGCAGGTCACCCGGGTCGTTCGAGAGGGTGTCGGGTCCGTCCTGCAGTGCTCTCGATTCACTGCTTGACGCTTCCTGCGCTCAGGCCCGATTGCCAGAAGCGCTGCAAGAACAGGAAGATCGCGATGATCGGGACGATCGTGATCAGCGATCCGGTGATCACGAGGTTGTAGATGGGCTCCGCGGCGACACCGGAGGCCTGAGAGCTCCACTGGTTCAATCCCACGGTGAGCGGGTACCAGGTGGGGTCGCTGAGCATGATCAGCGGCAGGAAGTAGTTGTTCCACGTCGCGACGATCGCGAACAGCGCCACGGTCACGATCCCGGGGGTGAGCAGCTTGATGCTGATGGAGAAGAAGGTCCGCATCTCACTCGCCCCGTCGAGCCTTGCCGCCTCGAGCAGCTCGGTGGGCACCGAGTCGATCGTGTACACCCAGATCAGGTACAGCCCGAACGGGGAGATCAGCGAGGGGATGATGATCGACCAGGGAGTGTTGGTGAGACCGACCTGGCTGAACAGCAGGAACGTCGGCACCGCCAGCGCGGTGCCGGGCACGGCGATCGCACCCAGCACGACGGCGAAGTACGCCTTGCGGCCCGGGAAGGTGTACTTGGCGAGCCCATAGCCTGCAAGCGTGGCGAGCAGGGTCGCACCGCCGGCGCCGACGACGACGTACAGGAGGGTGTTGCCCAGCCAGCGCAGGAAGATCCCGTCCCGGTAGGTGAAGGTCGCCACGATGTTGTCCCACAGCGCGAACGTGTCGCCGAACGCCAGCCCGAAGCTCGTGAACAGGTCTGCTTGGGTCTTGCTCGCGTTGATGACCAGCCAGGCCAGCGGGATCAGCGCATACAGCAGGAACAGCACCATCACGACGGTGAGGGCGACCGACTTGCGAGGCTTGGCGAGGGAGAACTGGCGGGTGCGTGCCTTGGGGTTGACGACGCGGAATGTCGTGCTCATCGGTCCTCCTTGCGGGTGCCACGCAGCTGGACGACGTAGGCGATGACCGCGGTGATCAGGCCCATGATGATGGCGACGGTCGCCGCGTAGTTGTACTGCTGCCCGGCGAAGGACAGGTTGTAGGCGTACATGTTCGGGGTGAAATAGGACGTGATCACGTTGTTCGCGAGCGGCTTGAGCACGTTGGGCTCGTTGAACAGCTGGAAGCTGCCGATGATGGAGAAGATCGTGGCGATCACGATCGCACCGCGCGCGGCGGGAAGCTTGATCGCCTTGATCACCTGCCACCCGCGCGCGCCATCGATCTCCGCGGCCTCGTACAGATCCGTGGGGATGGTCTTGAGCGCCGAGTAGAAGATCAGCATGTTGTAGCCGACGAACTCCCAGGTGACGATGTTGCCGATGGAGGCGAGGATCCAGTTCGCCGAGAACGGCAGGATCACATCGGAGCCGAGCAGGTCGTTCAGGTCGGCGACGAGCCCGAAGTTGCTGCCGTACATGAACCCCCAGATCAGCACGGCGACCACGGCCGGGACGGCATACGGGAGGAAGATCACCATCCGGAACATGCCGGTTGCATACAGACGAGCGCTGTCGATGGCGAGGGCGGCGATCAGCGCGAGCACCAGCATGATCGGCACTTGGACGAGGAGGAACAGCACCACGCGCAGGAAGCCGTCCCAGAACTGCGGGTCGGAGAATGCGGCGACGTAGTTGTCGAACCCGACGAAGCTGTTCCCGCCGACCAGCCGGTTCTGGAACAGAGACAGGTAGAGGGCGTAGCCCAGCGGCGCGATGAACACGATCACGAACACGACCGCGAACGGGCCGGCGAACTGCCAGCCGCGCCAGTCACGGCGACGGCGGCGTGGCTTCGGTGTGGTGACGGCCACTTCTGGTGCGGTGTCCTGGATGACGGTCATCTGGCCGCTCCGTCCTCGGCCCCGCGGAAGATGCGCACGTCCCAGGGCCTGAGCTCGATGCTGTCCCCGACCGTCAGTTCGGAGCCGGTGAGCGCGTCGGTCGCGGCCCCGGCGAGAGTGACGGTGCGCGGCTCCCAGCCCCAGTTGAAGACGAACCAGAACCGGGCGCCACTCGCGTGTCCGGAGGAGACCGTCACTCCCGGCATGAGTGCCGTCAGGAGACTCGCGGCCCCGCCAGAGAGGGCGTCCCGGACGACGGCAGCCGCGAGAGCGGGATCCGGGACGGTGCCGATCGTGGTGATCCGGCCGTCGCCGTGCTCGGCCTCCGCGATGGCGGCGAAGTCGCCGAACCTCGGGTGGTCGTATCGGGCGACCACCTGCGCCGTGTCGGGGATGAGCCCGTCGACCCACAGCCGGCCGGAACCTGCCTGGATGCCGCCCGGCTCGATGACCGGCAACGGCCGCTCGAGGTTGGAGTACTCCTCGTAGTGCACGCCGGCCGCGTCGGCAAAGCCAGGCGGGGCGACGGCGACCCGGGCGCGGGCCTCCTCGTCTGCATAGGCGGTGCGCGGCCCGAGGATCAGGTGGCCACCGTGGGCGGCGTAGTCGCGGAGCAGGGCGATGTCCTCGTCCGACATGATGTAGACACCGGCGGCGATCAGCACCGGGAACTGGTGTGCCAGCTCGGCGGCGCCCACCTGCCGCGCCTGCTCGACGTGCAGGATACGGGCCTGCGCCCCGGCGTCGACGACGCCCCGGTAGAACGCGTCGAACAGGTGCTCGTACGACTCGTCGTCCGCAGCCCCGTCGCCAGAGAAGGGCGGCATGAACTGCAGCGCGTAACGGCTCGGGTTCGACCACAGCACCGCCACCTCCGCGTCGGGGACGTACCCGTCGAGCGCGGAGCCGAGAGCCTTGAGATCGGCGCCGACGGCGCTGACCTCCTGATAGACCCGACCCGGGACCAGGCTGTGCGGCAATACTCCGCCCCAGTAGGTCTCGGCGCCGTAGGGGATGGTGTGCCAGTGCCAGTACTCGATCATCGCCGCGCCGCGGGAGATGAACGCGAACGCGGACTGTCGCAGTTGACCGGGATAGGGCGGGAAGTTGTTCTCGGACGCGTCGATCGCCTGCGCGTTGGTCTCGGTGATCAGGTATCGCTGCTGCTTCGATGAGTACAGCCGGTCCGCCTGCCGCAGCAGCCCGGCCACACCGGTGCTCGTCCAGTAGTTCAGCTGTGAGAGATCCTTGCTGGCATCCAGTCGGTCCTGCATCCCGTAGTAGGGGTTGCCGGAGGCGACATCCAGCGTGGTGAACACGGTGCGGTCGTCCAGCGCGCGCCGCGGGTACTGCAGGCAGGTGGTGACGAACTGCTCGGGTCGCGCGTACTCGCGGACGATGCCGGCCTGCCAGGCGATGAAGTCGGTGGTCACCTGCGCCTGGTAGCGCCGCCACGCCAGGTCGTACTGGGGGAACGTGTTGCCATCGGGCCGCCACAGCTCGCTCCAGTCTTCGATCCGGTGAGACCAGTACGTGAGCCCCCACTCACGGTTGAGGGTGTCGACATCGCCGTACTGCTTCTTCAGCGCCCGGACGAACCCGGTGAACACGCCGTGGTTGTGCAGCAGCTCAAGACCCGGCTCGTTGTCGACCTGGTAGCCGATCACCGCGGGGTGGGGCGCGTACCGTCCGATCACCTGCCGGATGATGCGCTCGGCGTGGAACCGGAACGCCGGGTGGGAATAGTCGACCTCCTGGCGCGCTCCCCACGCGATCCGCTCCCCCGTGCGCCGCTCGCCCGCGATCTCCGGGTATGCGGTCTGCAGCCACGGCGGCACCGCATACGTCGGCGTGCCCAGGATCACGCGAATGCCGCGCTGGTGGGCGGCATCCAGTACGGGTGCGAGCCACTCCAGATCGAACTCGCCGTCGCGCGGCTCCCAGGTCGACCACACCGACTCCCCCACCCTGATGACAGTGATCCCAGCCGTGACCATCAGATCCAGATCCTCGATCACGCGCTCGGATCGGTGGTACTCGGGATAGTAGGCGACCCCGAGAAAGATCTCTGCGGGAAGGTCAGGCGTCGTTGCGGACATCAGAGAGAAGGACTCCATTGTGCTCGATGCCAAACTTTTCTCGATAACAGTTCGGCGTGTCAGCTATTGTTCTCGATAACAGCTCTGAGCGCAAGTGTCGTATCGGAGAGATCAAGGAGACACATCGTGACGAGGGCGTTGACGGAGGCGGACGCCGCGGGCTCACCGCGCAGGAACGCCACGATCTACGACATCGCGCGGGTAGCCGGCGTCTCCCACCAGTCTGTGAGCAGGTATGTGCGAGGCCTGGACATGCGCCCCGGCACGAAGGCGAAGATCCGCCAGGCGCTGGAGACGCTCGACTACAAGCCGAACCTCTCCGCGCGGGCGCTGATCACCGGCCGTTCCACCCGTATCGGCGCGCTCACCCATGAGGTCCACCAGATCGGTCCCGCGATGGTTATCCAAGGTGCGACCGCCGCCGCCCGGGAGGCCGGTTATCTCCTTGACGTGGTCACGCTGGACATGGGCGATGTCGAGGAGATCGGCCAAGCACTACAGTCCCTCCTGCAGTACGACCTGGCCGGCATCGTCGCGTTCGCCTCCACCGACGGCACTCGGAAGGTGTTCGAGCAGGCCTCGTTCAACGTTCCCGTCGTCATCGCCAGTGAGACGGACGAGCCGGAGTCCATCTCATCGTCGCGTGACGCCACGCACGGCGTCGACGACATCGTCGGGCATCTCGCCGATCTCGGCCACCGCACCTTCCTCCACATCGCCGGCCCCGAAGACTGGGCGGCGGCACGCAACCGTCTCCATGCCTACGAGGCGGCGATCGCCGCGCGCGGCCTTGACTCGACCGGCATCCTGCACGGGGACTGGTCAGCTCGATCCGGGCATGACGTCATCGCGCCCTTGTCGGCCAGGGCGCTGCCCACTGCGATCGTCGCGGCGAACGACCAGATGGCGCTCGGCGCCATGCACGCCCTCCACGAAAGAGGCCTCGCGGTCCCCGGGGATATCAGCGTCACGGGGCTGGACGACACGCCCGAGACTCCGTACTTCACGCCTGCGCTCACGACCGTCCGGCTCGACTTCCGGCAGCAAGGTCGCGACGCAGTCGGTGCCCTCCTCGCGAAACTCGGCACTCCCCCGACGGCCGTCGACGACGACCGCGGCGCCAGTACTCTCATCGTTCGAGACTCAACGGGACCAGCGCGACAGCGGCTCTGAGCCGCCTGGCAGGTGACCCTTCGACTGAGATGGTCGGGCCGAACGGGCGAGACCTGAGGCTCTGACGTCAGGCGAGGGCATCAACGAGCGCGACCGGAAGCCCGTCCGGATCCCGCAAGTCGACGCGCTCATGTGCGCCCGGCTCGGTGGTCTGGAGCACGAGCGCGCGGACCCCCACTCGATTGTGTGCGGGTTCGCTTGGCAGCAGTTGGCGGGGGAACGTCAGCAGCTCGATGACCGTCTGCCCGCTTCGAAGGAACTGAAGCTGCATAGCGCGTCCATCGTCGAAGCTGATGGTTCCGGCGAGACGAAACCCCGCGACTGCGTAGAAGGAGCGAGAAGCAACCGGATCATCCGAGGAGATCCCCACGTGATCGAACCGGGGCCGTGGAGGGTCGGGAAGCGCGAGTTCTTCGGCCACCAGAACGGGATCGTGAACATCGTCGTACGAGACATGACCTTGGACCATCTCGAAGACGATGCCGTCAGGATCGAAGAAGAAGGCGATACGGACGCCGGCGTCCTCGTTGTCGTGCACGTCGTACCAGAAGGGGACCGCTTCCGCATGCAAGTCTTCGACGAGCGAGTCGATGTCCGACACCTTGAAGCCGAGGTGTCGGAACCCGCGGACGTAGTCGTCACCGGTCCAGGTGATCGGTCCCGCGTCCGGATGCTCGTGCAACTCGATCTCAGCTGTTACCAGATCCAATCGAGCTGTCCTGTCGGTGCGCGAGACCAGCCGGGCACCGAGGTGTCTCGAGTAGAACCCGATCGATCGTTCGATGTCGCGGACGGCGAGCTCGATGGTCTCAATGGGCAAGGCGAACCCCGTTCTTGCGTGGCTGGCGGTTGGATGGTGCCGTGCCGGTATCGTGCCCGGCCGCGGCGGATCGCAAAATGTTTGCGGGAACATCTGGCGTGGCTACACTAAACCCGGCGTCGGAGCCCGTGTCAAGTGCGACACCGCGACCGGGTCGACGACATGGGATGCTCTGACTGAGCATCTGGTTCTAGATCGAGGTGGTAACGCATGGTGGCTTCCGACCGCGCGCCCAGCATCCGCGATGTCGCAAAGCTCGCCGGGGTGTCATCGCAGACGGTGTCGCGGGTCGTGGGCGGGTTGACGAACGTCCGGCCCGAGACGCGGGAGAAGGTCCGCATCGCCATGGCCGAGCTGCACTATCGACCGAACCACGCCGCGAGATCTCTCGCCATCGGACGTTCTGAGACCATTGGCGTGCTGTCGACGCAACTCAGTCAGTATGGTCCGTCGAGGTGTGTGAGGGCGATCGACCGTCACGCACGAGCAGCTGGCTACCTCGTCAACATCGTCAGTCTGCCCGATGCGACAGCGGCACATATCGACGCCGGCGTCATGCAACTTCAACGACAGCTCGTCGAGGGTGTCATCGTCGTCACCTCAGAGGTCGCCGTCGTGGAGAAGATCGCTCGATCGCCCATCACCGTCCCATTCGTGACAGTGCATTCTGCGGCGGGAAACCATGGTGTGGCAACCCCCGAGCAGGTGGCTGCCGCCCGCCTGGGCACCGAGCATCTCATCGCCCTGGGGCATCGCGAGATCTACCATCTCGCCGGACCCGCCGAGTTCATCGAGTCCGACGCCAGGACGAACGGCTACCTCCAAGCGATGTCCGAGGCGAACCTCGCGGCCCATACAGCCCTCGGGGGAGATTGGTCGGCCGAGAGCGGGTTTCGAGCGATCTCCGAACTCGTCGCTCGTCGCCGGATCGACGGAATCGTGGCTGGGAACGATCAGATGGCGATCGGCGCGATGGCTGCGATCATCGGCGCCGGGCTCGAGGTGCCGGGTGACGTGAGCGTGGTCGGCTTCGACGATATCCCCGAAGCGCGTTTCCTCAACCCACCATTGACAACCATTCGCCAGGACTTCGACGAGATCGGCGAGCATGCGGTCGAGGCTCTCCTGGACGATATCCGGGGCCTTCCCGCGACCCCTCGCCCAGCGCAGTCGTTCGAACTGGTCGTCCGTGGATCCACCGCACCTCGGGCGCGAGGGCATCGTTCTCGGTAGCCGTCATCGATACGGGCTTGACTTGATGGGAGCGTGAACATAGAGTCGGGTCATGCGCGTCAACATCGAGCACGAGGACGTGTCCCTCGGACGCATCGAGGGCCTCGAGGTCGCGGCTGCCGTGCTGAAGGAAGCGGATGCCGCGTTGACGGCATCGCTCGCCTGAGAGGGCCGGTGAGACCTCAGCCCACGAGGATGCCGAGGAGCCCGCGCATCGTGCGGGCCACCTCGAGCAGGTCGCCCTCGGCGGCCTTCGTCGAGAACATCTCGGTCGCCCACGCGCCGTCGTAGCCGGTCGACTTCACGGCATCCGCCCACTCCTGCAGCGGGATCGACCCGCCGCCGATCACGACGTCGCGGTGGACGCTCTGGTCCGGCACGTCGCGAGCGCGGTCGAGGTCACGGCCGTCGCAGACGTGGACGGCGCCGATGATCTCCTTCGGCAGCGCGGCGACCTCCTCGAGGGTGTCCCCGGTGGTCCAGAAGTGCCAGAAGTCCACGCACATGAAGACGTTGTCGCGCGCGGCCTCGTCGATGATCCGCAGCCCCTGCGCGAGCCGGTTCACGTTCGACCAGGCGAGCGGCTCGAGGAAGAGCCCGACGCCGTGGTCGGCGGCGATGTCCGCGGCATCCCGCACGTTGCGGGCGACCGCCGAGACCGCGTCGGCCTCGGGCGCACCGAGTGTGCCGCGATAGCGCGGGTCGTCGGCGGCGAGACGCCCCGCCCGGAAGTCCTTCACGACGTCCCAGCTGACGGGCCCGGTGCACACCTGCACGACCGGAGCACCCACGACGGCGGCCACGCGCGAGAGCCTCGCGACCTCGGCGAGGAAGTCCTCTCGCCCCGCGCCCTGGCGCTCGGCGTCGAGCACGGCGCCGACGCCCGTCACCGTCAGCCCCTCCAGATGCGGCAGCAGCGACTCAGCGGTGAAGCCGGCGTCGAGGTAGCGCGAGAGCTTCGGCGTCTGCAGTTCGATGCCGGCGAAGCCCGCCTCCTTCGTGATGCGGATGTCGGTGACGATGTTGCTGTGGAACGTCGTCGTGACGTTCATCGACAGGATGCTCATGCGCTCTCTTTCGCGAGGGGACGCGGCGTGCCGACGGATGCCGTCGTGCCGCCGTCGACGGGGAGGATGACGCCGGTGATGTAGGCCGCGTCGGGGCTGGCGAGGAACAGCGCGGCGCGCGCGATGTCGTCGGGGGTCGCGGGGCGATCCAGGGCGATGCGATCGAGCAGCTTCGCGTGGAACGCCGGATCATCGAGCCGCTCCTGGGTCAGCGCCGTCGCGGTGAACGCGGGGGCGATCGCGTTGACGCGCACGCCGTCGCGGCCGAGATCGAGCGCCATCGACTGCACGAGCGCGTTCACCGCACCCTTCGTCGCGTTGTATCCCGCCTGGTTCCAGTCGCCGCCGAAACCCGCGACCGACGACATCACGAGCAGGTTCCCGCGACTCGCCCGCAGGTGCGGCGCCGCCGCACGCGCCAGATGGATGAGACCGTCCACGTTGACCGACCGCATGCGCTCCCACGCGGCGGCGTCGAGATCGTCGATCGTGCCCGGCTCGCTCGTGCCGGCATTGGCGACGACCACGTCGAGCCGCCCCCAGCGGTCGATCACGGCGTCGATCGCCGCCGCGACACCATCGACGGATGCCACGTCGGCGACCACCGGCAGGGTGTGGGCCTCCTCGAAGCCCTCGAGCGTCTCGTCCAGGGGCGCCGCCCGCCTGCCCGCCACCGCGACGAGCGCGCCCTGCGCGGCGAACGCGCGGGCGATCGCGCGGCCGATGCCCGACCCGCCGCCGGTGACGAGGACGACGGTGCCGTCGTACGGATACCGTGCCCAGGCGGTCACGGCTCAGCCGAGGAGCTCGCGCAGCTTCTGCAGCTGGAAGCGCGAGACCTCGTCGGCGCGCTCGTCCTCGGCGAAGACGTTCGAGACGAGAAGCGCGTCGGGGCGGTCGAGGTACCCGGTGGCACGGAGCGTCGTGAACAGCTCCGCCCAGTCGACGTCGCCGTCGCCGATTTTCAGGTGCTGGTGCACGCGCACGGCGTTGCCGGGAGGGTTCGAGATGAACCGCAGACCGTTCGAGCGCCGATGGTCGAACGTGTCGGCCGTGTACACGGCGCCGAGCCGGTCGCCGACCTCGGGCAGGAGCGTGGCCGCGCGGTCACCGTAGTGGAAGGTGTGCGCGGCGACGTACACGAAGCCGACCCGGTCGCTGTCCAGCCCACGGATGATGCGCCACGCTTCGAGCCCGTCCTCGACGAAATCGTCGGGGTGCGGGTCGAAGTTGAGCGCCACGCCCTCGCGCTCGAGCACCGGCAGGAGCGCCTCCATCGAGCGGTAGAAGGCGTACTCCGACTCCTCCTCACGCTCCGGGCGGCCCGAGAACTCGGTGTTGACGACGGGAGCGTCGAGCTCGGCGGCGATCTGGATGTAGCGGGTCGTGTTGTACACCGCCGCCTCCCACTGATGCCGCTCCGGCCCGCCGAACCGCTGCACGGGGAGCACCGAGGTGATCGTGACCCCGGCATCCTTCGCACGCTTCTTCAGCTGCGCGATCATGCCGCTGTCGACCTTCGGGTAGTGGAAGTGCCGCCCGAAGTCGGGATTCGGCGTCAGCTGCAGGTACTCGTAGCCGAGCCGTGCGACGTAGTCGGGGAAGTCGAGCAGGGCGACCGTGTCGTTGTACGGGGTGGGGTCGAGCGCAATGCGGACCATGTCGTGATTCTCCTCGAATGGATGCCGGATGGGTGCCGGGTCAGGCGTAGAACGCGGGGCGCTCGGGCGCCTCGACGGGGACGATGCCGCCGGCGAGGGCCGTCACGCCCGCCTCGCAGGCCAGGGCGACCCGGTAGCCGTCCCACGCGTTGGGGCCGTCGACGAGGCGTCCATCGCGGACGGCATCCACCCACCGCTGAATCTGCTGGTCGTACGCCGCCGCGAAGCGGGTCACGAAGCTCGTGTGATCGGCGACGGCGAACGCGCCGTCGCGCCACGTCTGCAGCCCCGACGGCTGGCCGATGCGCGCCAGCCCCTTCTCGAAGACCGCCTCGGTCGCGACCTGATAGCCGAACTGCACGCTCACGTTCATCTCGACGTCGACGTAGACGCCGTTCTCGAGCTCCATCAGCACGAGGATGGGCTCGCGCAGGTGCTCGGGCGACAGCGAATTGCGGCGCGGGTACTTCACCTCGACGCTCTTCACCGGCGAGCCCGCCAGCCACGGCACGACGTCGAACTCGTGCACGACCGAGTCGTTGATCAGCATCTCCTGCGTGTACGAGTCCGGCACCGAAGGGTTGCGGTGCACGGCGCGCAGCATCATCAGCTCGCCGGAGTCGCCCGAGGCGATCAGCTCTCGCAGCGCCTGGTACTCGGCGTCGAACCGCCGCATGAAGCCGACCTGGATGTGCGGCCGATCGAGCTGCTGCTCGAGCTGGAGGATCTCCCACGACGACGCCGAGTCGGGGGTGAGCGGCTTCTCGCACAGGATCGGCAGCTTCGCCTCGAGCGCCGGGACGAGCACCGGCTCGTGGAACTTCCCGGGCGTCGCGATGAGGACGGCGTCGACCGCGTCCGCGGCGATGGCGTCCTCGATGCGCGTGAAGGTCTGCGCGCCGGGTGCGCTCTCGGCGGCGGCCGCGGCGCGGCCCGCGTCGGGCTCGACGACGGCCGACACGACGGCGCCGGCGATGCGCCGCGTGATGCGGGTGATGTGGTCGGCGCCCATGAGGCCCGCTCCGACGACGCCGATGCGGAGGTCAGTGGTCATGTCAGTGCTCTTTCGGTGAGAAGGGTGGAGATCAGTGGACGCGGGCGAGGTGCGTGCAGCCGAAGATGTGCTCGCGGGTGCGCTTGGCGACAGGGAACGGGAAGTCGACGTCGCAGCCGTACATGTCCTGCTCGACGATGGCGAAGATGTCGGGATCGATGGCGGCGACGGCCTCGATGATGGGGGCGAGGTCGGGCACGCCGTGAGGCGGCTCGATCATGATGCCCTGCGTGACGGCACCGGCGAACGGCACGTCGTTCTTCAGCACGTCGAACAGCAGCGACGTGTCGACCTGCTTGAGGTGCAGGTACCCGATGCGCTCGGGGCGGTCCTGGATGAGCTTGACGTTGTCGCCGCCGTAGTAGGCGAAGTGGCCGGTGTCCAGGCACAGGTTGGTGTAGCGCGGGTCGGTCTCGTCGAGGAAGCGCACGACCTCGCGGGTCGTGCCGACGTGACTGTCGGCGTGCGAGTGGAACTGCTGGCGGACCCCGAACTCCTCCAGCAGCGCCTTGCCGAGCCGATCGTGACCGGCGGCGAGCTTCGTCCACTGCTCGTCGGTGAGGGTGCGCGACTCGAGCACCTCGCTCGTGGCGTCGCTGCGCCAGAGGTCGGGGATCACGACGAGGTGCTCGGCGCCGAGCTTCGACGCGAGGCCGGCGACGGCGAGGGCCTGGTCCCACGCGCGCTGCCACTGGTCGTCACCCTTGTGGAAGCCGGTGAAGACGGTGCCGGCCGACAGCTTGAGCCCGCGCGAGCCGAGCTCGTCCTCGAGCTGGTGCGGGTCGGTCGGCAGGTAGCCGTACGGGCCCAGCTCGATCCAGGAGTACCCGGCGGCGACGACCTCGTCGAGGAAGCGCTGCCAGGGCACCTGCTTCGGGTCGTCGGGGAACCAGACGCCCCACGAGTCGGGGGCCGTCCCGATGCGCAGGCCGGGGTTCTCCCCCGTGGCTGCGGCGGCGAGGGTGGTGCTGGTGTCGGTCATGATGTGCTCCGGATGAGGTGGATGACGGATGCTGCGGGACTCAGGCTTCGACGGGCTCAGCCCAGCAGCGGCTTCTGGTTCGCCTGCTGGGCGAGGTAGTCTCCGCGCGCCCGCTGCGTGGCGGCGAGGGTCGAGACCTCGGGCACGGGCACGTCCCACCATCCGGCCCCGTCGGGCGCGTAGATGAGCGGGTCGCTGTTGATGTGGATGAAGGTGGACGAGTCGGATGCCTTCGCCGCCGCGACGGCGGCCTTCAGGTCATCGATCGCCGCCGGTCCGGGCTCGATCTCCACGACGTCGAGGCCGTAGCTGCGGGCGTTCATCGCGAGGTCGATCGGGAGGATCTTCTCGCCCTGGAAGTTGCGCTTCTCGCCGTCGTACTCGCGGTACCACGTGCCGAAGCGCTCTGAACCGACGGTCTCGGACAGGTGGCCGATCGAGGCGTAGCCGTGGTTCTGGATGAGCACGACGATGAGTTTGATGCCCTCGGCGACGGCGGTGACGAGCTCGGTGTTGAGCATGAGGTACGACCCGTCGCCGACCATGACGATGACGTCGCGGTCGTCGCCGTCGGCGAGGAGGCCCCGCTTGGCGCCGAGGCCGCCGGCGATCTCGTACCCCATGCAGGAGAACGCGTACTCGACGTGGTAGCCGAGCGGGTCGCGCACGCGCCACAGCTTGTGCAGGTCGCCCGGCAGCGAGCCGGCGGCCTGGACGATGACGTCCTTCGGGTCGCTCGTGGACTGCACCGCGCCGATGATCTCGGGCTGTCCGGGAAGCTCCAGGCCCGACGGCGCGAAGGCGGCGTCGACCGCGGCATCCCACTCCCGCTTCTCGCGCGCGATGCGCTCGGCGTACTCCGCGGCGACGGCGTAGCCGGTGAGCTCGGCGGCGAGCGCCGTGAGCGCCTCACGAGCGTCGGCGATGACGGGCAGCTGCGTTCCGTGCTTGTACGCGTCGAAGGAGGCGATGTTGATGTTGACGAACGTCACATCGGGGTTCTGGAACGCCGTGCGCGACGCGGTCGTGAAGTCGCTGTAGCGGGTGCCGATGCCGATGATGACGTCCGCCTCGGCGGCGAGCCGGTTCGCGGCCAGCGTGCCCGTGGCGCCGACGCCGCCGAGGTTCTGCGGGTGGTCCCAGTTCAGCACGCCGCCGCCGGCCTGCGAGGTGCCGACCGGGATGCCGGTGGCCTCGACGAACGCGCGCAGCTCGTTCTCGGCCGAGGAGTACAGCACGCCGCCGCCGGCGATGAGGAACGGCTTCTTCGCGCCCCGGATCGCGGCCACCGCGCGGGCCAGCGGCGCGCGCTCGGGCAGCGGCCGGCGGATGTGCCACTCGCGGTCCTGCAGGAACTCCAGTGGCACGTCGAGCGCTTCGGCCTGCACGTCCTCGGGGAGGGCGATCGTGACAGCGCCGGTCTCGGCCGGGTCGGTGAGCACACGCATGGCGGCGAGTGCGATGGAGAACAGCTGCTCGGGCCGCTGCACCCGGTCGAAGAACCGCGACAGCGGGCGGAACGCGTCGTTGACGGTGAGGCCGATGTCCCACGGCTGCTCGAGCTGCTGCAGGACGGGGTCGGCGACGCGGGTCGCGAACGTGTCGGAGGGCAGCAGCAGCGCGGGCAGGCGGTTGGTCGTCGCGAGCGCCGCGGCGGTCAGCATGTTCGCGGCGCCCGGGCCGACGGACGCGGCCGACGCGTACGTGCCGCGGCGACGGTGCATGCGGGCGTATCCGACCGCCTGGTGCACCATCGCCTGCTCGTTGCGGGCCTGGTAGTACGGCATGAGGTCGGGCTGCTCCACGTTGAACTGCTTGAGAGCCTGCCCGATGCCCGCGACGTTGCCGTGCCCGAAGATCCCGAACATGCCGGGGATCGTCCGCTCGCGGATGTCACCATCGACGGTCCACTGGTGGGCCAGGAACTCCACGAGCGCCTGGCTGACCGTCATCCGCTTGGTCGCTGCCATCAGTTCTGTCCTTCGGTGTCGTGCGTGTACGGGAGTCGGGTGTCGAATTCCTGGCCTTCCCAGGAGCCGCGGACCCAGGCGTGCGCCGGGTCGTCGCTGATCAGCCACGCCCGCTCGGGGTCGGGGCCGGCCATGACGTTGAGGTAGTAGAGGTCGTACCCGGGGGCGGCGACGGCAGGGCCGTGATAGCCGAACGGCACGAGGGCGATGTCGCCGGTGCGCACCATCGCGTTGATGTCGATGTCGCCGGCCGGCGACGAGTAGGTCGAGAACATCCCGAAGGCGGCCTCGGCCGTGCCCTGGGCGGAGCCGCGGGCGGGCGCCGTCTCGAAGTAGTAGATCTCCTCGAGCCGCGACTCGTGCCCGGGCACCTGCTCGTCGTGCTTGTGCGGCGGGTACGACGACCAGTTCTCCGCGGGCGTCACGACTTCGCAGACGATGAGCTTGGCGGCATCCAGCGCCTGCGGGGTGCCGAAGTTGTGCACCTGCCGGCTCGACCGGCCGGCGCCGCGCAGTTCGATCGGCGTCTCGGCCGCGGGGATGTACTGCCATGCCCGCTTCTCGGCCGTGGGCGCCTCGGCGACGGCGACACGTCCCTCGCCCCGGATCTCCGCCGTCGTCCCCGTCGGCAGGTAGAGCACGTCGGTGGGGCCGTCGAAGACGGAGGCCCGCCCGTGCAGGCGCGTCTCCCACTCACCGGGGTGGTGGTGATGAGTGACCGTGAACGACCCGGCGAGCGGGACGACGATGCGCTCGACGTCGCACTCGGTGAGCCCGAGGGAGGCGCCCTCGACGAGCGTGCCGATGCGGATGCCCGTGTGATCCCAACCGGGGAGGTTCGCGTCGACGACACTCTCCCACCCGTTCGCGGCGAGGTCGCCGCGTCGGTGGAACCAGCGCTGGTCGGTGGTGCTCATGTCCGTGCTTTCGTGTGTCGTCGGATGCCGCAGGCCCATCCCCCCGGATGCGGGGCCCGCGGCATCCGGGCCTTCAGTTGTTCTGCGGGAAACCCAGGTTGATGCCGCCGTGCGTCGCAGGGTCGAACCAGCGTGAGGTGATCGCCTTCTCGCGGGTGAAGAAGTCGAACCCGTGCACGCCGTACGCCTTCGCGTCGCCGAAGAGGGACTTCTTCCACCCGCCGAACGAGTGGTATGCGACGGGGACGGGGATCGGGACGTTGATGCCGATCATTCCGACCTGGACCTCGTTCTGGAACCGGCGGGCGGCTCCGCCGTCGTTCGTGAAGATCGCGGTGCCGTTGCCGAACTCGCCCGAATTGATCAGATCGAGGCCCTCCTCGTACGAGCCGACCCGGACGACCGATAGGACCGGGCCGAAGATCTCCTCCGTGTACGCGCGGGATGTGGTCGGGATCGCGTCGATGAGGGTCGGGCCGAAGAAGAACCCGTCCTCGTGACCGTCGACCGTGAAACCCCGGCCGTCGACGACGATCGTCGCGCCGTCCTGCTCGGCGATGTCGACGTAGCTCGACACCTTGTCGCGGTGCACGTCGGTGATGAGCGGTCCCATGTCGGGCTCGACCCCGTCGACGCCCGCGCCGTTGCCGATGCGCAGCTTCGCGATGCGCTCCGTGATCTTGCCGATCAGGTCGTCCGCCACAGGCTCGACCGCCAGGACCACCGAGATCGCCATGCAGCGTTCCCCGGCGGCGCCGAAGCCGGCGTTGACGGCCTGGTCGGCGACGAGGTCGAGGTCTGCGTCGGGCAGGACGAGCATGTGGTTCTTCGCGCCGCCGAGGGCCTGCACGCGCTTGCCGTGCTTGCTGGCGGTCTCGTAGATGTACTGTGCGATCGGGGTGGACCCGACGAAGCTGATCGACTGCACGATCGGGGACTCCAGCAGCCCGTCGACGGCGAGCTTGTCGCCCTGCAGCACCGTGAACGCGCCATCGGGAAGCCCCGCCTCCTTCCACAGCTGCGCGAGCCACAGCGCCGCAGACGGGTCCTTCTCAGACGGCTTCAGGATCACGGCATTGCCCGCGGCGATCGCGATCGGCGCGAACCACAGCGGCACCATCACGGGGAAGTTGAACGGCGAGATGACCCCCACCACGCCCAGGGGCTGCTTCAGTGAGTAGACATCGATCCCCGTCGACGCGTTCTCCGAATACGCGCCCTTGATCAGGTGCGGGAACCCGGTCGCGAGCTCCACGACCTCCTGACCCCGCAGAATCTCGCCCATCGCGTCGGAGACCACCTTGCCGTGCTCCGCGGTGATGATCTGTGCGAGCTCACCCTTGCGTGCGTTCAACAGCTCGCGGAACGCGAACAGCACGGTCTGGCGCTTCGCGATCGAGTAGCCGCTCCAGACGCGGAAGCCCGCCTCGGCCGAGGCGATCGCCTCGTCGATCTCGGCCTGATCCGCCAGCGCGACGTTCGCCGCCACGGCACCGGTCGCGGGGTTGTACACGGGAGCCGTGCGGCCGCTCGTCGAAGCGCGCTCGGCGCCCGAGATCCAGTGCGGGATGGTGCGGAGGTCTGCGGCCGCGGAGTCGACCGCGACGTCGTTCTGGGTGATGCTCATGTCGGTTCCTTCGGTTCGGATCAGAGGTCGGTGTGGACGAGGCCCGCCGCGATGTCCACGGCGGCGGCGACGTCGTCGTCGGGCGGGTAGAGGAGCGTGCGTCCCACGGTGAGTCCGCGGACGCCGGGGAGCGAGAGGGCGTCCTCCCAGGCGGCGAAGGTCTCGTCGGGGTCGACGCCGGAGTCGCCGCCGAGGAGCAGCGTCGGCATCGTCGTCGCGGCCATGACGCGCTCCATGTCGTCGACGACCGGCAGCTTCATCCAGGTGTAGGCGCTCGAGGCGCCGAGTCCTGCGGCGATCGCGATGGAGAGGATCACGGCATCGGTCGACAGGTCGTTGACGATGCGCCCGTCGACCCAGCTGCTGAGGAAGGGCTCGAGCATGATCGGCAGCCCTGCCGCGGCGGCCTGCGTCACGGCATCCGTCATCGCGGTCAGCGTCGCGACGGTGCCCGGGTCGGCGAGGTTCACCCGGACAAGCGTCTTGGCGAAGTCGATGCCGCTCGCCACCATCGTCGGCACGTCGTAGCCCGTCATCCGGTCGTCCATCTCGAACGCGGCGCCGCGCAGGCCCCCGCGGTTCATCGAGCCGACGACGATCTTGTCGTCGAGCAGGCCGAGAGCGGCGAGGTCGTCGATGATGTCGGGGGTGCCGAGCACGCCGTCGACGCCCGGGCGGCTCAGCGCGATTGCGAGGCGGTCGAGCAGGGCGTAGCGATCGGCCATCGCGGTCGGGTTCTGTCCGACGGCGAGCGCACCGCGGGCCGGATGGTCGGCAGCGACGATGAACAGGCGGCCGTCGCCGCGCAGCACATCACGCCGGCGGCGTGCTGCAAGCGCTTCACCGATCGCCTCCGGGCGCGTGGCCCGCAGTTCGCGGAGGGCGGCGAACTGCTCGCCGGAGAGGAACGAGGTGGACATCACAGGGCTCCCGTCTCGAGGATGGCGTCGACGTCGGATGCCGTCGGCATGGCCGTCGAGCATTCGCGGCGTGACGCGACGAGCGCACCGGCGACGTTCGCGAATCGCAGGATGCGCTCGAGATCCCACCCGGCGAGCAGCCCGTGGCAGAGAGCCCCGCCGAACGCATCACCGGCGCCGAGCCCGTTGACGACGTCGACGAAATACGGCGGCACCTCGACTGTCTCATCCGCCGTCTTTGCCAGCACGCCCTTCGGACCCTGCTTCACGATCGCGAGCTGTACGCCCCGGTCGAGGAGAGCGGATGCCGCGCGGCTCGGTTCGGTCTCCCCGACCGCGACCTCGCATTCCTCGCGGTTGCCGACGGCGACGGTGGCATGCTCGAGGGCCCGGCTGACGTGCGCGCGGGCATCGGCGGGGTCGGACCAGAACATCGGGCGGTAATCGAGGTCGAAGATCGTGTGTCCGCTCTCGCGTTCACCGAGCAGCGAGAAGTGGGTGGAGCGGCTTGGGTCCTGGGAGAGCCCGGTCGCGGTGAACCAGAGGATGCGCGCGCTCTTCACCGCCTCGACGTCGACGTCCGACGGCGTGATGTTGAGGTCGGGCGCCTTCGGCTCGCGGTAGAAGTAGAGCGGGAAGTCGTCGGGCGGGAAGATCTCGCAGAACGTGACGGGGGTCTTGAGGTCGGGGTCGACCGCGACGTACTCGTCATCGACGCCGAGGCGGGGGAGCTCGCGCAGCAGGTAGCGGCCGAACGGGTCGTCACCGACGCGGGAGACGAGTGCCGAGCGGCGGCCGTAGCGCGCCGCCGCGACCGTGACGTTGGCGGCGCTGCCGCCCAGGTACTTGCCGAAGGTCTCCACGTCCTCCAGGCCGACGCCATCCTGCAGGGGATAGATGTCCACCCCGAGGCGGCCGAGGGCCAGCACGTCGAGGCGTGATGTGTTCTCCGTCATACTCCGCTGTACAACTCTCTGCGCCTCTCGCGAGGTCGCTCGTTCGGCATTTGTCCTAACAATAACACATGACCGCAGAGGCGCAAGAGGGTTCCTTACTTGTCAGGTGACAAAGCGGCAGAGATGTATGATTGTCGCGACAATAAGTGCAACTCCGGGGGCGATGATGGCTGACGACGTGGTCCAGTTCGATGACCTGCTGCAAGATCTCGATCGCACGGGTCCCGTGCCCCTGTACTTCCAGGTGGCGAGCGCGCTCGAGAAGGCCATCCGCTCGGGCGCGATTCCCGCGGGCGCCCGGCTGGAGAACGAGATCGCGATCGGGCAGCGGCTGGGACTGTCGCGCCCGACGATCCGGCGTGCCATGCAGGAGCTGGTCGACAAGGGGCTGCTCGTGCGCCGGCGCGGCATCGGCACGCAGGTCGTCCAGGGCCAGGTGACGCGCCAGGTCGAGCTGACGAGTCTTTACGAGGATCTCAAGAGCGCCCATCACGAGCCCGGGACCCGCGTCCTCGAGCACGAGACGCGGCCCGCCGATGCCGCCACCGCCGCGGCACTGAGCGTGCCGGTGGGGTCCGATGTGGTGTACCTGCGCCGGCAGCGCTCCACCGACGGCGTGCCCGTGGCCGTGCTGGAGAACTATCTGCCGATCGAATTCGCCGACATCACGACCGAGCAGCTCGAGACCCGCGGGCTCTACCAGATCCTCCGGGCGCGGGGCGTCACGATCCGGATCGCGAACCAGAAGATCGGCGCCCGCCGCGCGCACGGCGACGAGAGCGCGCTGCTCGACATCGACAAGGGCGGACCCATCTTGACGATGGAGCGCGTCGCGTTCGACGGGTCAGGCCGCGCTGTCGAGTACGGGCACCACGGCTACCGTCCCGACATGTACAGCTTCGAGACGACGCTCGTGGCGAAGTAGGCCGGCATGCGCGCCCTGATCGCGAGCGGCTCGGGTCGGTACGGCGACCCGTGGCATCCGTTCGCCGGGACGAGCGAGCGGCTGGCCGCGGTCCTGCGGGAGGCCGGCTTCGACGTCGAGATCGACGACGACGTGGATGCCGCGATGCGACGCCTCGGTGACGTCGATCTCCTGGCCGTCAATGCGGGCGACCCCTGGCGCGACGGGGCCGGCGACGGCGGGGTGGACCCGGCATCCGTCGCGGGGTTCGACGCGGCACTGCGGCGGGGCATCGGGGTGCTCGCGCTGCACTCCGCCGTCTCGTCGCTGCGCGATTACCCCGCGTGGGGAGCGGCGATCGGCGCCATCTGGCTGCCGGGGGTGTCCCACCACCCGCCGCACGGGCGCACGCGCATCGACATCACCGGCGACGCGGACGTGCTGCGGAGCTTCGAGGTCGACGACGAGCGATACTGCCGCCTGCAGCCGATCGGCGAGCGGACGATCGTGGCCTGGCACGCCGGTGACGGCCGTCCGGAGCCCGCCGCCTGGACGACCCGGCGCGGCGACGCGCGGGTCGCGGTCGACGTGCTCGGCCACGACGAACGCTCGTACGACAGCCCCGAACACCGCGCGCTGATCGCGCACCTCGCGCGATGGGCGGCACGCGCCGGCTGACCCCCACCGCACGCGAATTCTGCACCCTCGCCCGGATAGTGCAATAATGCACTCCATGACCGAAAGTGCACCCAATCGCCGCGAAGAGCAGCGCCGCCAGACATCGGCGGGTCTCATCCGCTTCGCGCGGGAACTGACCGCCGAGCGCGGCCTCGCCGGCTTCACGATCGAAGAGCTCTGCTCCGAAGCCGCGATCTCGCGCCGCACGTTCTTCAACTACTTCGCCTCGAAGGAGGACGCGGTCCTCGGCATCCCCCTGCATCGGACGGATGCCGAGGCCATCGCCGCCTTCCTCGCCGCCGGCACCGGCGCGGGCACCCTCTCACCCACGCTCCTGCTCGACCTCGCCACCCTCGTCACCGACCGCTGGCGCGCCGCGGAGGTCGGCCCGGAGCAGATCAGCGCCCTGTTCGCCGCCGTCGACAAGGAACCGCGGCTCATCGGACGGATGCTGCAGCACGGCCTCGAGGAGGAGCAGTTCCACGCCCGCCTCATCGAGCAGCGCGAAAACCTGCCCGAGGGCGACCTGCGCGCCGAGATCGCGGCGCAGGTGATCGGTGCCATCTCACGCGCGGCGATCACCGAGTTCCTCGCGCCGGGCCACGACGACACCTTCCCCGACATCTTCGCGCGGCGCATCGCCGCCGCCCGAGACCTCTTCGCCACCCAGACGACCCTGATCGGATCCGCTCGATGACCACCACCGCACCCGTTCCCGTCGCCCGCACCGGCGACGCACCCCTGCTGCTGACCAAGCGGCGGATCTGGATCATCTTCTCCGCCCTGCTCGCCGGCATGCTGCTGTCGAGCCTCGACCAGACGATCGTCTCGACCGCCATGCCGACGATCGTCGGCGAGCTCGGCGGCGTCAGCCACCAGGTGTGGATCACGACCGCGTACATCCTCGCCACGACGATCGTCATGCCGATCTACGGCAAGTTCGGCGACGTGCTCGGTCGGCGGCGGCTGTTCATGCTCGCCATTGCGATCTTCACCCTGGCATCCGTCGGCTGCGCGTTCGCGACCGACTTCTGGATGTTCGTCGTCTTCCGCGCGATTCAGGGCCTCGGCGGCGGCGGGCTCATGATCCTGTCGCAGGCGATCATCGCCGACATCGTCCCGGCCAACGAGCGCGGCAAGTACCTCGGCCCGCTCGGCGCCGTGTTCGGCATCTCCGCCGTCGGCGGCCCCCTGCTCGGCGGGTTCTTCGTCGACCACCTCACCTGGCAGTGGGCGTTCTACATCAACATCCCCGTCGGCATCGCTGCGTTCCTCATCGCGGTGTTCGCGCTGCAACTGCCGAACAAGAAGGCGACGAAGCCGATCGACTGGCTGGGCGTCGTGTTCCTGTCGATCGCGACCACCTGCCTCATCTTCTTCACCGACTTCGGTGGCTCGAGCGCCCACGGCTGGGGCGCGATCGAGACGTGGGCGTGGGGGCTCGGCCTCGCGGCATCCGCGGCGCTCTTCGTGTTCACCGAGTCGCGCGCGGCCGACCCGATCATGCCGCTGGCGATGTTCCGCAACCCCGTGTTCGTCAACGCGACCGCGATCGGCCTCGCGCTCGGGATCGGGATGTTCGCCGCGATCGGCTTCGTCCCGACGTTCCTGCAGATGTCCTCGGGCACCTCGGCGGCCGAGTCGGGACTGCTCATGCTGCCGATGATGGTCGGCGTCATGGGCATGTCGATCGCGTCGGGGCTGCTCATCACGAAGACCGGGAAGTACAAGATCTTCCCGATCGTCGGGACGCTCCTCACCGGCGCGGCGATGCTCTGCATGACCACGCTCACCGCGGCGACCCCGATCTGGCTCATCTGCGCCTACCTGCTGCTGTTCGGGGCCGGCCTCGGCTGCATCATGCAGGTCGTCGTTCTGGTCGTGCAGAACGCGGTCCCCGCCGCCGACATCGGCACGGCGACCAGCACCAACAACTACTTCCGCGAGGTCGGGGCCGCCCTCGGCACCGCCGTGTTCGGCGTGCTGTTCACGACGCGCCTCACCGAGAACCTCACGAAGGTGTTCACGGATGCCGGCGCCACCGCCGACGAGGCCGGCCAGGCGACCGCGACGATCGACCCGTCGGTGCTGAACGCCCTGCCCGACGAGCTGCGCGACGGCGTCGTGAACGCCTACGCGGAGGCGCTTGCCCCCGTGTTCTGGTACCTCATCCCGTTCATCGCGGTCGCCTTCGTGCTCGCCCTGCTGCTCAAGCAGATCCCGCTGTCGGACGTCGCCGGCCTCGTCGCCCGCGGCGAGGCGATCGGCGGCGAGGAGGCCGAGCGCCTCGAGGCGCTGGCGCGCGAGGGTGGTGCGGGCATCACTTCTGCGGAGATCAGCAGTTCTGAGGACGAATTCCCGGCATCCGGTCCGAAGAACAGCAGATCCCCGCAGGTGTAAAGGTCGCGCGGACGCCCACCCCGGCGGTGGGGCGGCCGCGGGGCGGGGCGGTGCGCCGGCCGCGTCACACGCCCGCGGCGTCGCGAAAGCAGGCTGAATCGCACACCCGCGGCCTCTGACGCCCGAAATGAGCCGATTCAGCCTGCTTTCGGAACAGATCCGGATGCCGCCGCGCGCCGCTGCGCCCGCATCCTCCCCGCCGTGTCACACGCCCGTCGCGTCAACTCCCGGGCCGCGTCACACGCGCTCGGCGTCGCGAAAGCAGGCTGGATCGCACTCCCGGGGCCTCCCGCGCCCGGAACAGGCCGATTCAGCCTGCTTTCGGAACAGATCCGGATGCGCGCGCGCCGCTGCGCCCGAATCCTCCCCGCCGCGTCACACGCCTGCGGCGTCACGAAAGCAGGCTGGATCGCACTCCCGGGGTCTCCCGCGTCCGAAAAGGGCCGATTCAGCCTGCTTTCGGAAC